>NZ_JADYVG010000022.1:0-135271 GCF_020193585.1 Bradyrhizobium sp. IC3195 | reverse complement strand
GGCCGGGCGGGGACCGGTGTAACGGGCTCTACCAATTGGATCGACCGAGCACGTCGCATCTGGCGGCGCCATCTCCAGCGCGATCAACTCCCCCGAACGACCAGGGGGTCGACGGGAAACTTCGAGCGCTGGTTGATCGCACTGCTGAGCGTCGGCTTCGTCGTGAGTTGCGTTTGCGCGATCATTGTCTTCATGCAGGTCAACGCGCGCAAATTGGAGATCGCAACACTGCAACGTGATATCATCGCACTCAAGCTGCGCGTAGCCAGGCTCGATCAGATCGCAAGCACGAACGAGATGCGCGAAAAGGCAAGCCGTGGAATACCCAAACCGCCGTCGGAGATCCAACGCGACCAGGCTCCGCTCATCCTGTCACGTGAAGAGATTCAGCTTGTCCGAGACTATATCAAGCCTGCACCAGTTGCTGGCCCCGCGACTGAGACGACAAAGGTCGGCGATCCCGTCGTGGGAGAAACCGTTCCCTTTTCCTCTCCGATCACGGACAAGGTGCGGAAGCTGCTCGGCGCGAGATTTACCGTTCGCAATGGCGTTGTTGTCATCGTCCGCAGCGGCAGCCGTCACGCTGATGCTGTAATTGGGCCCAATTGACGAGAACTGGCCGCGATCGCAGTAGTCGATCGCCCTCTTAAGGCTGGTTATTCGGTGGTCTTTCAATGAACCGCCGGCTGCCATTGAGAAGCTCGAGGTTATTGGCGATAACCGGGTTGCCTGGATCGAGCGAATAGGCCTTCTCGAACTTTCGGCGCGCCGCACTCAGATTGCCGCGCAGCATGTACGAATATCCCTGGTCATTCAGGACCTGCACGGTTTCGCCGCCCAGCCGGATCGCTTGGGCATAGGCCTGATCGGCGAGATCAAAGCGACGTATCCGATCATAGCTCGCCGCGAGTCCAACCCAGGCCGTCACGTCCTTCGGCGATTTCTCGACCGCATCCCTGAAATAGCGATTGGCTAACCCGTAGTTGCCGCGATTGAAATGCTCCAAGCCCACCCGTACCGGCTCGTCCGAGGGATAATATTTGACGTCGGTCGGCTCCTGCACCGGGTCCCCGCCAGGCGGCTCGACGGGAGCGACGACGGCAGCCTGCCTCAGCGTATGATCACACCCCGCAAGGCCGATCCCCAACCAGCAACAGGTCAGCATGAAGATGATACGTCGCATAACTCCTTGGTCCCCCGCACGTCGCAGCAACTTCACTGCGCCGCTCGCAAACAACATCGCCAAAACCACGCACTAAAAATCGTTACCTGCCGGCTACGCCTGCTCCGCCGACCGGCACTGATACTCCAGCAGTCGATCCAGCCCCCAATCCTTCTATGTTGACGTTCTGGGTTGGGGCAGTCCGCACGCCCATTTGTTTCGTTGGATCGCCCAAGTCGGGTAACTGATCCACCGGCTGTTTCGTGTTGCCATAGCGCGTTACGGCGGCGCCCACGCGCCGGGCGTCGTGCACGATCCTGCGATCACCGACGTTGCGCGGCCATGGATGGATTGTATGGGTGACGGCGTTGACCTCCTTGGCATTGCCGGCACTCATCGTGATGGTGTCGGAACGCTGGAAGTATCGGTCCACCTCCTCATGACCGGCGACCCCGTAACATCCCCCGAGCAGGAGCGGCGCGAACAGAGCCAGATACCTGATGGTCATCTCCCGCTTCCTTCTCAGTTGAGCCTTTTCACGACCGGCTGGTTCGCAACGGCCGGTGCCGGAATGGTCGCAGTGAGCTCGGGAGCGATGATGTGACCATAAGGTCCTTTAACGTCGCCTCCGGAATTGACGTAATCATTGTAGCGTTTGCGCACTTCCGTCTGGCCGTTGAGGAAGAAATCGACGTCGTTGGCCGGCAGGCGCGAGTCGAGCGGCGACGCCATTTGCTGACCGGGCGCCGCCGGCGCCACCAAGCGTGGCGTCACGATGATGACGAGATCGGTTTCCTCCTGCTGGTACGACTTGCTGCTGAACAAGGTGCCAATCACCGGTACCGAGCCGATCCATGGCAATTGCGAGACGTCCTGGCGATTGCGGGTTTGGAGCAGACCGGCGATTGCAAAGCTCTGACCGTCGCGCAACTCGACCGTGGTTCGCGCGTCGCGGCGGCTCAGCGCAGGAATGGTTGTGCCGGCAATCTGCACGGCATTCGTGAAATCGAGCTCGCTAACGGAAGGTTCAACACGCAGATTGATCACGCCGCGCGAGAGAACTGTAGGAACGAAGCCAAGTTCAACACCGAACTTCTTGAATTCGATGGTAACCGTTGGCAAAGCGCCGGCAACCGGCGTTGAGGCAATCGGCACCGGAAATTCACCGCCCGCCAGGAATCGAGCTGCGTCGCCTGAAAGGGCGATCAAATTGGGCTCCGCCAGCCGACGAACTAGTCCTTTGGTTTCCAATGCAGAGATCAACAGGTCCACTGAGCCGCCGTTGCTGGTGCGGATGACACTGGTCAACAAACTTCCGAACGGTTGAGGAGATACAACATTCGCGGCGGTGTTTAGGAGCGTTCCTGCCGTTCCGAGTATCGGAAGGCTACCCGTCGGAGAAGCACCAACAGGAGTCCCGCCGGTATTGCCAAGGGGATTTTGGACCGTATTAATCCCACCGATTGGGCGTCGGCCCGTCGCGCTTGTTGCACCACCGAGCCCGGTATTCCCGACATTGGTCCCGTTGGCATTGGCGACATACAAGTTCATGCCGAGCTCGCGACCGGCGGTGCGGTCCGCCTCGAGAAAACGCACCTCCAGCATCACCTGCTGCGGCGCCGCGACACTCATCGCGTTGACGACGGTGCCCCCCTTCGCGACTGTGCTGGTGGCGATCGCCATGGCCCGCTCGGCCGTAACCGCATCGGCGGCCGTTCCGCTGAGCACCACCTGGCCCTCGGAAGCCGAGACGCGGATCCCATGCCCACCAGTGCTGCTGCGGATGTTCTGCTGGAGATTGCCGGTATCGATCACGACCTCGACGTCGAGGATGCCGATCTGCTTCATCGAGGAGTCGAGCAGGATGACGTTGGTGGTGCCGGTCTGCTTGCCCTGGACGTAGATCAGGTGATCGCTGAGCGACTTCACGTCCACAATGTCGGGCGAGCCGGCCACGATAGTTGCGAAAGCCGTGTCGACCTTGAAGGTGCGTGACTTGTTGACCACCACCTTGACCCGCTGG
The DNA here is from genome assembly GCF_020193585.1 of Bradyrhizobium sp. IC3195. Classification (NCBI taxonomy): domain Bacteria; kingdom Pseudomonadati; phylum Pseudomonadota; class Alphaproteobacteria; order Hyphomicrobiales; family Nitrobacteraceae; genus Bradyrhizobium; species Bradyrhizobium sp. IC3195. Next base: position 132,086 of record NZ_JADYVG010000022.1, on the reverse strand, counting down.
ACGTCGTTCATTTCGCTGACGAAGACGCCGCCGCCGGAGGAGCCCCGCCGGTCTGCCGCTGTCGCGGGGTCAGCGGACGCAAAGGAGGCGAGCGCCGCGCCAAGACCCATCACGCTGAAGGCGAGAAGCCTCCTTATCTTACCCGAAATGCGACCGCCACCCATTCGAGTCCCCCCAACTGCGATCCGCGGCTCCCCCGCAAATCTACGTGCTCGATATCCCCAATAGTTCCCCTCTGCGCACCACGCCGCAGAGCTTACAAGATGTCCGACTACAATTCGTTACTTCGCGTTTCCAAGATCATCGTCCTTGATGCTGCCTGCGTGCAAGAAGAGACGCTTACCGCACAGCCTCAACTGGCAAAGAAAACTTTCCAATGTTGCGGGCGCGCATCATTTCTCTCTGCAGCTCCGTTCAGAACTGCTGCAGCACGACCACGTTTGCGCGATTCCGTCGTGGCTCACGATCGAACGGCGTCGGCTCGTCGTCTCCAAACGGCACTTGGCCAGGCTCAGATTGCTTTGGCGCAGTTCGATTCCGAGGGGTTTGTCCAGCTCGAGCGCCGACCCGAGGCGATGTCGGCCAAGATGGGTAAGGCACGTTGCCATATTTTGCCTAAAAGGGAATCTGCGTTGACGCGCTCGGCGCATTGAGTGCTGTGCCCCATATCGGCATCAGCATCGTGAAGCCGGCTTGAGAAGCAGTCACGGTCAAATTGCTGCCGCTGGATGCCACGCTCAGCGTCGGCGTGAGACCGCCGCGATACAGGAACGGCGCGGCATTCTGCTTTGCGGTTGTGGACATGGGATCGCCCCCGCAGATTGACGGCGACTGAGGCGGGCTTTGAAGCAAGGCGGGCGTGTAGCAGCTGATCATGACCGCTCGGGCCCCGGCGCTCGCGAGCGTCCGCAAGGACTGCATCGTGATCGCATAGCGTCCGAGATCGAAGATGGCGAAGATCAACATGAAAAGGGACACAAAGGCGAGGATGAATTCGAACGATGCGATGCCCCGCTGATCGAGCTTTCTCATCACTGCACCAAGCGGACAACTTGGGTGTAAGGGACGGTGACCGGATTACATCCATCCGTGCTCAGGAAGCCGCCACCGCCCATGGTGAGAGTTTTGGCGATCACTTGTGAACAGGTCGTATTGGTACTTTGCGTCGCTCCGTTCCAGGTCACGTCGACGTGCGGGAAATACATCGCACCACCCAGCTTAACCGAACCACCGTTGATGGTCACCTGATTACTGCTCTTGCTCGGTGCTTGATCATCAATCAGAACGCCGTTCAGATCAGAAGAGAAAGTGTTGGTGTAAGGCGCGGACAGATTAACTACAGCGCCGCCAGAGATGGAAATGCTGGAATCCCCGAGTAATACAAGAGTGACGCCTAAACCTGTGCCAGCCGGTGGCCAGGGTGTGCAGGCACTGCAAGTGATGGTTCCGCCATTGAATCTTATCGTGCCATTGTAGAAAAAGTACGTGCCCGGACTAAAATCTACCGCGTTCCCGGTCGTGCACGTTAGGTTGCGGTACAGGTTAGTGCTGCTCGGCGGGGTATTAGGCGTCAACGTACCACTGCATGCCAAATCGTTTGGCTTCCCGCTCGAGGTCAAGCTATTGAACGATTGGCTGTCCAATTTGCTAAGTGGATTGTTGGCATACGGCATGAAATAGTTGTACGTGACGCCGGGATTGGCGCAGGTGCTGGCTGGACTACAGCCGGTTACACCCAAGACGGCCCATCCCGAACCGGTGAAAGAGGCAGTGCTGGCAAACTGAACACTGGCATCCGACATTATCGGGCAACCCGTGCCGTTGTTGCTGACGTTACCGGCAATCTTAAGCGCCCCTCCGCCGCCGTTCGGATCAGGTCCGAGCGCCAAGGCGCACACCTTGCTCGGCAGTTCGACCAGAGCGATGGCTTGGGCGGGGATGTTGACGGTCGTCAAACCCAGCACTGCCGACAAGTAGGCCGGCTGTTGCTGACTGACGAGGGCGCGAACGGCGTTACCGCCGCCTCCTGCGGGCGGCGTTGTGAACGCACCCGCACTGTAGCTGCCGATATCGATCTGCACGGCCCGCGAGATTCCTGCTGGAAGGCTTGTCGCACAGTTGGTGCCCGGATAGGCCGTGTCACCGGAGTTGCAGAACCCGTTCTGTGCCGCGAATTCCTTTGCTTGATAATCCACTGATGTATCGCAGAGCACACCAGCATTGTCGCATGCAAGTCGCAGGGCGCCCGAGTAGGCCGCTGCATCGGCGGCATTCTGCGCGTGCTGCCTGGTGACGTACCACGATCCCGCCTCGGCCCCGAGTGCGACCACGCCGATGAGCGGAATCAGCACGATGACTGTTGCGAATGCGGCCGAGCCTCGTCTGGAACGGAGCAGACTGCGCATGAGAACACCTACTGGAAACGTTCGGAGTAAGGCAGCGTGTACGTGCAACTGCTGGGGCACAGCACCGACGTCAACACAATCGGGGCCAAAGTGACGGTCGTCGAAAACGTAAAGTACTTGGGAGTCAAACCAAGGTTGCCGGAGTTGCAGGCTGTGCTTCCGCACATGACCTGGATGTTGCCGATGGTATGCCCGGCGACCGTTGTCTGCAGCGTCGACACCCAGGTCCCCGGGTTCGCCGGGTCGGGCGGACTCTTGTATTGAATGTATTGTCCGAATGAGCGCAAGGCCGACCACGCAGAGATAAACCGGAAGCCCGCGGCAGCGACGTCGGCAAGCGGCATCAGCAGGAACGACACCATGAAAATGTAAACGATGACTGTCTCAAACGCGACGGCGCCGCGCTGATCGGCGACGAAGGACCCTTTACGATACGCGCGCCTGCCTCCACGGGGACTTGCCACGTGCGATCGCGTCACCCGAGCCGCAGCGATCTGAACCATGTCCACCACAATCCGGCCACGCATAGCCGCTCACCAAACGTAAGGAATCACTCGCCAACGTGATGCTTCGTAACTCGAATACTCGGGGCAATTGCGCCGAAGCAGGTCTTCTTCGTAAAGGATTCGGCAGACCTGAATGCCTATATGCAGAACCAGGACCATCACCGTGACCGGTGTCAGGTATTGCAGCACGACGCCCAGCACCACGATTTCTTCGGCGACATAGAGCGGGTGCTTGATCCATCGATAGGGTCCGGTCTGGACCACCGAGCGCGCCTGCGGCACCAGGCTGAACGACCGACCCAGATGTCGGATGGTGACGAGCATCATGATCGTGCCGACCAGCACGCAAGCCGTCGATGCCAGGTTGGGCAGCGTGTCGTCGGTTTTGCCGAGGAAGCTGATCGACCACGGCAGATAGCTGCCGACGAAGGCAGCTATTCTTGGAAGCAGGCCATCGGCATGCGCCTTTGCCGGTGAGCGCGTCATGATCAACAGCGCCAGGAGCATGTAGAAGATGCCGAGGCAAAAGCTCGACAAGAGCGAGGGCCACGGATCGTGCAGCGACGCCCCAATCCTGACGGCGACGCAAAGAGCCAGCAACAAGAACCACAAGCTGCCAAGCAGCCGCATGATCCGGTCGTAAGATCCGCTCTTGGAGAGGGCAATTGTGCTCATGGCTACTTTCCGAAGCTGGCGAACGAACGCACGAGGTGAAGAACGGGACTTCCCCCCATGATGACGAACATGGCTGGGAGCAGGAACAGCACCATCGGAATGGTCAGCTTGGCGCCCAACTTGTGCGCCCTTTCTTCCAGCTTGGTGATGCGTTCCCGCCGCAGGTCGAGCGCGATACTGCGCAGCGCCTGGCCCAACGGCGTTCCGTACTGCAAGCTCTGGCTGATCATCGTGCCGAACCGGCGAAGACCATCCGAAGTGACCGCCAAATTCTCGAATGCTTCGACGCGGCTTGGCAGTATCCGGAGATCATCAAGGAGTCGGTGCAGCACCCAGGCCATGGCAGGATTGGTCGACTTCATTTCTTCGGCGACACGCCCCAGCCCGCTTTCCAGGCCCATTCCCGCCTCGCTGCACACGATCAGCAAATCGATCATATCCGGCGTGCCCAGCCGAATGGCAGCATCAAAGCGCCGCTTCATCACCGACAGAGCCAATCGCGGACCCAAGATTCCGATCACCACACCCATCAGCGTGAAGACCAGCACGTCGGCAGGTCTCCTTCCCGAAAGTTGCGCCAGAAGCAGCGCAATGACCGGCAGCGCGAACATGCTGACGATCTTGATGCCGATCCAGATCGGCAAGGTTCTATGATGATTGAATCCAGATGAGTGGAGGACCGTTCGTAGCTCCTCCAGATTCTCCTCGGCGTAGAAGCGCCGATAGCGCATGCCCAGCCACGAGAACCAACCGGTCAGGTCTTTGAAGGGGGCTGAACGGTAAGGGATACCCATCACGGCGTTTGAGACCCGCGTGTCCAATGCACGGACGTGTAGTTCGCGGATGATCAACATGAAGGCCGCCGTTCCAGCTACGACTGCGAGGGCCGCCAGCCCGAGACCAAAAGTCATAGTTCTGTTTCCCGCCTGACCATCCAACTTATCACCAGATGCCCGATGAGCACCGAGACTACCGCGTAAGCCAGAAGCTTGTTTCCGGTCGGGTCAGTGAACAGCAGATCGACGTTCTGCGGATTGGCCGCGTATAGCAATGCTCCGGCAATCAGGGGCGAGATCGTGAGTGCTCGCGAGGAAAAGATCACTTCTCCCGCCAGCGCCTTGGCGCGAGCAGCGAGCGCAACACGCTGACTCACCGTGTCGCCCAGCGTCTGCAAGGTCTCGGCCAAGCTGCCGCCGGACTTCAATTGAACCGCAAGTGTCACCGCAAACATCGCATACTCTGCCACTTGCGTTCGCCGATAGACGCCTTCGACGGCTTCCTCCGGAGGTCTTCCCAGATTCATTTCGCTGCATACGATTGCAAATTGTCCAGACGTCGGTTGCGGCATTTCGCGCGCGATGGTGCGAAATGCTTCGTGCACAGGCAGACCCGATCGAACCGTACTCGTCACCAGCTGAATGGCGTCAGGCAGCTGCCGGAAAAGTTGACTGGCGAACCGACGTTGCTGCCAGCCAAACAGACCTCGCACGACTACCACGGCGGCAATCGCAGCCGCGACAGACACGTAGAAAACGGAAAATCCCAGCAGGCGATTAGCGTAGAAGATCGCTGCTACGGCGATAGCGGCAGCAAGCAGCACATACGCCGGATGCCAGGCGTGAATCATCTCGGGCCTGTAATTGGCCAAACGGTGGAGAAGCAGATACCGGGAGCCGGTCTCCGCCCGGCGAATGGATGGCAGGCTGGCCGGATGGGAGGCCGGTAGAGCGACCGCCAGCCGGCGGTCCATGCGTCGCTCCCGGCCGTCGAGCCATAACGAGCCGACGGCTGCGCACATCGCGAGCACCAGAACAGCGACGATCACGGCCTCAGGTATCATATCTGCCTCACTGCCTCGGCCCAGGCGCGATCGAGCCCGAAATAGACGAGACGGCTCTTGAATTTCGGGACTGCAAGGGTGGCCCGGTAAGTGCCCGAGATCCGCCCATTGTCGTCCTCCTCCTGGTATTCGAATGTTGCGATGTCATTGGTGGTGATCACATCCGATTCCAGCCCCATCACCTCGCTGATCTGGATAATGCGACGTTGCCCATCGCGCATGCGTTCGACTTGCACGATGAGATCCAGTGCAGCGACGATCTGAGTTCGAATGGCTCGCGACGGCAGATTCACCTGCCCCATCTGCACCATGTTCTCGATGCGGGTCAGGGCGTCGCGAGCACTATTGGCATGGACCGTGGAGATCGAACCATCATGGCCGGTGTTCATCGCCTGCAGCATGTCAAACGCTTCGGCGCCGCGCACCTCGCCCACGACGATCCGGTCAGGACGCATGCGCAGCGCATTCCACAACAGATCGCGCTGTGTCACCTGCCCCGTGCCTTCAAGGCTGGGAGGCCGGGTCTCCAGGCTGATCACGTGCGGCTGCTGGAGCTGCAACTCCGCCGCATCCTCGATGGTGACGACGCGTTCGCTGTGATCGATGAACTGGCTCATGGCGTTGAGCAGCGTCGTCTTGCCGGACCCGGTGCCGCCGGAGACCAGGACATTGAGCCGACACCGGGCGGCAATCTCCAGCAATTGTCCGACGGCTGCGGTCATCGAGCCGTTTTCGATCAGTGCGGCGATATCCAGGCGGCGGCTCGGAAACTTTCTAATCGAGATGCAGGGGCTGTGGATCGCCAGCGGCGGGAAGATGATGTTGACGCGGCTGCCGTCGGACAAGCGGCAATCCACCATCGGACTGGATTCGTCGATGCGCCGTCCAACTTGCGCGGCAATTTTCTGGGCCACCGATGCGATGTGATCATTGTCGCGGAAGCGCACCGCGATCCGCTCCAGCTTGCCGGCTCGTTCGACATAAACGTTGCTCGGCCCGTTGATCATGATGTCGTTGATCGATTGATCGAGCAGAAGCGGACGCAGCGGCCCATAGCCGGTCATGTCGTCGGCAATCTCGTCCGCCAGTTGAAGCTGCTCGCGACCCGACAGTTCGAGCCGTTCCTCATTGGCGATGCCATGGATGATTTCCTCGATCTGGCGCCGAAGGACCTCACGCGAAACAGTTGCGGCCACCGATGGCTCAATCTGCTCGATGACGCGTTCGCGCAGTGAAGCTGGCATCACCGGCCGGTCAATCGAAGCCTCGTCGCGCCTTGAGGTTGATGCAGGCACGCTTGGCGTCGTTGCAGCCAAGCTCGGCGTCGATGCAGGCAAGCGAACCGGCGTTTCCTCGTCGCGCCTACCAAACTTTCTCATAGCCCCAGCAGCCTCCGCAGCCGTCCCTTCTGCTCGGCGCCAAGCCCCGTGATCTCCCGTACGATCGGCGCGAGATGGCGTCGCAGTGCAGATACGTGCTTCAGCGCGGGAATTCCGAGATTGACCGCCTGGGTCATGCCCTTCCCGAGATCGGGTACGACCATGTCAGGCTCTGTCCCCAACGCCTTGACCACCGCGGCCCTGGGAAGGCCCCCCGGGCGATTGGCACGGTTCAGCAAGGTGAAGACCCGATCCCTGCCGGCAATGTTGGTGACGGCGGCCCGCAGTGCGTGGGCATTGCGAAGTCCGGTCACCTCCGCCTCCAGCAGCACCAGCACGTGCCGGGAAAGAGAAATCACCGGATGGATGGATGACGGAAACGGGACCGGGACATCGACAACGATGTAGTTGAATCGTTGGCGGAGCAGACCAAGGACGTGCCTCACGCCCGCTTCGGTGATGTCGAGCTGAGCGTCCAGTTCCTCATCGGCGGAAATCAGGCTGACTCGCTCGTTGACTGCGATTGCGGCGCGCTCGAGGAACAACGTGTCCGCCCGCATCGGGTTCTCCAGGGCGATGCGCAGGCCTGGTCCGGGCTGAACACCCAGCATCACGGCTGTTTCGCCGCCTTGAAGATGAAGATCGAGCAGCGCGACCTTGGCCTTGGTGGTCTCCGCCAGTTGCAGCGCGAGATTGATGGCGATGCTCGTTGCGCCGGCACCGCCCTGCGCGCCGCAGATCGAGATCACATGCCCGCCTCGGTCGGTTGCCGCCGGCGCACGATCGCCCAGCAGCTTTGGGCGCAGCTGGTCCAGCACCATGTCCCGCGTGATCGGTCTCGGCAGGTACTCGGTCAAGCCGAGCTCCATAAGCGCGCGATAGAAGGTGATCTCCCTGCTTTCACCGATCAGAGCCACCCGGACATCGGGCGGACAGACGCCGGCCAGCCGCTCCAGTTCGGCAAATGGATCATCGATACCACTGATGTCCGTCACCAGGGCGAATAGTTCGGTGTCCGTTTCGAGCATCCGTATGGCATTGCGGATCGTGCCCCGCTTGATCGAAATATTGCTGCCTTCAAGGCCCTTGCGCAGAGCCGCGGCACTCAATTCGTCATTGACGAAGCAGACGATTCGATTGCGGGCGACAACAGACGTCGCTTCTTCAGGAGTGCTGAGGGCCGCTATGTTAACGCTCATCAACGTTTCTCCAGCAACTTGCCTGCCTGAACCACCATCGTCGCTCCGCGGCGGGACACTTCCGACCCGTCGCAGTTGATCGGAACGTCGCCGTCGGCAGATTCCTGCTTCCTGACGGAGTATTGTTTTATCTGACCACCGGAATGAACAACGACCGCTGCTGTCCGGCCGGCAATCGCATTTTGGCGGGCGATTTCCGGCGACACATCGCAGCTGGACATGGCGCCAGTGTCCGCCGTATCCCACTGCTCGACTGCGGCCCGCACCGCCAGGGAAAGCGTTCCGAGCTGCCTTGCGACCGTGATCTTCTTGACCTGGTCCGGGGCAAGCTCCAACGATACAGTCTGCGCTTGCTTGCCGGCCACCGAGCCGGCTACCGAGCTTACGGTTCGGCCACCCTGCATGATTTCCTGGTCAATCGCGATGACTCGAACGTTTCCTAGAACGGTCTCGCTCAGGGCCCGGCGCGCGGGATCTGCCTTCTCGAACACCTGGGTCAACAAGACATCAACATGATCACCCGGCCTGATCAGCCCCGACACGCCAGACTCCTCGTCCACCTTGATGCTGATCGCGCGGCTATCCGGTGCCAGGACGCTGGCCAGGAAGCCACGATCCCGAGGTCGCAATACGTCCTGCAAGGTGATGGGACTGCCAGCGTCGACGAACTTGCGGACCAGAGAGCCGGGAAGTCCGGCCTTCGAGTCCGGTGTTTCCAGGATCGCCCCTGCGGGAAGGCGTTCAGGCGACACCGAGCGCACGGCGAAATCTTCTTCGCGGGCCAATGTACCTTTCGACAGCGGACGTGCCGCGACAAAATACCCGACAGTCGAAGGAGGCGCCGGCCCTTGCGCCGTAACCGTTACCGGAACCTGTTTCGGCAGGTTCATGTTGTAGGCGATCAGCCCGAATGCGGTGGTTGCGAGCAAGAGCACCAGGATGATCGAGAGGCGCAACGTGGATGACATGTCAAAATCCTCTGCTCGAGATGGTCCAGATGCCACCGCACGCTATGGCCACCCCGTAAGGCAGGGGCGCGTGTCGCACGTGGCGCCAGCGCTCGATCGCGTAGACGCGCCGTGCGAGCGACGAACCGACCGGCGCCAATTTCGGATATGGCAGGACGCGCATCACCAGATGCACCAGGGCAAGAACGCCCCCGGCCAGCGCGGTTACCGCTAGCAACTCAATCAAGCCCGTCGGCGGCAGGCCAATGGCCAAAGCTACCAGTAACTTGACGTCGCCCCCGCCAATCCCGCCACGCTGGTAGAGCGCGAGCAGCAACAGGAACAGGAGCGTCGCGGCGATGAGGGATTCGGCAAGTTGCATTGGGCTGGCAAGCTGACGGGCGATCCCGAGCAGCGCCAGCAAGAGACAGACGTCATTTCGGATCGTGCGGGTCGCGACGTCGAGCGTTGCGACATACAGCAACAACGAGATTTCCAGTATCGAGACGATGGAAGAAACCCAGCTCATGCATGCCTCAGGGTGGTGGGAAGGCACAGCAACAATAAGAATGGAGAGAAATAACATTCGGAGGGGGACACATTCCGATGCCCCCCTCTGGCCGGACGGCCGTATCAGACTGCCGCAGTAAAAGCGGTGGTGATCGCGGTGATCCCGCCTGTCAGCGCGGTTCCGATCGCACCGCCGGCCCCAACGCCGAACACAGCTGACACTGCGCCGATGATGCAAACCGCGACGATGATGTACTCGAATGACACCACGCCGTCCTGGTCCGTCCGCAGACGCTTCAACGCTTCCTTGGTCTCGATGAAATGATGCAACATAGAGGAATCCCTTCTTTCAAGATGGATTTTTCAGACACCTTGGCAACTTCAGCGGCTGCGGATTTATCTCCGGCCCCGCCAGCGACAAACTATTCATTAAATACTTATTAGCGTCAACATTTAATATATAATTCCGATTTTAAATCGACGGACTGCGAAGCGAGCCGTCACAACAATCTCAGAATCGACAAAAGCGCCGTAAATCAAATACGATAGCCGAACCAACAATCGGATCCTGGGCAGAGCGCTGGCTGGAGTCGGTAAGCAATCACCGGATTATTACGGATGAGCAGCGCTATAGTAAGATTAATAGGTAATCATGTGAGGGCGATATAATCGACCGGATGCTGCGCCCCTGGCCCGCGCACATGGAGCAAATTTCGCGACGTGCGAAGGCGCGACGCAGCACATCTGTCACGACGGGTGAGGTGATCCGTTCGAAGATTCCGATCGCACTGATCGCTGCCTTGCAGCCGCATGATTCCCGTCAGTTGCACCGGTGTGCCGCAATCATAGAGGCTCCTGGACCCCACCTTGCGAGGCGGACCATCGCGGGATGGTGGTACGCTCTAGAGGGTAGCGCGCAGCCAGGACCCGTCATCATTGTTACGGGCTCGGTAGCCGGCGCATCTGCCCTGGGTGCGGAGAAAAGCAAAACAAACGATTATTTCGTTATTATATATAATCATGATGACTCCATCACAAAATTAAAAAATATGTTGGAGAAAAGAAAACATGGGAGGTTGGAATGGAAGCTGCCCGCCGCTTTCGCGCAATGGCCTTGCTTTGCCGTCAGACTGCCGCACTCCAACCTGCGCGAAGCTGGAAATTGCTTGCAGAGGCAGAGTACTGGGAACATCTGGCCGCCGCGGCCTTAGCTCATTGAGCTTCAGTCGGGCGTTCTTTGTCTTCCGTTTTCGTCGACTTCCTAGTTAAGTCCTTTTCTGAGGCATGTGATGTCGAGTACGCGTCAAATTTCTTCTAGTGCTGTTCTGAGCGAACGGCACCAGGCGCTTCTGGAGGAGCTCAGAGAGGTGGAGAAACTTCGAAGTAAGCTCCGACATCTAGAAACAAAACCAATCGGCAGAAGGCGGCGTACCAAAGCGAGCGGCATAGCTAGAGCCGTTTAGAGACCCGCCGGATCCGAAGGATAACCCGGCTCACTCGCGCGGTCGATGCACGGATTGCCCGCGTTCCTCGCGTCCACCTCTACCTTGAAAGAGGACTGGGCGGCTTTCATCTGCGCCTAGCGAGCCTCGGCGATGACGTCGCTGGTTAAGGCAGCGCCAAACTAAGTGCGATGCAACGGAACCATTGTACGTGTGGCAGTTCGGCGATACCTGCTCGTTCAATCCGTCGGTCGCGCGGCCGCAATACCTCGTATGTCGCCACCTCAGTGGCGTAGTCTCACTGCGTGCCGAAGCGTGTGGCTCGAGCTTAAGAGCGAGAGGCCACCAAGCGTCATCAGCAGCCCACCGAGCCAGCCCGTCCAGCTGCGCGCTTCGTCGTGCCCCTCTGCAGTGCGCGGGCCCAGCGGCATATCTTGAGGTGGGTCGGCAGGCGCGGCGGCGAGAAACTGCCCAACGTTGACTTGATCCGGCACGGAGTGTTCGTGCTTGAGCTGGTTGCGGGGAATATCTCCGACGGGAGCCGCCGACATCAGGGTAGCACCCGTGCCGAGATCGGAAGTGGCATCTGCTACCTGCATTTCCGTTACAGGCGTCTGGGATTGCTCGGGCGGTGCAGAGCGCAGCAACTCCGCACGCGCATCAACGATCACGCTCCGCGTGGTCTGCGTGGTCCGGTTCTCGTCGAAACTGGCGCTACGGTCTTTGGCCGCGGGAGCCCGAATGGGTTTCTTCACCGTCGCGATGCCCTCGGCCAGGAACCAGCATCTGCGACGACCGTCCGTTCGGTAGACCCAATGCTGTCCGCCACTGGTCGAGGTACCGGGACGCGGCGCGCATTCGGCTTGCGGCGGAGGGGTGGGTACCGTGGGTTGGGACGTAGCAGTATTGAAGAAGTCGGTTAGAGGATTGGAAGACGCAGGCGTCGCCGAAAAACCTCCGACAAGGAGCAAACTGGCGAAGTACAATCGCAAATGTCCGGACATCGGAAACTCCCGGGTGCGCCCCCGCTTGAGCCTTAGCGGCGACAACGGCCCCCATGCGGCTTAAATCGGGCAACGCGATGAATTAATGGTATTCTTGGCCACCTAATTTATATGCCGGTCCAGCACTCCAGGGATGCCTGCAACAAGGATAGGCCGATGGATTCATCGGTCATCTGAGTTGCGCCGGGCCTCGATCCGCGGCGTAGCCGCCCGGTCGATTGCGATAGTTGCGCCCGTTCCCGAACACCAAAGCAAAACTTGCCGAGGGATGAGTTCGTGGATGTCGCGATACGTGGACACCCCCGCTACGAATTAAATACTCCATCGCGATATGGCCATCGTCGCGCCTTTCTCCCTGCCACCTAGCGGATAAATGTGGATTGTGCGATCAATATTTAACTGGCGGCTTGCCTGCTCCCTGATTCCCGACTTGTGTGCCCGGGCCTTCTGCCCAAGATTCGGATTGGAGCCATGAACACCGCGCATTTTAATTCGCTCTCCGTTGACGAACTCTGGACCCTTCACCAAGAGGTCGCCGCCAAACTCACTCAGAAAATGTTGGTGCAAAAAGCACGTTTGGAGGAAAGGCTGCGCAGCATTAGACTGGCCAGCGAGGTCACACGGCTCAATTACAAGCGCCGTCGTCCATATCCGCCCGTCCGTCCCAAATATCGCAATCCGAAGAACCCAGCGGAGACATGGTCGGGTCGTGGCAGGCAGCCGCGATGGCTGCGGCCGCAGCTTCGAAGCGGCCGAGACTTGGACGATTTCCTGATCGATCAGGCTTCAGCTCAAAAGCGCCAGACAAATTGAGCGCCGATTGCGGCATTTTGGGTTGGGAATGCTGGCGCCGGCTGTTTCCCGATCTGAGATTTTCACATTATCGTTTTAACGCGGGTCATGACTATGGTTGGAGCCATTGGCCGTAGCGACCGCACTTGCGATCCGGCTGACGGTCTCGCTGAATCGCTCGGGGGGCCCGCGGCGCAGTGAAGACATCGACGAGAACTCAAGCGCACGATGGCCCGACTCTAGTCGTGATGCTCTCTGAAGTGCCGCCTAACCGCATTCCACGCTCGAAGGGCTGGAAGGAGGAGGACGACGAAAAGAACTCTGATTGCAACTGGAGTCATCCCGCGCTGCAGGAGTGGTGGTTCGCGACCATCCGAGCGACCGGCCGTCGTGTTGATCGTCGCCGGAGATGGAATTGCTGCGTGCCGAGTAGGTGCCGGTCTGCGCGAGGGCAGGACAGCTACAACGAACAGAACGTTCACCAGCAGCCATATTCCCACTATGAGAAGGACACTACGCACGAGAACGACCATCGTTGATCTAATCTGCCGAGCTTATTCCTGCCTCATGCCCGGCACGCAGCCGGCAACACTGCGTTCGCGGACGGAACCGCTTCGCTGCAGCCGGCACATTTGGCATCCGCCGATGCCATCGGGCCCTGAGCGCTTCGCGAACGCCCAGGATCGCTCGCAGCCTAGTCGGGCGCAACACTCGCGTCTGTGCGCTTTCGAACATTCATGCCCCTTCAGGTATGCCCGTTCTGTGCATCATCGGGCGAGAGCCGGACAGAGATAGCTCATCAGCCAGGACGGCCGACCTCAGCCCGCAGTCCCTGAACAGGGGCCGGGTCATGGAGCATGGCCAAATATCGCAGCACGATGAGCGACGAATTTGGCGGTCCGCATCGAACCAGTATCGAGTTTCGGCAGTTGACTCCCGGTGAATCCGAACAAGCAAACTGATTGTTCGGGCCGAGGATAATATTAAAAGCTACGCCGGCACACATGAAGGACCTCCGACGACGTTTGGAAAAGGTCCGCGCTGACGCGAGAGAATTTACGCTGATGAGTCAGCGGGCGACGGACATAGAGAAGCGCGAGCTGTTCAAGCGCTTGGCGGATGAGCTCGCCTTCGAGGCTCTCGAGCTCGAGCTGATCGTGAAGAAAAATCAGCCACCTGATCCGTGCGACAAGCACGAGGTCGTGGAATTTACGTTACCCTCTCAGCGAAAGCGCGGCTGACGCGAAAGAGGTTAAGCCGGCTAGTTCGTGCGTGCATAAAGGATCTTGCGTATGACTCCGCCAGCGATCGCTGCGCCGCCGCATCGAACTGCGCATTGCGCTTCGCGGGCGCAGATCCGGAACATTCTGGTTCTGGTTCTGCAGCAAGCGGTATCTTGCTGCGACGGACAGAACACACCGTCCGTTCTGCCCGCTCCAATTTCCTAATCTACGACAAGCACGTGACCGACTTGTCCCATCGGATCTGCGCGCTGTATCGAATGGGTGAAGATATAGAAACTAGGGAAACACCGAATAGCAAACCGGCCGTGTCCACTCCAACAAAAACGTCGCACCAGACGCGCTTTGCTCTATCGAAGAATTTAAAAAAGCCCCTGCGGGCTTAAAGGTGGTGGGCGCACCAGGGCTCGAACCTGGGACCCGCTGATTAAGAGTCAGCTGCTCTACCAACTGAGCTATGCGCCCGAAAGGCGGTCAAGGCCTTGCGAGGCCGGTCGTTTAGCAAAGCGTTCCGGGTCTGGCAAGCGATCGGACGCAAGTTTTCCAAGGTCTCGTCCGCAGCCCCGAAAATGCGAAAAGCCGCTGGATTCCAGCGGCTTCGCCAGGTTTACGGCCTGAGAACCGGTCCGTTCAGAGCCGGCCCTCCCGGTCCCGGTCGGGACCGCGGTCACGGTCGAAGCGGTCGTGGTGGAAGTGGTCCATGCCCCGTTCCATCATGCGGTCCATGCGCTCCTTGAAGTGGTGGTGGCGCGGGCCGTCCTCGCCGCCGCCGAACGGGCCGCGGTGCCGGGTCAGCACGGCGAGACGCCGTTTCTGGCCCTCATCGAGGGTCTTGTAGAGCGGATCGGCGGCATCGGCGATCTTCTTCAGGGCGGCGGAGCTGGCGCCCATGTCCTCGGCGCGCTGGCGCAGGCGGGCGATCGGATCCTCGGCCCTGTCGGCATCGCCCGGCCCGGCATTCATCCGCGCATTGGCGCGGTCGATGCGCAGCTTGGCGAACTCCCGCACCGCCGCCTCGACCGGCGGCCACAGCTTCTCCTGGTCTGCGTTCAGCTTCAGCCCGGCATGGACGGCGGCGATCCGCGCATCGACGAAGGCGGCGCGGTCCTCGGGGCTCATGCGCATGTGGCGGACGTGCTCCATCCACGGGCGATGATATTGGGCATAGACCGCGCCCGAGCCGGCGATGCTGAGCACGGCAATGGCGGCGATGGTGAATTTCTTCATCCTGACCTCCTCTGGAAGGATACCCGTGAGGATGAGCGCGAGGGGGCTGACGCGCAACTTACAACTTGGACAGGAAGCGCGCTCTTACAGAGATGTAATCGCCGTGAATGTCCGTTCAGATGCGAACAAAAATAATTCGCAACAAAAAGGGCTTCCGTGCGCTGCGCGGAAGCCCTTCGTTGGGGTCGCCCGTCGAGGTCAGTTCGTCGGGCTCTTGGCTTCCTTCAGGAACTCGTCGATCAGCCCCTGGCCGATGCGGCCCGCCGCCTCCTTGTAGACCGGCTCCATCGCCTTGCGCATCGCCTCGTCCTGATCGGCCGTCAGCTTGATGATCTCGCTCTTGCCGCTCTTCTTGATCTCGGCCAGCGCGTCATCGTTCTCCTTCTGCGACTGCGCGTTGCTGAACTCGGTCGCCTCTTTCATCGCCTTTGACAATGGGTCACGGATGTCGGCCGGCAGATCGTCCCAGAATTTCTTGTTCACGATCACGACGTAGCCGATGTAGCCGTGATTGGTTTCGGTGATGTACTTCTGAACCTCGTGCATCTTCTGGGTGTAGATGTTCGACCAGGTGTTCTCCTGGCCGTCGACCACGCCGGTTTGGAGTGCCTGGTAGACTTCCGAGAACGCCATCACCTGCGGCAGCGAGCCGAGCGACTTGAACTGGGCCTGGATCACGCGCGAGGATTGGATGCGGAATTTCACGCCCTGATAGTCGGCCGGCGTGATCAGCTTCTTGTTCGCGCTCATCTGCTTGAAGCCGTTGTCCCAATAGGCAAGGCCGGTGATGCCCTTGGCATCCAGCAGCTTCAGCAGCTTGGTGCCGAGCGGCCCTTCCGTCACCTTCCGCAGCGTCTTGATGTCGGGCAGGATGTAAGGCAGGTCGAACACTTCGAACTCGCGGATGCCGAGCGGCCCAAACTTGGAGTTGGACGGCGCCAGCATCTGCACGCTGCCGAGCTGGAGCGCCTCGAGCTCTTCCTTGTCCTTGTAGAGCGTCGAGTTCGGATAGACTTCGACCTTGACCTTGCCGCCGGTATACTTCTCGGCGAGCTCCTTGAACTTCTCCGCGCCCTTGCCTTTCGGCGTGTCGGTGGCGACAACGTGGCTGAATTTGATGATGATCGGTGATTGGGCCGATGCCGGCCCGCTCAAGCCAAGTGCCAGAACCGCGATGGAGGCGGCGATCGCCGAGGTGCGCATGGTCTCTCCCTGTCGTTTGTTTGAGCCGCCCGGCGGCGCCGGGTGGCCAGTCTTATGCCGGCTGCATCAATAGCGGCTCGCTTACACAGCCGCTATTGTCCCTTAGCAGGGCAGCCATTCAGCTCGCCGCCGCCGTCACATTGTCGCGCTGGCGCTTCATGACGATCTTGTTGAGCGCGCCGAGATAGGCCTTGGCCGAAGCCACCAGGGTATCCGGATCCGCCGCACGCGCGGTCATCGAGCGGCCGTCCTGCGCCAGCCGCACCGACACTTCCGCCTGCGCGTCGGTGCCCTCGGTGACTGCGTGCACCTGGTACAGCTCGAGCTTGGCCTCGTGCGGCACCAGGCGCTTGATGCAGTTGAAGACGGCGTCGACCGGGCCATTGCCCTCGGCTTCCTCGATCTTGATCTGACCGTCGACGTCGAGCTTCATGGTCGCGCGCTGCGGACCGTGGGTGCCGGCGATCACCGTCAGCGAGGTCAGCTTGATGCGGTCGTGCGAGGCCGCCATCTCCTCGTCGACCAGCGCCTCGATGTCCTCGTCGTAGATGTCCTTCTTGCGGTCGGCCAGCGCCTTCATCCGCGTGAACGCATCTTCCAACTGGTTCGGACCGAGCTTGTAGCCCATCTCCTCCAGCTTGTGCACGAAGGCGTGGCGACCGGAATGCTTGCCCAGCACCAGCGAGGACTGCTTCAGGCCGACCATCTCGGGGCGCATGATCTCGTAGGTCGAAGCGTCCTTCAGCACGCCGTCCTGGTGAATGCCGCTCTCATGGGCGAAGGCATTCCGGCCGACGATCGCCTTGTTGTATTGCACCGGGAACGAGGTCGCCGCCGAGACCAGCTTCGAGGCGCGGGTCAGCTGCGTCGTGTCGATCTTGTTCCAGTAGGGGAATTTGTCGTTGCGCACGTTGATCGCCATAACGATCTCTTCGAGCGCGGCATTGCCGGCGCGCTCGCCGATGCCGTTGATGGTGCACTCGACCTGGCGCGCGCCGCCCGTGATGCCGGCCAGCGAGTTGGCGACCGCCATGCCGAGATCGTTATGGCAGTGCACGGAGAACACCGCCTTGTCCGAGTTCGGCACGCGCTCGATCAGCGTCCTCATGAAGTGGGTATATTCCTCCGGCACCGTATAACCGACGGTGTCGGGGATGTTCACCGTGGTGGCGCCGGCCTTGATCACGGCCTCGACGATGCGGCACAAAAAGTCCATCTCGCTGCGGGTGCCATCCTCGGCCGACCATTCGACGTCGTCGATCTGGTTGCGGGCGCGCGCGACCATCGCGACCGAGGTCTCGATCACCTGCTCCGGGGTCTTGTTCAGCTTCACCCGCATGTGCAGCGGCGAGGTCGCGATCACGGTGTGGACGCGGCCGCGCTTGGCGAACTTCACGGCTTCGGCACAGCGGTCGATGTCGGCGGGATGGGCGCGCGACAGGCCGGCGATGACGGCGTTCTTGGAGCGGCGGGCGATCTCGCTGACCGCCTGGAAGTCGCCTTCGGAGGTGATCGGAAAGCCGGCCTCGATGACGTCGACGCCCATATCATCCAGCAGTTCGGCGACCTCGAGCTTCTCCTCGAAGGTCATGGTGGCGCCGGGGCACTGCTCGCCGTCGCGCAGCGTGGTGTCGAAAATGATGACGCGGTCCTTCTCGGACTTGTTCACGGTGGCCATTCCTAGATTTCCTTTTGAGCGTTTGCGCCGTTCAGAGCCGTTTCAGTCCCTTGGCGCTTGAGGTGTCCGTTGATCTCGACCAACCCCTGAGCGCCCAGGCGCATGGCGCCCAGCCGGCCCTCAGGGGCAAGTAAGAAGAAGGCCGCCAATAAGGAGGGTGGGCAGCAGCGCAGCCGGGATCGCGGCGGCGGCCAGAGCCACCTCCCCCGAAATCCCCTCGATTTGGCCGCGAATCAGCATTGCCAGACCCTGTAGAGCCTCAAATCCTCGGTCAAAACCGTTGACGGTTGGTTTCGGGAGAGGCCCGATGTGGCCGTTTCTAGACGAGAAATGGCCGCAACTGCAACGCCAAAAAGAGGGTCAACATAGATGACCTAAAAGGGTAGGCCTAGGCCGTGCCGGTGCGGCGGGCGCGCGCCCTGTTCTCCCAACGGTTCAGCATTTGGCCGAGCTCGCCGGTGGGCGCAGCGGTGCCGGTCTTCGCGATCTCGTTGGTGTTGGCCGGCGCATTGGCTGAGAGCCAGTCCGGCTCGGCGTACTCGCGCCAGCGGCGTGCCTCCGCGCGCCTTTTTCGGGAGACGTAATCCCGCGTGAAATAGCCGGCCGCAAACGCGAGTGAGAGAAGGATGACCAGGATGACGACTTGCACAATGAGCTCCGGCTTTATCCCCTGCTAGCGCCCTGCAATCCAAACGCACTCGAAGGTGACGAAATTGCGACCCGCGATCACGCCGCGGTTTCAAGTCTGCCCCTCGCAACCGGACGCGGACCGGACTAACCTTCGCCGCGCTTGGCCGGATCAACCGGCCGGCCGAACGTAACCGGGAGGATACGATGACACGCCAGGAGGCTCCTGAGCAGGAGCAGCGTGCGCACGATGCTGCGCTTTCACGACGAACGCTGGTCGGGGGGCTGGCGCTCGGCGCCGCGGCCACGTTGGCGGGCCCCGCGCTGGCCCAGACCGGGCCCGCCGCACCGCCGACGACGATCACGACGCCGCCGCGCGACTTCGGCCCGGGCGGCGCGCCGACGACCTATTTCTGGGACCCCGACATCATCGCGGTCGATCCGTCCTTCAACGATCTCGCGCAGCCCAACACCGCGATCAAGCGTCTCTATACCGGGCTGCTCTGGGCGGAAGGCCCGGCGTGGAGTGCGCAGGGCCGCTATCTCTTGTGGAGCGACATTCCCAACAACCGGCAGATGCGCTGGACCGAGGACGACGGCCGCGTCAGCGTATTCCGCTCGCCCTCCAACAATTCCAACGGCAACTCGTTCGACTTCCAGGGCCGCCAGCTCTCCTGCGAACACCTGACGCGACGGGTGACGCGTTACGAGCATGACGGTACCGCCACCGTGCTCGCCGAGTCCTACCAGGGCAAGAAGCTGAACTCGCCGAACGACATCGCCGCGCATCCCGACGGCAGCTATTGGTTCACTGATCCGCCGTATGGCGGCCAGCTCTACGAAGGCGAGCCCGACGTCGCGGGCGGCCCGAGCAATGCAGGCGGCAAGCTCAATCCGCGGATCGGACAGCCGGCCGGCTTCGTGCCGGGCAAGCGCGAGCTGCCGACCAATTGCTATCGCATCGATCCCTCCGGCCGCATCGACCTCGTCGTTACCGAAGACCAGGTGCCCGACCCGAACGGGCTCTGCTTCTCGCCCGACTACAAGAAGCTCTACATCGCCTCGACCGGCAAGGGACCGGGCGACACCGGCCCCGGCGGCAAGGGCGAGATCTTCGTGTTCGACGTCGGCAGCGACAACAAGCTCTCGAACCTGAAGAAGTTCACCGATTGCGTGATCGACGGCGTGAAGTGCGGGCCGGATGGCCTGCGTTGCGACGTCAACGGCAATCTCTGGGCCTCCAGCAATGCCGGACGCGCCGTCGGCTACAGCGGCGTCACCGTGTGGTCGCCGGAGGGCAAACTGCTCGGCCGCATCCGTCTGCCGGAAGTGTGCGGCAACGTCTGCTTCGGCGGCCCCAAGCGCAACCGCCTGTTCATGGCCGCAAGCCAATCGCTCTACGCGGTGTATACGGCGACCCAAGGCGCCGGGCCGGGCTGAGCGGCACCACCCACGAACGAACGCGCCGGCGTGAAGCGCCGGCGCCGAAGAACCTGGACTTTCGCGATATTGACTTTCCGCCGCCCCGCTCCCCATACTTTGCGAACAACAACAAGATCGAACGACGGTTTTGAGGGAGGATAGGATGCCGACTTCACGCAGGCAGCTGCTGAAGACATCGGCGGCTGCCGCCGCCGCACTCAGCCTCGATTGGACACGCGCCCAGGCACAAGCCGAGACTATACGCATCGGCCTGATCTACGACCTCACCGGCCCCTTCGCCGCCGGCGGCTCGGTCGCCTCCTCGATCGGCGCGCAGATCGCCATCGACCTCGTCAACGAGAAAGGCGGTGTCGGCGGCAAATACAAGGTTGCTCCGGTCGCCGCGGATTCGCAGAGCAAGCCGGACGTTGCGATCAACGAGGCCGAACGCCTGATCAGCCAAGAGAAGATCGACATCCTCAACGGCGTCTATGCCAGCTCGCATGCGGTGCCGCTCGCGGCCAAGGTCGAGCAGCAAAAAAAGATCCTCTGGATCACGACCGCGGTCTCGACCGCCGTGTTCAAGGACAAGAACCTGCAACACGTATTTCGCGCGCAGATCCATTCGGATCAATACGGCCAGGCCTTTGCAAGCTTCCTCACCGAGCACGCCAAAGCAAAGCTCGGCATGGATCCGAAGGAGGTCAAGGTCGCGTTGATCCACGAGGACGGCCCTTATGGCGTCGGCGTTGCCTCCGCTGACGAAGCCTATGCGAAAGAGGCCGGCATTCCGGTGGTGCTGCGCGAAGGCTATTCGGCCTCGGCGCCCGACCTGTCGGTGCTGGTGACTAAGATCAAGCGGGCCAAGGCCGACGTGATCTCGCACGCGGGCTACAACCCTGACATCACCCTGTTCCTGCGCCAGGCCCGCGAGAGCGGGTTGCGCTTCAAGATGCTGTTCGGAGCCGGTGCCGGCTACAGCCAGCTCGACAAGTTGCGCGCCACGTTCGGCGCCGACATCGACAATTTCTGCAACATCGACCCGGTGCCGGCACAGCTGCTCGATCCCGCCAAGCTCGCGCCCGGCATGGGCGATCTGATCAAGACCATGGTCAGTCGCTACCAGGCCAAGACCGGCGCCACCGACGTGCCACCGCACTGCTCGATGGGCTTCAACCAGACCTGGGTGCTGCTCAACAACGTGCTGCCTGTCGCCAAGGAGAAGTACGGCAGCTTCGAGCCCGAGGCGATCCGGAAAGCGGCGCTCGACGTCGACATCCCCGCGGGCGGCACGATCCAGGGCTATGGCGTGAAATTCTTCCCGCCAGGCACGCCGCTCTCCGGCCAGAACGAACGTTCGACGCCGGTCGTGATGCAGAACGCCGGCGCGCACATCTCCGTCGTGTGGCCGACCAACATCCGCACGCAGGACCCGGTCTTCCCGCTGCCGAAGGGCTCGACCTACGGGGCGTGAGGGGGCGGCACGGGCAGTGTACACCCTCTCCCCTTGCGGAAGAGGGTGGCTCGCCGCGTTGCGGCGAGACGGGTGAGGGGCCCCCTCCGCGTGTTCAACTCTCATTGGGATGCGCGGAAACAACCCCTCATCCGGCGCTTCGCGCCACCTTCTCCCGCAAGGGGAGAAGGATTTGCAGTGGGCCTGTGGCCCCGTTCAGCGACTTCGTGTCGCCTACAACACCACCCGCCGCCCCTCCTCCGCCGCCCAATATCCTGCGTAGTTCACCTTGATCGTCTCATAGGCCAGCGCGAGGTCCGACAGCGGCTGGCGGCCCGTCGCGACGCATTCCATGAAGTCCTGGATCTCCTGCAAATAGCCGCGCGTCCATTCCTCCTCGAGGCAGACATATTGCCAGCCGGTTTTGCGGTCGACCTTCTCGGTGATGTAGACGGAAGCGAGCTTCTCCTCGCTGGTCTGATAGCTCATCAGATGATTGTTGGGCGTGATGTTGGCAAACAGCGAGCCGCCGCTCGTATAGGTCTCGATCAGATTGCGCACGCCGCCCATGATCATGTCGCCGGAGAACACCGTCGCCTTGGTGCCGTCCGAGAAAGTGGCGGTGAGCGTGCCCCAGTCCTCGACATCGACGGGATTGGCCTTGATGTAGCTGCGCTCCTCCGGCTTGAGCCCGGCGGTGACGTTGCCGACATCGCCGGTGACGCTGGCCACATG
Organism: Bradyrhizobium sp. IC3195; assembly: GCF_020193585.1. Taxonomy (NCBI): domain Bacteria; kingdom Pseudomonadati; phylum Pseudomonadota; class Alphaproteobacteria; order Hyphomicrobiales; family Nitrobacteraceae; genus Bradyrhizobium; species Bradyrhizobium sp. IC3195. Next base: position 109,801 of record NZ_JADYVG010000022.1, on the reverse strand, counting down.
GATGCGCTCGCCGCGCGCCTTGGCTTCGACCTGCTTCAGATACAGCACGGCCGAGAGGGGATGGCAGCCCATGCGGATCAGCGAGCCGCCGCCGGTCATCGCCCATTGCGCGGCATGCGCGGCGTGCGAGCCGGAATGGCTCTCCTCGCCCTTCATGAACAGGATCTTGTCCTTGGTCGCCTTGATGATCTCGGCGGTCTTGGTTACGGCCGGCGCGTAGATCCAGTCCTCGGCATACATGAAGAGCTTGCCCGTGCGCTCGATCGCGGCCCGCGTCCTGTCCATCTCTTCGATCACGCGTTCATACATCAGCGCCTTCGGCACGTGCTTGCCGATCGGCTGCTGATCGCCTTCGCGGCCGAAATAGCCGGCGAACGGCTTTTCGCAGATGACGTGCTTGCCGGACTGCATGGCGGCGACGATCATCTCGGCGTGAAGATTGGGCGGGGTGCAGATGTCGACGACGTCGAGATCGCGGTCGGCGATCAGCTCGGCGAAGCTCCGGTAAACACGCGGGATATTGTGATGCCCGGCAAACGCGACAACCTTGTCGCCGCGGGCAGCAACCGCCGCGACCTCGACGTCAACGCCATAGACGCGCCGGAACGCATACATGTGCAACTCCGACACGAAGCCGCAGCCGACGAGTCCTACCCTGATCCTTGTCATAGCGCCCCCTTTGCATTGGGCGGCACTATAGCGCGCTCGGACGCCTAATCCACCGAGACCTGAACGACGCCCGCGCCCATGATGCATGGACCCGGCAGGGCCATCACACGTTGTTACTGCCGGTGGAACACCAGCGTGCGGACTTCGATGCTCTCGCGGGGCACAGCATCGGCCGGCGTGGTCGGATCGACGAATGCGGTATGCGGCCCGAAACGGGTCCGGCCGTCGGTTGCGGAATCGTAGCACTTCAGCAGCAGCGCCTCATCCGGCGTCATCTCCGGGAAATAGAACCAGCGGTGGTTCGGATTGTATTTCACCGAATAGGTCTCGCCGCGGCGGTTGGGATAGATCAGGTCGGAAGCGACGAGGTCTTCCGGCTTGACCGTGGTGCCGTCGGCCATGGCGAGCGGTGAATCCCGCAAGGGACCGCGGATCGGCCGCCACAGATTGATCACCTGCACGCGCCCCTTCAGCAGCTCGTCGGCTTCATCAGGCAGATGCTCGCGCACGCGGTTGGCGCCGGAGATTGCCGTCTGGTCGACATGGACGCGCGTGGCCGGCTGACGCGGGCCGCCGTCGCGGATATCCGGCGCGCCTTCGACACGCTTGCGCACGGTGTGGTCGAAGATGACGACGCGGTCGGCCTTCAGCGTCGCGCGCAGGAACGCCTCGACCGCTGGATAGTAGACGCTGCGGATTTCCTCGTCGTTGTAAAAATCCTTCACCTGGGTCGGATGACGCACCAACGCAAAGCCCTCGCGATCCAGCGAGAAGTTCTGCGCGATCAGCCGCGCATCGAAGATCGGCACCTGATGCGGCTCCGGCAGCGAGGTGGTTTTCGGCTCACCCGGCGGCGGATCGAACGCGTAGGTGCGCGGCTTGCCGTCGATCGGTGCGAGATAATTGAGTTCGGCGGTGACGAAGGGAAGCGATTCGATTTTTGTTTCTTGCAGGCCCATGGCCGGTCTCCCGATGTGGTCGTCGGATTGATCTTTGCGGGAGTGCGCCGTGCCGCAAGAGCTGCGGCGCAAATGGCAATGAGGGTGTTGCCGGGCGGTGAGAATGCAGAAGGAATATTTCGAAGAAGGCGATTGCGCTGGAACGTGCTCGTCGCGCTTCACGAATGCTTGAGTGACTCGTGAGCTCTCACACCCACAGTCGTCATTCCGGGGCGCCCGAAGGGCGAGCCCGGAATCCATCGAGCCGCAATGTCTGTCGATGAATGGATTCCGGGCTCGCGACTTCGTCGCGCCCCGGAATGACGACGGAGCATTACAACCCCACCTTCGCGATCGCGTCCGTGAACGAGCGATCGACGATCTCCGCGGCATCCAGCTTCTGCTTGATCAGGCCCCAGCGAAAATAGAGGTCGATCGTCGCCTGCTCGTCTTTGACCACGCCGTCATCGATCGGCGCGATCCTGATCTTGGCGCGTGACAGCCAGTTCTGCGGCACGGCGGTGGGGATGTTCATCAACCTGCCCCAGGTCGCGGCATAGCTGTCGATATTGTTTAGCGACCAGGCCCGCGCCGCGGTGAGGCGGCGGATGAAATCGGTCAGCTCGGCGCGCTTGTCCCTGATCGCGTCGGGCCGCGCTACCTGGAAGCTCAGCCCCGGCGTCAGCCCTTCCGAGGTGATGACGCGCCGCGACTTGAACAGCACCTCCTCCTGGCTCACATACGGCTCCCAGGTCGACCATGCATCGACCGAGCCTTGCGTGTAGGCGATCTTGGCGTCGGACGGCGCCAGGAACGCGATCTGGACGTCGTTCGCGCTCCAGCCGTTCTTCTCCAGCGCAGCAAGGATCAGCTGATGGCCGATCGAGCCGCGGCCGGTCGCGATCTTCTTACCCCGGAGATCGGCAAAGCTCTTGATCGGCGAATTCTCGGGCACGAGGATGGCGAGCCCCTCGCGCGTCTGCCGGATAGCAGCGATCGCCTTCACCGGCGCGCCCGACGCGGCGGCGAAGGTGAAGGGCGCATCGCCAACGAGGCCGGTCTCGATCGCGCCGGCGCTGAGCGCTTCCAGAAGCGGCGCGGCCGCCGGAAACTCCCTCCACTCGATCTTGTAGGGCACATCCTTGAGCACGCCGGCCGCTTCCATCACGGCCTGCGCATTGCCCTTCTGGTCCCCGACACGGAGCGTGGTTTGCGCAGCTGCGACTTCGAACGAAGCGAACAGCAGCGCGCCGGCCAACATGAGGCGGATCATTCTGCGGCCTCGCCGCGAACGGCCTGGCGCTTGGCGACCAGCTCGCGTGTCAGCGGGATCAGCTCCCGGCCGTATTCGATGCTATCGATCAGCGGATCGAAGCCGCGGATTAGGAAATGGCTGATGCCGAGATCGTAATAGTCACCGAAGACCTCCGCAACCTGCTCGGGCGTGCCGACCAGTGCCGTGGTGTTGCTGTTGGCGCCGGTCAGCTTTGCGATCTCGGTCCAGAGCCGCTTGTCGATGCGGCTGCCCTGATCGGCGAGCGCGAGCAGGCGCCGTGCGCCGGCGGTGGCATGCCCGTCAGCGGGCTTGCGATAGCCGGTCTTGTCCTGGAGCGCGGTGGCGCGCGCGAGAATTTCCTCCGCCTTCTCCCAGGCCTGCTTCTCGGTCGGTGCAATGATCGGCCGCACCGACAGGCTGAAGCGCGGCGTCGGCCGCCCCTGCCGCACCGCGGCGTTGTGCACGCGCGAGGTGATATCGCGCACCTGCGCGTAGGATTCGCCCCACAGCGCAAAGGTGTCGGCATGCTTGCCAGCGACGTCGATCGCCGCATCCGAGGCGCCGCCGAAATAGACGCGGATGCCTTCGGGGCGATACGGCTTCACCTGCGAGAAGGCGTTCTCGACCTGGTAGTACCTGCCCTTGTAGCTGAACGGCTTGTCGCTGCTCCATTGCAGCTTGAGCACGTCGAGGAATTCAGAGGTGCGGGCATAGCGCTCGTCCTTGTCGTCGAGAGTGTTGCCGTCTTGCCGCAGCTCGGTGGCGTTGCCGCCGGTGATGACATGGAGCGCGACGCGGCCGCGGGAAAACTGGTCGAGCACGGCGAACTGCCGCGCCAGCAATGTCGGGGCGGTAAAGCCGGGCCGCTGCGCGATGAGCACGTTGAGCCTCTCGGTGTGATTGAGCACGTGCTGGGCGACCTGGAGCGCATCGGGCGAGGTCGAATGAAACGCCAGCAGCGCGAGGTCGAAGCCGGCATTCTCATGCGCCTTCGCCACCGTCTCGATATGGGTCGGATTGAGCACCGGTCCTTCCCGGACGATGGTCTCGGACGAATTGTTGTTGCTGATGAAGCCGATGAACTCGATCGACATGATCGTCTCCCTGTTGATCCCTAGAGGCCGAGTGCGAGGCGGCCGAGGCCGATGCGCGTGGAATCATCCTGCGGCGTGTGCACGCGGCCGCACAGCACGTCGCGATAATGCCGCTCCAGCGGATTGGCGCGGCTGAGCCCGTGGTTACCGGTCAACGACAGCGCGTCCTCGACGACGGCAACGGCGTTGTTGGTCACGGTCAGCTTGATGACGTTTGATTCACCGGCAGAGAGATCGACGCCATCGTCGAAGTCGCGCAGCCGTGTCGATCAAACGTGCGTTGACCGCAAGCCGCGCCTCGATGGCCCCGACGATCTCCTGCGCGCGGGCTAAGGTCGCCAGCGGCGCGCCGAGGCTGGCAGGCACGCGCTGCTTCAGGAAATTGATCAGCCAGTCGCGCGCGGCGCGGGCAACGCCGTCGTAGATCGCGGCGATGAAAACGGTGTGCACAGTCTGCTGCGTAACGTCGAGCGTGCGCCAGTCCGCCGGCTTGCGCAAATCGACCTCGGCGTCGAGCGGGACCACGACGTCGTCGAAGATGACGTCGTGGCTGCCGCTGGCGCGCAGGCCGTGATGGTCCCAGGTCTGGACGATGCGCGTGCCCGGCAGGCCCGCCGGCACCGGGAACTGGCCGACGCGCGGCTCCGCCTCGTCGGTGCGCGCCCAGACCAGGTACCATTTCAGGATCGGCGATCCCGTCGAGTAGATCTTGTGGCCGGAGAGGCGCCAGCCGGTTTCGGTGCGCCGCGCGATCGTCGCCGGCAACCCTCCGCGCGCAGGCGAGCCGAGCTCCGGCTCCACGCGCAGGGCGTTGATGAGCGCGATGCCCTCAACACTTTCGCGCGCGAGCTTGCGCGACAGTCGCGCCGGCCAGTTCGGACTGCGCGCCATCACGAGATGATTGATGTAGTGCATCGACAGCACCAGCGCGGTCGACGGATCGGCCTTGCCGAGAATGCCGAGCACGCGCGCGGCATAGCGCGCGCCGGCACCGGCGCCGCCATGAACCGCCGGCACCGTCAGAGACAGCAAGCCTGCCTCCGAGAGCTCGCGAAAATTCTCGAAGGGAAAGCTGCCGAGCCGGTCGTGCTCGGCCGCGCGCGCCGCAAAGCTCGTGGCAAGCGTCGCGGCGCGGGCGATGTAGTCCGGTTCGCTGTGAGCCGTGCGGCCCTTGGCTATCGAGGTCACCATGTGGCGTCCAGCCCCAACAGGCCAAGGATCTGGCGGCGCAGCTCAGCCAGATACGGATCGCCGCGATGGCGCGGATACGGACGATCGACGCGGATGTCGGCCTTCACGCGCGCGGGACGATCGCTGAACACGATGACGCGGTTGGCGAGCACCAGCGCCTCCTCCGCATCATGCGTCACCAGCAGCGTGGTGAACCCCTTGCGCTGCCAGAGCGCGACGAGCTCGGCCTGCATGGTGATGCGGGTCAGCGAGTCCAGTTTCCCCAGGGGCTCATCCAGGATCAGGATCTTGGGATCGTTGACCAGCGCCCGCGCCAGCGCGACGCGCTGCGCCATGCCGCCGGAGAGCTGGTGCGGATAGGCGTTGCGGAACGGCGAAAGCCCGACGAGGTCAAGCGCGTCATCGACGCGCTGGCGCTGGCTCCTCAAAATGCCCTGGGCCTCAAGGCCCAGGGCGACGTTGTCCCAGACCGACCGCCAGGGAAACAGGGTCGGATCCTGGAACACGACGACGCGCGAGGGATGCGGGTTCCTGATGCGCTCCTCGTCCTCCCGCAGCCTTCCCGCCTTCGGCTTGTCGAGGCCGGCGATCAGCCGCAGCAAGGTCGACTTGCCGCAGCCGGACGGGCCGAGCAGCGCGACGAACTCGCCGGGCTCGACCGAGATGCTGACGTCGCTCAGCACCGGCAGCTCGGTCCCGTCGATGTCGAAGGCGTGGCTGACCTGCTCGATATCGAGCGCGGCGCCGGTGGCCGGATGCGTGACCGCTTCGGCGAGAGCTGTGGCTACCATTTGACGGTCCCCTTCTGCCAGACCAGGAGGCGATCGCGGATCGCAAACAGCAGCGTGATTGCGCCGGAGCAGAGCAGCGACATCACGATCAGCGCTGCATACATGTTGGCGTAGGCGGCCCAGCCCTGCGCCCATTGCAGGTACCAGCCGAGCCCGGCCTTAACGCCGATCATCTCGGCGACGACGAGCACGGCAAAGGACGAGCCGAGCCCCATGAACAGGCCGACGAACACGTGCGGCAACGCGGCCGGGATCGCGACCTTCAGCACCAGGAACGAAGGCTTTGCCCCCAGCGTGCGCGCGACGTCGTAATAGGCGTTGCTGACGCTCGCGACGCCCGACCAGGTCAGCACGGTAACCGGGAAGCCAGTTGCCAGCGCGATCAGGAAGGTCGAGGCGCTCCAGCTCGACGGAAAGGTGAAGAAGGCGATCGGCAGCCAGGCGGTCGCCGGCAGTGGGCCGATGAAGCGCAGCACCGGATGCACCCAATAACCGACCGCGCGCGACCAGCCGATCGAGACGCCGGTTAGAAAGCCAATCGTGGCGCCGATCAGATAGCCGCCGAGCTGGAGCTTGATCGAGGCAAGGACGCTGTCGAGCAGCTTCGGCAGATCGTCGGTATAGACCTCGGTGATCGCCTGCGGCGGCGGGAAGAACGGCAGCGGCAGCCAGGCGAATTTTGCCGTCGCGACCTCCCACACCGTCAGGAACACCCCGAGCGCGACCAGCCATGGCGCGCGCTTGTGCAGCGCCTGTCCTGCCGATCCCAGATAGTCGGCCCCGACGGTGCCGAACAGCGCGAGCGCCGCGATGATGAAGGCGGCGATGCCGAGTGAATGCGTGCGCGACCAATCGCCGACATCCTGCCACCACAGGCAGGACAGGCCGAGGGCGATCCAGGCGACGCTGGCGAGAACGCCGGCGCCGGACTCCCGGATCCAGCTCGCCAGCAGCGGCACGCGCGAGGTGCGCGGCGCGCCCGAGGCAAGGCCGTCAGACAGCGAATACGTCGACATAGATGCGCTCCGCGAATTTGGCGGTGTCGGTGCTCTGCTTGAAGACCTGCACGCTCTTGAGGTCGTCGGCATAGGCCTTGAGCTCGCGCTTCAAGATCTCGCCGACGGGATGATGATGGTGGGTGTGGTAGCGCACCATGCCCTCGATATCGGCGAGCGTCGCCGCCTTCGGCGCATAGGGCTGGAACGATTTCGCCGCGAGCGTCGCATTCTGCGCGGTGAACATCGCAGCATCGAGCAGCGCCTGGGTGATGGCGCGCGCGACTTGAGGCTCTTCGCGCACGAGCGAGCCGCGCAGGCCGAGGATGCAGCAGCTCTTCTCGCGGTACTCCCCATCGAGATTTGAGGCGACCTCCTTGTACTGTGTGTCCTTGAGCCAGAGATAGGCGAGCGGATCGGACGACAGGAACGCCTGCACCTCGCCCTTCTCCACGGCAACGTTGAGCAGATTGCCGGGATAGGCGCGCCAGTCGACGTCCTTCACCGGATCGATGCCGAGTTTGGCCAATTGGATCGAGAAGAAGTTCTTGTCGGGACCGGCGAGATCGCCGACCGCGACGATCTTGCCCTTGAGGTCGGTCAGCTTCGAGACGCCGGAATCGGTGCGCGACAGCACCCGCATGCAGCCGCCATGGGTGCCCGCGGCGATCTTGACGTCAAAACCCTGCTCCAGCGGCTTCAGCCAGCGCAGTGCCATGCCGAGACCGGCATCGCTTTTGCCTGTCGCGATGGCCTCGAGCAGCTGGTCGGTCGAGCCGGAATAGTTGACGAGCTCGACGTCGAGATTATGCTTCTTGAAGAAGCCGTGCTCGATCGCAACCGGCACCGGCGCGAGGCAGACGGCGCCGGCATTCCACGACAGCTTCAGCTTGCGCGGCGCGCCAGTGAGCGCGGGTGCGTCAGAGGCCGTGCGGCACAGCGGAAACTCGGGGAAGTCGACACCCGGCGCGATGGCGCGCGGTGCGAAGGCCTGCGCACCCAGCGCGCCGAGCGGCGCTGCGAAGGCCGCCGCAAGCCCTGCCTGAAGCAGGTGGCGCCGGTCGAGTTTCGACCCGCTGCGCTGGTTATCGTTGTTCATCGGCCTGGCTCCTGCGCTGGCACGGCTCCGCCGTGTACGCAACGGGTCGCGTTGCGCATGTTCCGTGCGGAGCTGCGTCTAAGAGAAAATTGTTCCGTCGGCGCTTGGCGCGCCGTGTTGATGCGATGCGCAAATCATGCGGCGCGTTCGCGGCATCGTCAATGAAATGGATTTTCGAATGTTGCGCGAAGGGAAGACATTCTCTCCATCCGCGCATGGGCAAGCGATGAAAGGATTTTCGCAGATGCATAGGCACGCAGGGTCAACCGCGACTCCATCGCCTGCTGCATCCCTGTGCAGCGTCTGCCGCGCACGCTGCGCATTCTCGAAAGCGCCGGCCCGCTGAAACGTCATTGCCTGAAGCACGCACAATACGGTTGGCCATTTCATTGACGGCGCACCGCGCGCTCATAGACTTGATCGTCTCGCTGCACCGTTCGCTCACGCATCGTGAGCAACGCAACAAGACGGATCCAATGAGCATCAACTCTCACGACCATTCCATCACACGCCGGCTCGCCACCTCGCTGCTCGCCGCCGCCATCACGCTATCGACCGCTGCCGCATCGCTCGCCGCCGACATTGTCGTGCTGCGCGTCGGCGACCAGAAGGGCGGCAATCGCTCGCTGCTCGAAATCTCCGGCTATGCGAAGGACCTGCCTTACAGAATCGAATGGTCGGAATTCCCCGCGGCCGCGCCGATCCTCGAAGCGCTCAATGCCGGCGCGCTCGACGTCGGCTACACCGGCGATCTCTCGTTCCTCTCGGTCTATGCCGCGGGCGCGCCGATCAAGGCGATCGGCGGCACGCGCTCGGATGCGAAGACGCAGGCTATCCTGGTGCGTCAGGATTCGCCGATCAAATCGGCGGCCGACCTCAAGGGCAAGCGGCTCGCCGGCACACGCGGCGGCTGGGGCCAGTTCCTGATCGATGCGACACTGGAGAAGGCAGCGATCAAGCTGGAGGATGCGACCTTCGCGCCGCTCGGCCCGGTCGATGCCAAGATCGCGCTGCTCGCCGGCTCGATCGACGCCTGGGCGGTGTGGGAGCCCTACGTCTCGTTCGCGACGTTGAAGGACAAGGCTCGCGTCATCGCCAACGGCGAAGGGCTGACGCCGACCATCACCTTCATCGTCGCCTCCGACAACGCCATCGCCACCAAGCGCGCGGCGGTGCAGGATCTGGTGCAGCGCTTGAACAAGGCGCGACTGTGGTCGCTGGACCATGTCGCCGAATACGCCAAGAACACGGCCGAATTGACCAAGCTGCCCGAGGACGTGCTGCTGTCGGCCTACACCGCGCAGCGCACCGGCCCGATCGTGATCGACGAGAACGTGGTCAAGGAGGTGCAGGAAGCCTCCGACCGCGCGACGCGCTACGGCATCCTGCCGAAGAAGCTCGACGTCAGCAAAGCCGTCGACCGCAGCTTCACGGCTGCGGCCGCGGGATCGAACTAAACGATATGACCTTCGAACGGAGCCGCGGTGCCCGCTTTACCTCTCCCGCTTGCGGGAGAGGTCGGCGCAACGCGCCGGGTGAGGGCTTTCTCCTCTGGGGGGTTCGCGCTCGCGGAAACAGCCTCTCCCCGACCCTCCCCCGCAAGCGGGGGAGGGAGAGCACCATGTTCACGGCCACAGGAAAATCCAACATGGCAAAGGGCCGCCGAATGCGCAGGCTTCGCCTCAGGCCAGGCCCATTGCATCTCGCCGCGATCCTGCTCATGCATCTTGCATGCATGAGCCTGATCGTGTGGCTGTCATTCTAGCCGCGCGGTCTCACCAGTAGCCGCGGTAGTAGGGACGGTAGACACCAAACGGGCGGTGATAAACCCGGTACGGCCGGTAATAGCCATAGCTGTAATACGGACGGTACGGCCGATAATATCGCGGATAGACCGGTGCGTAGCCGTAGCCGCCGTAATAGGCGGGGGCGTAACCATAGCCGTAGCCCGGATATCCATAGCCGTAGCCGCCATAATAGGGCCGGCCATAATAGCCGTAGCCGTAAGGAGACCCCGCGGCGATGGCGCCGCCGATGAGCGCGCCGGCTGCGAGACCGCCCAGGGCAAAGCCCCAGCCGCTGCCGCGCCAATGCACCGGTGTGACATTGTCACCGGCCGCAGCCTTCATCGTCGCAACGTTGGTCGGCATCGGGGCCGCCGTGGCCTGCCCGATCTGGGCCACCATGACCACCCCGGCCAATGAACAGGCAATCGCCGTCTTCCAGATCCTCATCGTCCTACTCCCTGTCTGACCTTTCGCTTGGAAAAAGGATCGCAGCGTCATGATCGGACATCCTTGCGCCAAGTCAAAGCATTGAATTTCAAAGCCTGGAGTTTGCGTGCACCGCACAAGACGCTTGCCTCCGTTCTGATCAACCGGTGCCCGGCGACGTCATCGCCTGTGACAGCCGCGCGACGGTGGCTGAGGCCCGATCACCCCGGCAAGGCATTAAGCTTCCCGTGCATTCGCAACCAACAACCACCTTCACGATTTACTATTCGTGCCATTACTATCGGTTCCAATGTGCGCGGCCGGGAGGCTTCTCGCGAGCGCCAGAGTTGTGGGAGGATCACATGAGTGCCGCGAGACCCGAGCCCCTTGCCCGTCAGGCGCTGGCGTTTGTCCTGGCCGGAGGACGCGGCAGCCGCCTGCTGGAGCTGACCGACCGCCGCGCCAAGCCGGCGGTCTATTTCGGCGGAAAGTCCCGCATCATCGATTTCGCGCTGTCGAACGCGGTGAACTCCGGCATCCGCCGTATCGCGGTGGCGACCCAATACAAGGCGCACAGCCTGATCCGGCACCTTCAGATGGGCTGGAACTTCTTCCGCCCCGAACGCAACGAGAGTTTTGACATCCTGCCCGCCAGCCAGCGCGTCTCCGAGAGCATGTGGTATGTCGGCACGGCGGACGCGGTGTACCAGAACATCGACATCATCGAATCCCACGCCTGCCGCTTCATCGTCGTGCTGGCCGGAGACCACATCTACAAAATGGACTACGAGGTGATGCTGCGCCAGCACGTCGAGAGCGGCGCCGACGTCACCGTCGGCTGCCTGGAAATGCCGCGGACCGAATCTTCCGGTTTCGGCATCATGCATATCGACGAGAACGGCTGGATCCAGGAGTTCCTGGAGAAGCCGAAGGATCCGCCGCCGATGCCGGGCAAGCCGGACGTCTCGCTCGCCAGCATGGGCATCTACGTGTTCGACGCGAAATTCCTGTTCGATCAGCTCAAGCGCGATGCCGAGGACCCGAACTCGAACCACGATTTCGGGAAGGACATCATTCCCTACCTGGTCAAGAACGGCCGCGCGATGGCGCACCAGTACTCGACCTCCTGCGTCCGCTCGGGCAGCGACACTCGCGCCTATTGGCGCGACGTTGGCACGGTCGACGCCTATTGGGCCGCCAATATCGACCTCACCGACGTGGTGCCCGAGCTCGACCTGTTCGACCGAGCCTGGCCGATCTGGTCCTATGCCGAGATCACGCCGCCGGCGAAATTCGTCCATGACGAGGAGAGCCGGCGCGGCCAGGCGGTGAGCTCGCTGGTCTCCGGCGGCTGCATCATCTCCGGCGCCTCGCTGCGCCGCTCGCTGCTGTTCACCGGCGTGCGCATCAACTCCTACGCCAATGTCGAGAATGCCGTGATCATGCCTTACGTGAGTGTCGGCCGCGGCGCCCGCTTGAGGAACGTCGTGATCGACCGCGGCGTCGAGATCCCGGAAGGGCTCGTCGTCGGCGAGGATCCCGAGTTCGACGGAAAGCGCTTCCGCACCACCGAGCAGGGCATCTCGCTGATCACCCAGCCGATGATCGACAGGCTCAATACATGACGCCTGTTCGCGTCCTCGCGGTCGCCTCTGAAGTCTATCCCCTCGTCAAGACCGGCGGCCTCGCAGATGTTGCGGGCGCGCTGCCGGTTGCGCTGAAGGCGCATGGCGTCGAGATGCGCACCTTGCTGCCGGGCTATCCCGACGTGATGCGCCTTTTGTCCGGCACAGAGGAACTGCGGCGCTGGCCGGATTATTTCGGCGGCCCCGGCCGGCTGCTGGCGGGCTCGCATGCCGGGCTCGATCTGTTCGTGCTGGACGTGCCGCATCTCTATGCGCGGCCAGGCAACCCCTATGTCACCACTGACGGCGTCGACTGGGCAGACAACGGCGTGCGCTTCGCCGCGCTGTCGCGCGTGGCGGCCGATATCGGCCACGGCCTCGTGCCGGCCTTCGTGCCCGATGTCGTGCACGCCCACGATTGGCAGGCGGGGCTCGCGCCGGCCTATCTGCACTACGACAATCGTCCCCGACCCGGCACCGTGATGACCATCCACAACATGGCCTACCAGGGCAAGTTCGCCCCTGAGCTGATCGGATCGATCGGCCTGCCCTGGCATGCCTTCAACGTCAACGAACTGGAATATTTCGGCGGCATCAGCTTCTTGAAGGCCGGCTTGAGCCTTGCCGATCGTATCACCACGGTATCGCCGACCTACGCGAAGGAAATCCAGAGCGACGAAGGCGGCATGGGCCTCGGCGGCCTGCTTCGTGAACGATCCAACGTGCTGAGCGGCATCCTCAACGGCATCGACACCGAGGTCTGGAATCCGCAAACCGATCCCCACATCGCCTACCGCTTCGGCGCGGAAGACCTGACCTTCCGGGCCGCGAACAAGGCGGTGCTGCAGCAGCAGTTCAACCTCGATTCCTCGGACGAAGCGCCGCTGCTCGGCGTCATCAGCCGGCTGTCGTGGCAGAAGGGGCTCGATCTCCTGATGGAGGCCATCCCGACCATCCTGCGCGAAGGCATGCAGCTCGCGCTGCTCGGCAGCGGCGACCGCGATCTGCAGGATGGCTACCAGGCCGCGGCCCGCGCCAATCCGGGCCGCATCGGCGTCGTGATCGGCTATGACGAGATTCTGGCGCACCTGATCCAGGCCGGCTCGGACGCGCTGATCGTGCCGTCGCGCTTCGAGCCGTGCGGCCTGACCCAGCTCTGCGCGCTGCGCTATGGCGCGGTGCCGATCGTCTCGCGCGTCGGCGGCCTCGAAGACACCATCGTCGATATCGGCGAGGCCGACGCGTCCGGCCACGATGCCACCGGCTTCAAATTCGCCCCCGTGACGGCGGATGCCCTCGCCGGCACGCTGCGCAAGGCCAACACCGCCTTCTACGACAAGCTGACCTGGCGCCGCCTGCAACGCAGCGGCCTTGCGACCGACGTCTCCTGGCGTAATCGCGCCGGCGACTATGCCGCGCTGTACCGCAGCCTCATGGCGGCGCGCGCGTGAGGCAGAGCCGAATCCATGCTATAGAGCCGACATGGACCCCTTCGCGATCAAGCTGCTCGGCTTTGCCGCCGCTACCTGCACCACCGTCGCCTACGCGCCGCAGTTCATCAAGGTCTGGAAGACCCGCTCGGCGCGCGACATTTCTCTCGGCATGTTTCTGGTCATGATGCTGGGCCTCACGCTCTGGCTCATCTACGGCCTGCTTTCAGGCGATGCCCCCCTGGTCGCGGCGAACGCCGTCACCATGGTTCTCGCCGGCGGCATTCTGGTGATGAAGCTGAGATATGGGTGAGGCTTTCTTCGCCTCTCCCCGCTTGCGGGACGACGGAGAAGAGATCATTATCCAAACACATACGAGGCCATCGCCACATGCGCGACCTCGTCGACGAAGACGCGCCGTCCGACGTCGCTTCCCGCAGCACCGGCCGCCACCATCAGCGGCAGCAGATGGTCCTCGCGCGGATGTGCAAGGCGTGCGCTCGGCGCATTCTCCCAATCGACCAGCATGGCATTGCGGCGCGCCGCATCGGGGTTGCTGATCGCCTCGTTCAGATAGGCCTCGAAATCATACGAGACGGGCTTGGACTCCGGACGGTTGAAGCCGCGCATGTTGTGATAGGTCAGGCCGCTGCCGACGATCAGGATGCCTTCGTCGCGCAAGGATGCGATCGCCTGCCCCACCTTGACGTGCTCGGCCGCGTCATAGCTGGACTTAAGCGACAGCAGCACGATCGGCATGTCGGCATTCGGATACATCAGCCCGAGCGGAACGAACGTGCCGTGATCGAAACCCTGGTCGGGATCTTCGCGGCAATCGAGGCCGGCATGCGTGAGCAGCGCCTTCACTTGCGCGGCAAGCTCGGGCTTGCCCGGCGCCGGATATTTGATGTGGTAGGTATGCTCGGGGAAACCGTAATAATCGTAGACCATCGGTGGATGCGGCGAGGTCGACACCGTGAAGGCGTCGGCTTCCCAATGCCCGGTGATGACCAGCACGGCCTTCGGCCTCTCGGGCAGAAGCTGCGGCAAGTTCGCGAACGCCTCGGCGGTCTTGGCATATTGCACCCGCCTGTCCTCCATGAAGGGCCAGGGGCCGCCGCCATGCGACAGGAACAGGGTCGGAAGTCGCGTCATCGGCTCGTCTCGTTGACAACAGGCACGTGCGAGCGGTCCGCACGATCGGCGATGAGCATAGGCAAAGCGGCATGGTTAGCAAGTCGTTAACGATTTGCCGCCCAGAATCCCCGGCGGGGCCGAAGCAGTCGGCCTGAAGACAAGTGAGACGTACGATGAGGAAGTTTGCGCTGGGGGACGTCGTCAACAGTGACAAGGGCCGCCGCGGTGTCGTCCGCGCCGCCTTCAAGTCGCGGGATGGCCAGCAGTTCTATGCCGTCGAGAAGGACGGCGCGATGGATTATCTGGAGGAAGACCGGCTCAGCCCGGCGCCGCGCGTCGAGCTCGCGGCTTAAATCCGCTTCATCTCCTGCCCTCATTTGCGAGCCGATCGAGACGATCCGCGATCGGATCGTCGCCGCTCGCGATGCCGTCGTTCGTGATCAGCAGCAGGCGATCGCCGCTGGCTGCGTCCCAGCGTGGCAGGTCGGGACCATGTAGGTCGGGACCATTGGGATCGCCACTTCGGGCGAAGTTTATCCAATAGGCGCGCATGCGGCCTGCGACCTCGCGGTCGCGCCGCGACAGGATGCCCGCACCGGGCACGCCTTCCGTACCGAAGATGAACTGCAGCTCGCGCCCGTGGCCGACGTCCGGATTGGCGCGCCTGGCCTCCGGCACATAGGCGAAGCGGTAGCGAAAGGTCGGCGCGCCGCCTGCCGCGTGCAGACGTGCCAGCAGCCGCACCGGCTCGGAAAAGACCTTGTCGGTGTAAATTCTTGCCGCGAGATCCGAAGGTCTGGCGAGATCGGGATAGAGCTTGCGCAATTCGCCGCCGCCCGCGCCCGGCGGCGCAAGCTCCTCCTTGATCGCGGTCTCGTTCTCCAAGCCGGTCTCATCCTCGTTCGAGCCGATGATCAGGGGAATGCGGCTCTGGCGTCCGGCCACAAAACCCGCGGCGAGGTCCTCGGTCACGAGACGTCCATCCATCATCGGTGCAAAGCTGTGCGGCGATGTCTCCAGCAATTGTTTCTCGGCGGCCAGCAGGCGCCGCGGCTCGACCGCGCGCAGATCCGTCTTCGGCGAAAGCGCGGTCACGAAGAGCCGGCCGATGGCCTCCGCCTCTTCCGCCGAACGCAGGCGCGCGCGGCCGGGCACCGATTGCAGAATGGCCTTGTGGAACAGATCGCGCGCTTGCGCGGACAGCATCAGCAGCGCAATCGATGTCGCGCCTGCATCGCTGCCGAACAGCGTGACGTTATCAGGATCGCCGCCGAACGCCGCGATGTTGTCGTGCACCCAGTGCAGCGCGGCGATCTGGTCCATCAGGCCGAAATTGCCGGAGCCGGCGTCCGACAGCGCGGGATGCGAGAGCCAGCCGAGCACGCCGAGGCGATAATTCACGGTGACCACGATGAGGCCCGCCTGCGCCAGCTTGGCGCCATCGAACAGCGGATCGTTCGCGGTGCCCGTGACGAACGCGCCGCCAGGAATGAACACCATCACCGGCAACGGGCCGTCGACCCCGAAAGGACGAAACACGTTCAGCGTCAGGCAATCCTCGCTCGCCGCCGGCAGCGCCGGCTGAAGGCACGGCGCGCCGTATTCGTAGGCGGTGCGCATCTCCGAGCTTTCGGTCGTCGGCTGCGGCGGTTGCCAGCGCAACGCGCCGAGCGGCGGCGCCGCGTAAGCCAGCCCCTTGAACGAGGCCACCTCGCCTTCCACGGCGCCGAGCATCTGCCCTTCACGGGTCAGCGCGAATGGAAACTGCCCGACCGGCTGGGCGACGGCCGGGTCGGCACCACACAGGACTGCAATAGCCGCAACGAATGCAAGCAGGGCCCGCATCTTCGCAACGATCTCGATGAAGGGTTTTGGCAGGTTATGTCCGAAGCCGTCGGCGAGGCAACCCTCGCGCACCTTGAGCCTAACCGCCTTTGCCAATCAGCTCCGCGAGCGCGTGGCGCGCGACGATGCCGAGCTCGCCGAGCGTGGAGTGTCCCGCCCGCGCCGCCTCGATCAGGCGCTCGGCGATGAACCTGCGGCTGTCGTGATCGCCGCCATGCGGCAGTTGCCGGCACGTCTGCTCGAGGACGACGTCCATGTTCGCTTTGGTGCGTTCACTCAACTCTGTCATGACGCCCGGGCGGTACGCGTGGCTTGTAAGCGCAAGCATACACAGAAGGACGATGGCTGATTACCCCGGGCGATCACGGCCATTGTGCATCGCGGTGCGTGTGGTGCCGCAAGATTCGCGCGGTCACGAAGCCGCCGCAAACGACCACCCTAAGATTGCACTTGCTCTAATGACAAGCTGAGCCTGCGGCGATAGCCTGCCGCCAAAACAAGACATCCGGGAGGAATACCATGCCTGACGCAATGGTTGCCACACGTGCCTCCGATGGGCGCGGAACCGCTCAGCAGGTCGATGTTGCCGTGGTCGGCGCCGGATTTGCCGGCCTCTACCTTCTCCATCGCCTGCGCAAGACGGGGTTCTCGGCAGTCGGGCTCGACGAGGCCGGCGATGTCGGCGGCACCTGGTATTGGAACCGCTATCCTGGCGCGCGCTGCGACATCCAGACCATCGACTACAGCTACACGTTCGATCCGGAGCTCGAGACCGCCTGGACCTGGTCGGAGAAATACGCGACCCAGCCCGAGATCCTGCGTTACCTCGGCTTCGTCGCCGATCGCTACGATCTGCGCCGCGATATCCGTTTCAAGACCAAGGTCACCGAAGCCAGATGGGACGAAGCGTCCGGGCGCTGGCTCATCACCACGGACAATGGGCCACCCGTCTCCTGCCGCCATTACATCATGGCGACCGGTTGCCTCTCCGCGCCAAAGCCGCCGGAGATCGACGGCGTCAAGGACTTCAAGGGCGAGGTCTATTTCACCGGGCGCTGGCCGCATGACGGCGTCGATCTCACCGGAAAACGCGTCGCCGTGATCGGCACGGGCTCCTCGGCGATCCAGTCGATCCCTGTGATCGCCGAGCAGGCTGCGCATCTGACGGTGTTCCAGCGCACACCGAATTTCGCGTTGCCGGCGCACAACGGCCCTGCGCCCGCGGACCGCATGAGCCTGTTGCAGAGCGACCGCGCGGCCTATCGCGAGCAGGCGCGGCAGTCGATGGCCGGCGTGCCCTATCCGCAGCAGACGGTCGTGAGCTGGCAGCTCAGCGATGCCGAGCGCCGCGAGCGGTTCGAGCGCGCCTGGGCCGCCGGCGACCTCGTCCACATCCTGACGCAGCTCTGGGCCGACCAGGCCGTCGACGTCGACGGCAACAAGATCGTCCAGGATCTGATCCGCGAGAAGATCCGCGCCGCCGTCAACGATCCTGAGACCGCCGCGGCGCTCATGCCGGACGACCATCCGTTCGGCGCAAAGCGCCCCTGCCTCGAGACCAATTATTACGCAACCTACAACCGGCCGAACGTCACGCTGGTCAATCTGCGCAAGGAGCCGATCAAGGCGATCACCGCGAGCGGCATTTCCACGAACGGCCGCAGCTTCGACGTCGACGTCATCGTCTTCGCAACCGGCTTCGACGCCATGACCGGCGCGATCCGTGCCGTGCATCCGATCACCGGGCGCGGTGGCAAGTCGCTGTCCGATGTCTGGGCGCAGGGGCCGCAGACCTATCTCGGCCTCACGGTCGAGGGCTTCCCGAACTTCTTCATGATCACCGGACCCGGAAGCCCGTCGGTGCTGTCGAACATGGCGGTGTCGATCGAGCAGCATGTCGACTGGGTGGTCGATCGCCTTGCGTCGCTGCGCGATGCCGGCTTCACCACGATCGAGCCGACCGAGACGGCGCAGGCCGGCTGGAACAGGCACATGGCCGACTGCTCGATGCTGACGCTGCACCGGCTCGCCAACACCTGGTACACCGGCGCCAACGTGCCCGGCAAGGTGCAGGGGCTGATGCCCTATACCGGCGGCGTCGGCCCTTATCGCAGCATCTGCGACGAGGTGGTCAGCCGCGGCATGCTCGGCTTCAAGCTCACCGGCCCCGATGGCGCCGTCCAATGCAACGACGGCGAGGTGGTGCGCCTGCAGCCGGACGTGCGGCTGGTGCTGAACCTGCTCGCCTCGCTCAACCTGCCGCCGATCGAGTCGATGGGCGCGCTCGGCGCCCGCGCCTTCGTCAACGAGTTCAACAAGGGCCGGCCTGCGGGGCGGCCGATCGGCGAGATCGTCGACGGCACCCTGCCCGTCGCCGACGGTGCGTTGCCCTACCGCGTCTACAAGCCGGCAACGCCGGGACCGCATCCGGTTGTGGTCTATTTCCACGGCGGCGGCTGGGTGCTCGGCGACGAGCAATCGGACGAGCCGTTCTGCCGCGACATGGTGCGGCGGACCGGCATGATGTTCGTCAGCGTCGGCTATCGCCACGCACCGGAGCATCGCTTCCCGACCGCGGCCGAGGACGGCTATGCGGCCACGCGCTGGATCGCCGAGCACGCCGCCGAGCTCGGCGGCAGGCCGGGCCCGGTGCTGGTCGCCGGCTGGAGCGCCGGCGGCAACATTGCGGCCGTCACCTGCCAGCTCGCGCGCGACCGCGGCGGGCCCTCGATCGCCGGCCAGCTTCTGGTCTGCCCGGTCACCGACTGCAGCTTCGATCGGCCCTCCTACAACGAAAACGGGACCGCCTACTTCCTGACGCGCTCTCTGATGTACTGGTTCTGGGACCTCTATTGCTCGCCGGCGGACCGCACCGACCCGCGGATCGCCCCGCTGCGCGGCAAGGTTGCCGGCCTGCCGCCGGCCCTCGTGGTCACCTGCGAGTTCGATCCGCTGCGCGACGAGGGCATCGCCTATGCCGAGGCAATGGCCGCAGCGGGCGTGCCGGTCGAGCAATTGAAGGCGCGCGGCCACTTCCACTCGTCCTTTGCGATGGTGGACGTGGTGATCACAGGCGTGTCGGGACGGGTGCAGATGGCGGAGGCCTTGCGGCGCTTCGCCGGACTGCCGCCGGAGGTCCGCCGCGGCGAGAGCAACCAGGAGCATGACAGCCCCGGGCGCAGGATCGCAGCCGCCGCGAGCTGAATGGCGACAGGCGGCCGGCAACCATTCCCCGGCCGACCCAGCGATTGGTGTGGGCCCGGCAGCCGGCTGTATCCGCCGGATACAGCTAAGGCTGCTGGTCAGGCAGCAACGTCGATGCGGCGATTAGGCCGCCTACTGATCCAAGAGCCGCAACAGCCCATGGCCACGCGTAGCCGGCAGCCGTTCCTCCGTCCGATAGAATCGCACCGAGCGCTGCGATGCCGAGTGCAAATCCGGCCTGCCGCATGACCACGGTGACCGCCGAGGCCATGCCCGCTTGGGCCGGCGGCACCAACGCAACGACGGCGCTCGACAATTGCGGATGCGCGAGGACTGCGCCAATCCCGGTCAACAGCATTCCGCTTGCCGCCGCGGCGAGAACGACCTGCGCATTCGAGAGCCAGCCGCTCGCTGCCAGGATCAGAATGAGATCGCCTGCGAGCAGCGCCAGCATCGCCGTTGCGAACAGCCGGCGCCAGCCCCAGCGTATTGCGAGGCGAGCACCATAGGGCGGCAACAGAAGCATCGGCAGCGTCGCAAAGAGCATTGCGAAGCCAACGGACGGGCCTGCCCAGCCGAAGGCTGCGTTCAGGAACGGTGGCAGATAGACGAGAACCGCCCAGTATCCAACAGAAACAGCAATCAGCAGCGCGGAAATGCCGACCATGACCGGCCGCATGAACACAGCGGGGTCGAAAATCGGCACGGGCCGCCGCCGCTGCTGCATCACGAAGATGGCGAGCAGGCAGGCGCTCAGCCCGAGGCCCGCTGCAATCCGGGCCGGCACTTCACCTCCCTTCAGCAGGCTCTCGATCGCAATACCAAGCGCAAGCGTGAGAAGCACGACGCCGCTCCAGTCCAGCGGGCGGCCGGCGGGATCACGCGATTCCGCGACCAGTCGCGGAACGGCCAGAAGCGTGAGCAGACAAAGCGGGATATTGGCCAGGAAGATCCAGCGCCATCCGAACCAGGCCGAGACAAGTCCCCCGAGCGCTGGTCCGAGTGCCATGGCGGTGCCTGAGAGCACGCCCATGAACGCAAAGGCGCGGGCGCGCTCGTCAGGCCGAGCATAGGCATTCGCAAGCAGCGCAATGCCTCCCGTGATGACGAACGCCGCGCCCAGGCCTTGAACTGCGCGCCCGGCCCACAGCATTGGACCGCCCGCCGCGAAGCCGCAAATGATCGATCCGACCAGGAACACGACGTTGCCGCCAAGCAAAGCGCGTCGACGTCCATACTTGTCGGCTAGCGCGCCCGCAGCGAGCAGCCCACCGGTAAATGCCAGACTGTAGGCATCCATCACCCAGGCGTAGGCAGCGCTGCCGAAACCGAGTTCGGCTGCCATGGCCGGCATCGCGACAACAACCGCGGTCACGTCGAATTGCGTCAGAAAGGCCGCCATGCCGAGCACCATCGCCGGCAGCAGGTCCTGCCAACGGCTTGGAGACTGCAGATCGGGTTCAGGCGTGATCATCGTTGTCCCATGGTGAAAGCATCTGGTACCGCTATGCATGTCGGGGCGAGGCCTGCGCCAATGCAATGCATTCACATCGGCATGAAAATGATTCATGATGATGCAATGCGCTCATTTCCTCCCTTTGACGGGCTGATTGCGTTCGAGGCAGCCTTGAGACATGCGAACGTCACGCGCGCCTCCGCGGAGCTCGGGCTCACGCAGAGCGCGGTCAGTCATCGGCTCCGCAAGCTCGAGGACTTCGTCGGGACGCCCCTCCTCATCCGGCAGCCGAGTGGCTTGTGTGCCACGCCCGCCGGCATTGCCCTCTCCAACGAGTTGGCCGGTTTGCTCGACAGGATGGCGGATTTTCGTGCGCTTTGTCGCGCCGCCGCTCCGCCACCGGCCTTGAAAGTCGGCGTCGGTGCAGCGCTTGCCGACTATTGGCTCGTGCGCCGCTTGCCCGATTTTGCGCTAGAGCATCCCGGCATACCGGTTGAGCTGGCCGTACGTGAAGCCGACGCACATGCGAGGTCGACCGATCTCGACGTCGCGGTTGTGTGGCAACCAGCAGCCGGCTTGAGGCCAACGTCCACGCAGCGTTTGCTAGTTCGCGAGCATGTTTACCCGGTCTGCCACCCACGCCTGCTGCCTGGCCAGCAGCCACTGACCGACGTGACGCGCCTCAAATCGTTGCCGCTGCTGCACAAGGGCCGGTCCGGCGATGACCGCGGGGTCGAATGGTCGTGGACCTCCTGGTTCGAACGATTGGGTCTCGGCCGCCCGCCACCCGCCGAGATACGTTTTGCGACGATTGCCACCGCCATAGCCGCCGCCCTCGCCGGCAACGGGATCGTGCTCGCGCGTTCACTGCTGGTCCAGGATGCCCTCAAGGATGGCAGGCTGGTGCGGGTGCTTCCGCAATCCTGGGACTTGCCGTCGAGCAAGGCTCAAATCGTGCGCTGGCCCGCGGCCATGGCCAAAGATCCCCGCGTGAAGGCGTTTGTCCGCTGGATATTGCAAATTCCGAAGATTCCCAGCGATTGAGCCGTACTCCGTAGCGGATGAGCCGGGAACCTTTTCCCGGCTGCCGCGTTGGCTGACCTGTGGCATTGAGATGCAGCGACAGATGTATGGGCCCCGGCACGCGAGCACGTGTGCTGGGGTCGTGTTTTGCGTGAGGCAGGGCGATGGGGGACGTGGTCGGGGATTCAAAGGTCAATTTCGGCGCGCTTGCGGTGCTGCATAAATGGCCATCACTTGCCAATCAGCGCCAGCCTGACCGGAAGCCCTACCAGCTCATCGAAGGCACGCTCGACGATTGCATCTCGGCTTTCATGCAGAAACCGGCGACGACCCGGCACCTCTACGAGATCCGCACCGTAGCGCAGCCGCCGCTCGTCACCGAGATCCTCTCCCCCGAACACGTCCTCGAGCTGTCGCGCTTGAGAGAATTTCTCTGACGCCCTTCACAAGCGTGCGAGCAGGAACCTTCTTCCGGTTCTTCCCGTTGTCAGGGATCAAAGCAATGACGTGAGCGCCTCGAGATGTTTGACGCCGGCGTATCATCACCGATCGTGCCTTACGGAGCGGACCAGACCCTGTTCGTGGTGGTTGATCGCCGTGACGAGGCGACCGAAATCCGCATCGAGCGCAGCGATCTCGACACCACGATCGGCGAGCTCGTCGCCGGCTGCTTCAATGACCCGATCAAGGTGATCTCGTTCAACACGCTCGAGCACTGGATGAAGGATATCTCGTGCGACGTCGCCGGCGAGATCCGCGCACGCTGCGACATCTATGGAATAGAGCTCCCCGATTATCTCAGCGACTTCATCGAAAGCCATTCCCAAAGCGCGATGAAATGAAGCTCACTTGCCGAAAAGGACGGAGGTGCGCTCCCTCCCTGCTTGCGGGAATGACTATCGCATTTGGGAGTTTTTCTCTGCGGCCATCCTTCGAGACGCCCGCTTTGGGCGGGCTCCTCAGGATGAGGGCGGAGTGCGCGGCAGCAGTTTCAACGAGCACTGATGCTGATTAGCCTCATCCTGAGGAGGCGCGTCAGCGCCGTCTCGAAGGACGAGGCGTGCGCGCAGGCCGCCGCCACAAGTCATATCCGATAGCCCTGCGCTTGCGGGAGAGGGAGTGCACCTCCCTTGTAGCAATCGAACCTGATCGCATCGTGCTTTAGTTGCGGCGGCGTTTGCCGGCGATGACCTCGATCTCGCGGCGGCGTTCGCCCGCGAAGGTCAGCAGCTTTTCGATCGTCAGCGTATCCGTGATCCGTTTGGCGAGCCGCTCGGCACGCGCAGCCTGATCTTCGAGATGCTGGATCGTGTTCAAGCGTCGCCTCCCCCAAAGCCCCGAATTGTGCGGACAGCCATGGTGCTTGAGAAGCCGCTAACAGCCGGTTAAGCGCGCCCGCACGGTCGCGACGCGTGGCGCCCTATTGCACGACTTCAAGCCTGACATTGGTAATGCCCTTGTCGACCATGCCGAGCGCCTCGGCGGCCGACGGCGAGATGTCGACCACGCGTCCGCGCACGAAGGGCCCGCGATCGTTGACCCTGACCGTAACGAAACGGCCGGAGGAGGTCTCGGTAACGCGCAGCTTGGTGCCGAACGGCAGGGTGGGATGCGCCGCGGTCAATTCGTTCCTGTCGAACTTCTCGCCGCTCGCGGTCTGCGTATCCGAATAGAAGCTGGCGATGCCGTGCGACGCGGTTTGCTTTGCGTCGCGGGCGGGGACGCGCGCCCGGCTGATCGGGCGTGGATGCAGCGCCGCCACCCGGTGCGGGCGCTCGACCGCGGCTTGCCGGGTCGTTCCGGCGAGATCGGCTTTCTGACGGCCGACCGGCGATTGCGAGCAGGCAGCGAGCGATGCGGCACCCAGGACCGCGAGCAATAACCGGCTCGAGCTCGCCAGCGACATCCGGGCAGTTTCGGCACTTGCAATGCGAGACATGATGCGCCCTCCGAACAACCCCAAGTTTCGGTGGGCAATGAGGGCAGAACCTTGTCGGAACAAAAGCGGCTCTGGGGCCGCCTTCGTTTCGCGCCAGCTGTGGCGATTCCACCACAGTGACCTGTTCAGAATCGGGACAGATCAGCGAAGGATCAGCCCGATACGCCCCGCGAGCCGCGTTTTCGGCGCGGCCCGATTTCTAGTACTTCGGCTCGTACATCTGCGACTGGACCAGGGCCTTCACGTCGTTGGGCGCGGGTCCGTCGGCGAGCGCGCGTTGATAGGCCACATCCGCAACCGCCGCCGCGATGCGCACGGAGACCTCGCGGATACGCTGCAGTGCCGGATAGAGGCTGCCCTGAGCGAGGTCCTCCTTGCCGACGCAATCGGCGAGCGCGTGGGCCGCCGCCATGAACATCTCATCGGTCACGAGGCGCGAGCGGCTGGCGATGACGCCGAGGCCGACGCCCGGGAAGATGTAGGAATTGTTGCCCTGGCGCGGCACGAAGCTGCGGCCGTTGAGCTTGACCGGATCATACGGACTGCCGCAGGCGAACAGCGCGCGTCCCTCCGTGTAGCGATAGGCATCCTCCGCCGAGCACTCGGCTTTCGAGGTCGGGTTGGAGAGCGCGAACACGATCGGCTGCTCGTTGAGCTCGGCCATCGCCTTGAGCACGTCGGGCGTGAAGGCGCCGCCGACCGCGGCGACGCCGATGATCGCCGTCGGCTTCAGCGTCTTGATGGCGGTGAGGAAGTCGGCGATCGGCGCCTGACCGGCATGGGCATAGCGGAGCTTATGGCCAGAAAGGCCTTCACGGCCGCTGACGACGAGACCGCGGGAATCCACCAGCCAGTTGCGGCGAAGCGCGTCCGCCTCGGACGCGCCTTCCGCCATCATGGCGGAGACCACGAGGTCGGCGATGCCGGTCGCCGCCTCGCCCGCGCCGAGGAACAGGATCTTCTGATCCTTCAGCTTGCCGCCGGAGATGCGCAGAGCCGAGAACAGGCCGGCGAGCGCCACCGCCGCGGTGCCCTGGATGTCGTCGTTGAAGACGCAAGCCTCGTCGCGATATTTGTGCAGCAGCTTGAACGCCGAATGATTGGCGAAGTCCTCGAACTGGATCAGCACGCCCGGGAACGTCTTGCGCGCGGCTTGCATGAACTCGTCGACGAAGCTGTCATAGGCCTCGCCCGTCAACCGCCGCTCGCGCAGGCCGAGATAATAGGGATCGTTCAACAGCTCTTCGTTGTTGGTGCCGACATCGAGCACGATCGGCAAGCACGCTTCCGGATGCACGCCGGCGCAGGCCGAATAGAGCGATAGCTTGCCGACCGGGATGCCCATTCCGTTGGCACCGAGATCGCCAAGTCCCAAAATGCGCTCGCCGTCGGTGACGACGATCAGCCTGGCCTGGTAGGGCCAGTTCTTCAGGATCTCCGCGATCTGGCCGCGGTCGCGCGAGGAGATGAACATGCCACGCGGCCGCTGGAAGATCAGGCCGTATTTCTGGCAGGCAAGCCCGACCGTCGGGGTGTAGATGATCGGCTGGATCTCGTCGATATTGTCGACGACGACGCGGAAGAACAGCGCCTCGTTGCGGTCATGCAGCGCGTTCAGGGCAACGTATTTTTCCAGGTCCGTCGGCAGCGTGCGCAGATTGGTGAGCACGCGCTGAGCCTGGGTCTCCATCGTCAGCACGCAGGGCGGCAACAGGCCGCGCAAGCCGAGTGCGGCGCGCTCTGCTTCCGTGAAGGCCGTGCCCTTGTTGAGCAGGGGGTCGCGCAGCAGCGTCATGCCGTGCGCGGTGTCGGATGATGTCGAATGGGCGCTGACCCGAGCAGGTCTATTCACGATTCCCCCAAGGAGTTTCTTATTGAACCACGACCATTGTCGGCCAGCGTTCAATCGAGATCAAGGAGACTCCGGCCGCGATCGTGATCTCGCACCGCAGCAGATTTTGCAAACGCCTGGCACTTGCGCGCGAAAAGGTTTAACGCGCCAACCGGGGCGCGCGTTGGCGGAGCCGCAAATAAAGGCAGGCCGGAATTTGGGACTGCTTATCCCGCCGCCCGCCGGGGCGTCAGATTGGCAGCGCTGTCCGCCGGCGGCGCGATGTGCATCAGGATGGTCTGCACCGGCGATGCGACCTCGATCCCGTTCTGCTGGAAGCGCAGCTTCATGCGGCGGTTGAATTCGCGCTGGACCGGCCAGCGGCCGGCCTCGGTGCAGCGGATCTGCCCGACGATCGACACCATCGCGCCATCGACTTTGTCGACGCCCCACAGCTCGAGGTCGCCGCGGATGAGCGCGCGGAAGTCCGCTTCACGGCGCATCTCATCGACGATGTCCTTGAGGATCTGGCCGGCGCGGTCGGTGTCTTCCTTGTAGGCGACGTTGACGCTGACCGAAGCGTTGCCGGCGCCGCGGCTGGCATTGGTGATGGTCGTGACTGCGCTGAACGGCACGATGTGCACGGCGCCGTCGCCCGCGCGCAGACGGATGGTGCGGATCGAGACGTTCTCGACGACGCCCGACAACCCCGACACGCTGACGCTGTCGCCGACCTGCACCGTATTCTCCAGCAGCAGGAACAGGCCGGTGATGAGATCCTGCACCAGCTTCTGCGAGCCGAAGCCGATCGCAATGCCGACGATGCCGGCGCCCGCCAGCAGCGGCGCGACGTTGACGCCGATCTCGCTGAGCGCGGTGAGGCCGACGATTGTCGCGATCAGGCAGAGCAGCGCTGTGCGCAGCATCGGCTGGAAGGTGCGCAACCGCGCGGCGCGGGCATAGTGCCCGTCCCGCGACAGCGTATTGATCTGGCGGTCTAGGAGCGCATTGCTGGCTTCCCAGATCGCCGCGGCGATGAGCACGGCAAGGCCAATGGTCACCACGGCCGAGATCAGCCGGCTGCCGATCTGGCCGCCATAGAACCAGACGATCGCGTCCACGCCCCAGACCTCGAGCACCGCCACGAAACCGATGAAGGCGATCACGCCGGATACGATCCTGCGGAGCAGCGGCAGATAGCGGTTGGCACGGATCTCGAGGCCGGGAAAGCGCTGGAGGATCTCCGGCTTGATGCGGAAACCGCGATCGATCAGGCTCAGCGTCAGCATGATGACGACACGTGCGACCAGCGCCACTGCGATGGTGCCGACGAAATATTGCAGCAGCAGCGAATAGCCGTTGCGGATGTTGAGCGCCCACACCGCCCAGAGCGCGAGGTCGAGCGCGATGGCAAGATAGTGCCAGCCGCCGGCGACGCGGTTGCGCAAACGAGCCGCGATCCCCTGCCGCTCGGCCGGGGCGCGGATGGCATCGGCGACCTGGCGGCGGCATTGCAGGACGATGACGGCGATGAAGAGGTGCACGACCAGCATCACCATGCGCAGCAGCGCGGCGTAGCCGGCGCGGTGCAGGCCGAGCAGCAGCGCCACATTGGCAAAGGCGATGCCGGAGACGCCGACGCCGACGATGCGGCGTGCCCAGATCTCGACATAGGCGGCGGTCTCCGCGCGCACCGGAAACAAGCCGAACGGCCCCGCCAGCGCCCGGACCAGGCAGATGAGCCCGCGCGAGAACGCATAGGCGTTGACGACGGCGAGGATCACGAGGCGGACGGTTGTCGGTTCTCCAATCTCCGTCCCGAGCAGCGCGGTGGCGACGCCGACGAAGACGAGCACGGGAAGCAGCTCGAGCACGAAACGCCCGAGCACGAAGGGCAGGCGCAGCATGATCTGCCAGACCCGCGCAAGGCTGTGGCGTCGCTCCTGCATTTCAGGTGCAGGCGTAACGTCGGCGACTGACGATGGCGGATCGGCAAGCGGCAACGCGGGTGCCGGCAGGCGCGCGGTTTGCGGCACGCGTCCCTCCAGGAACGCGACCGGCCGGCGGATCAGGCGGAAGATCACCCATTCGGCCAAGAGGGCGCAGCCGAGCACCAGCGCCAGCTTCCAGGCGATCTCGATCAGAAGATTGTAAGCCGCGGGATCGTTCGCGGTGCGCACGATCCAGTAGTAGAACGCCGGAAAATGCGTGAGCGTCCGCGCGATGCCGGCGATCTCACGCGAGATTTCGCCGATCTCCTCGGAGACCGTCAGCATGAGCTGCGCACCGAGGCCGTCGGCCGAAAGCGGGATCGGCGAATTCGGCTGCGGCGCGGCCTGTTGCGAACCAGACGCGTTGGCGATTGCACGGAGCGTATCGATCATCTGCGCGCGCTTCTTGTCGTCCTGAAGCGTGTCCAACGCACGCTTCGCCTCGTCAGGCGATAGCGCCGCGGCACCGTTCGCGGACGGCGCATCGGCGCGGGCGCAGGAGAGAGAAGAGATTGCAAGGAAAAGAGCGGCGAGAAGCGCCGGGACAAGCTTTTGCGACACGCAGATTCCCTGGAAAAGTGAATGTGCTCGCAGGTAGCGTGGCCGTCACCGCCGAAGCACATCCGTCATGTCGGATCGGCGCTATTCGCCCCCAGCCTGTGTCGGAAGTTGGCCTTTGGGACGACATTCTCTTGGCATTTGCCGCAATGCAGGATCGGGAGCTGATGTCTCCGTCAGTGCGCGCAAAGACCCGTTTGCGGATCAACCAGCAGGATTGAGACGAGCGGGGTGTCAAAAAAAATTGGTGCGGCGGCCTTCACGGCCATCCGACACGATCAAAATACAGCGCCGGGAAGGTAGGGGCTTTGCCTCACTGATGCAGCCCGCTAAACCTTGTCCCGGCGTGCCGTTCGCGGTTTCCGCCGCTATGCGATAGTCCGAACGAGCTCCATCGCAATTAACGCGGCTGGATTTGCGGAGGTGGTGTCATAGACCTCCCCTTGCTCATGAGGTGGACGTTGCGCGTCGCTTGTTTGCGACCATGGGCATGGTCCCCCTGCGACACAAAACTGTCAAGCGGGATCAATGATCTGACGATCACATTTGACGATCCGAGTTCCGCTGTGCAAATCGCTTCCGCGCGAGGTGAGGGATTTCCGAAGACGGCCGGCATGGTGACATCATGCACCTGTTTTGCCCGACGATGCAAACGAATTTCGTGAAATCCGCATCGCGAATGATGAGAGCCGATAAGCCATTGATTCCGCTATGCCCGGCTACTGTGCATGGGGTTGTTTTCACACTTTTGCTCGATGGCCACCCGGCCATTTAGAGAAACATCTCCGCGAGGTCGACCGTCGAGGCCTTTCCGATCTGGTGGAAGTTTCGCGCCAGCCAGTTGCGCGCCGCCGCGCGGCCCTCATCGCGCAGGCGGCACAACAGGCTCCATTCGGGGTGGAACTGCGTGGCCGTGCCGAGCTGCGACATCAGCGCGTCGTTGCCGATCCAATGCATGTACATGCGGCTGTGCTTGTTGCTGTCGAGCTCGCCGTCGTCGATCAGGCGGGTGGCGAAGGCGATCGCGCGCATCTCGCGCATCAAGGACGAATTGAAGCTGATCTCGTTGATGCGGTGGAGGACATCGGCGGCACTGGCCGGCAGCTCGTCGCGCCGGATCGCCGTCACCTGCACGATGACGACGTCGTGACTGCCCTTGCGGTAGATTAACGGATAGATCGCGGGATTGCCGAGATAGCCGCCGTCCCAGTAATGCTCGCCGTCGATCTCGACGGCCTGGAAATAGGGCGGCAGGCAGGCCGACGCGAGCACGGTGTCCGCCGTCAGCAGCGGGCTCTGAAACACCTTGATCTTGCCGGTGCGGACGTTGGTGGCGTTGAGAAACAGCTGCGGCGCCTCCGGCGAGGAATTGAGCCGGTCGAAATCGATCACGCGCTGCAGCAGCGCGCGGAGCGGATTGAACTGAAAGGGATTGAGCAGGTTCGGCGGCAGCGTGTGCGTCAGCGTGTGGATGAAGGCGTGGACCGGATGATATTCCGGCGGCAGCTTCAGGGCCTGGATCCACTGGTTCAGCGGCGACATCAGATCGTACGCCATGTCCATGCGCGACACTTCGTACCAGAATGCGTGCAGGCTCTCCCGCGCGGCCTCCGCGCCTCCGTGCGCCATGCCCGAGGCCATCGCCACCGCATTCATCGCGCCGGCACTGGTCGCGCTGATCGCCTCGATCGCGAGCCTGCCGTCCTCGAGCACCTGGTCGAGCACGCCCCACACGAAGGCGCCGTGCGCACCGCCGCCCTGGAGCGCGAAGTTGACGTTCTTGCAGTTCGTGGTCCCGCCGGCTGTCACTTTGCTTGCCTCTTGCCTCCCGTGCCTTCTTTCTCCAGCGCCTTGCGCACCTGCTTGAACTCCTCCAGCGAGGCCTTGTCGGCACGGGGGAAGCGCAGGTCGAGCTTTTCCAGCTCGGCATTGATCACCGAGCCGATCACGACGCGGGCGAACCATTTGTGGTCGGCGGGCACGACATACCAGGGCGCATGGGACGTCGCCGTGTGCCGGACGATGTCCTGGTAGACCGCCTGGTAGCGCGGCCACAGCGCGCGCTCCCTGATGTCGTCCATGGAGAACTTCCACTGCTTGGCCGGATCGTCCAGCCGCGCGAGGAAACGCTCGCGCTGCTCTTCCTTGGACAGGTTGAGAAAGAACTTCAGCACCACGGTGCCGTTGCGGCAGAGATAGCGCTCGAAGGCGGAGATGTCCTCGAACCGCTCCTTCCAGATGTTCTTGGTGACGAGCTTCGGCGGCAGCTTCTGCTTGGCGAGAATCTCGGGATGCACGCGCGTCACCAGGCATTCCTCGTAATGCGAGCGGTTGAAGATGCCGATATGGCCGCGCTCGGGCAGCGCGACCGCATGACGCCAGAGGAAGTCGTGGTCGAGCTCCTTGCTGCTCGGCGCCTTGAAGGCCGTGACCTCGCAGCCCTGCGGATTGATGCCCTCGAAGATCGCCTTGATCGCAGAATCCTTGCCGCCGGCGTCCATCGCCTGGAATACGATCAGGAGCGACCAGCGGTCCTGCGCGTAGAGCTTCTCCTGAAACGCGATCAGCCGCTTCTTGTTGGCATCGAGGATCGCCTGCGCCTTCTCCTTGTCGAGATCGCCCTTCTCGTCGGTCTTGTGGTCCTTGAGGTGAAACTTGCCCGAGCCATCGTAGCGAAACGGCGTGATGTAGCGGTCAAGCTCCTGGGCGAGCGACTGGGACGGCTTTTTGCTCATGAGCGCGGGGCACCTTGCGTTGCAACTTCAATCGGTCGAGCAAGCTACCAAGGATGCCCTTGGGAAGGAATATGATGAAAAGCACGAGCAGCACGCCGTAGACGAGATTGTCCCAGCCGACCGCCTTGGTGCCGAAACCGATGCGCAGCATTTCCGCCAGCAAGATGGTGATGATGGCGCCGACGGTCGGACCGAGCGAGACGAACAGCCCGCCGACGATCGCGGCGAACACCATCTGCAGCGAGACCGCGATGCCGCTGACCGTGTCGGGCGTGATGAACATCTGGTACTGGCAGTAGATCGCGCCCGCCAGCGCCGTCATCAGCGCGCTGAGCAGCGTGATCTTCAGCTTCTCGGCGGTGACGTCGACGCCGGCCGCGGCGGCGGCATCCTCGTCCTCGGAGATCGCCTCCAGCGCATAACGCGCCATGCTGCGGTCGACCCAGTGCCAGACCACGATGCCGAACAGCCAGACCGCAAGCGCGATCAGGTACCAGGTGGTCTTGTCGTCGAATTGCAGCGCCAGCAGCCTGTTGCCGGACGCGCGGTTCGGGGTATAGCCGAGCGAGCCGCCGGTATAGTCGCGCGTCGCGGTGATGACCTGGAGCACGATGCCTGACAGCGCCAGCGTCACCAGCACGAAATAATGCCCGGTGATACGAAAGCGAAAGCAGGGGTAGCCGACGATCATCGCCAGCGCGCCGGCCGCCGCCATGCTGATGGGAATGCCGATCCAGGGCGACAACCCTGCGTGATTCCACAACAGCGCCGTAACGTAAGCGCCGATCCCCATGAAGCCGCCATGGCCGAGCGAGACGAGGCCGAACCTCCCCATCATCGACCAGGACGTATAGGCGAACGACCAGATCAGGATCAGCACCAGGATGTGCAGATGATAGGGATCGCGATAGACGAAGGGCAGCGCGACCAGCGCCGCCAGCCCCACGCCCCATGCAGCAAGCCGCCCCTGCCCCATCATCGGCGCCTCGCAAGCAGGCCCGCGGGCCGGATGAACATCATGACGATGAAGAACGCGAAGGCCAGCACATAGCCCCATTCGAGGTCGGAGAACAGGCCCCCGAGCGAGATGATCTCGGCGAACACGAAGGCGGCGATGAAGCCGCCGATGAAATTGCCGAGGCCGCCGAGCACGCAGATCAGGAAGGTGATTGGCCCGAAGGACAGACCGACGAAGGGATGCACGTCGTATTGCAGCACCAAGAGGCAGGCGGCGAGGCCGGCGAGCGCGCCGCCGAGCGCCGACGTGATCAAGTAGATCCGCTTGGTGTCGACGCCCATCAGCGCCATGATCTGGCGGTCCTGTGAGATGGCGCGGATCGCAGTGCCGGTGAAGGTGCGCGTCATGAACAGATAGACCGCGACCATGCCGACCAGCGCGGCGGCGAACGAAAGCAGTCGTGCGTAGCTGAAATTCATGTCGCCGAAGGCGAGCACCGGCAGGCGGATGCCGAGATTTCGGAAGTCGATGCCGAAGGCAACGGTGGCAAAGCTCTGCAGCACGAACAGCACCCCGCCGGTCGCGAGCAGCTGATTGATCGGTGGCGCGGTCAGCAGCGGCGCAATGACGAGGTAGTGCAGCGCCGCACCAAGCACGGCGACCAGCATGATAGTGAGCGGGGCAGCGACGAAATAGCTGACGCCGTAATACTGCACCATGAAATACATGCCGTACATGCCGATCATGACGAGCTCGGCGTAGCAGATCCAGGTCACGTCGATGACGCCGAAGATCAGGTTGAGCCCGAGCGCGAGCAGCGCCAGCACGCCGCCGAGCAGGATGCCGTTGATGACGGCCTCCAGCAGGTAGATGTCGAATACGTCCAGGAACGCCTGCATGCCCCTCACACCCCGAGATAAGCTTCCTTGACCGTGTCGCTCGCCAGCATCTCGGCCGAGGTGCCGGACGCGCGGATCGTGCCCGCCTCGATCAGATAGGCGCGATCGACCACCTTCAGCACCTGCTGCACGTTCTGCTCGACGATCAGCACCGTCAGCCCGCTGGCGCGGATCCGCTTCACCAACTCGAACACCTGCTGCACCACCACCGGCGCGAGCCCCGCCGAGGGTTCGTCGAGCAGCAACAGTTTCGGATTGGACATCATCGCGCGGCCGATGGCGCACATCTGCTGCTCGCCGCCGGACATGGTTCCGGCCATCTGGTGACGGCGTTCCTTCAGGCGGGGGAACAGGTCGAACACCACCTCCAGCCGCTCGGCGTAGTGGTCCCGCGCCTCCTTCATGAAGGCGCCCATCTTGAGATTGTCGTCGACCGTGAGCTGCGGAAACAGCCGCCGGTTCTCCGGCACATGCGCAATGCCGAGGCTGACGATCTTGTGCGACGGTGTCGCGACGAGGTCGACGCCCTCCATCCTGATCGATCCGCGCGAGGGACGGATCAGGCCGGAGATGACGCGCATCAGGGTGGTCTTGCCGGCGCCGTTGGGGCCGATGACGCCGACGGCTTCGCCGGCCTTCACGTCGAGGTTGACGTCGAACAACGCCTGGAAGGTGCCATAGCCAGCATTGAGGCCGCGAAGCTCCAGCATCACCTAGCCCCCTGCGCGGCGGCGCGCTTCGGCGGCCGCGGCCTGCGTGGTCTCGGCGTCGGTGCCGAGATAGACCTCGATGACGCGCGGATCGCCCGCGACCGCGCTCGGCAGGCCTTCCGAGATCTTCTCGCCGTGATCGAGCACCATGACGCGGTCGACCACGCGCATCAGGACGCCCATGATGTGCTCGACCCAGATGATGGTGATGCCGAGCTCGTCGCGGATGTTGCGCAGCATGTCCGCAGCCTGGTCCATCTCGGCCTCGTCGAGACCGCCGAGGCTCTCGTCGGCGAGCAATAGCTTTGGCGCGGTGGCGAGCGCCTTCGCCAGCTCCAGCTTCTTCAGCCCCGCTGCGCCGAGCCCATCGACACTAGCATGGCGATCGGTCGGCAGGCCGACCATCGCCAGCGACCGCTCGGCCGCCTCCTCCGCCTTGGCGCGGCTGTGGCGGCCCTGGCCGTAGAAGCCGGCAAGCGCGACGTTCTCGAAAATGCTGAGGCGGCGGAACGGCCGCGGGATCTGGAAGGTCCGCCCGATGCCGCTGTTGATGATCCGGTGCGGCGCAAGACCCGCAATCTCGTGCCCGGCGAACAGGATCGATCCGGAGGTCGGCGCCAGCGTGCCGGACAGCATGTTGAAGATCGTGCTCTTGCCCGAGCCGTTGGGGCCGATCAGGCCGAGGATCTCGCCCTGATCGACCCGGAACGAGACGTTGTTCACGGCGGTGAAGCCGCCAAACCGCTTCACCAATCCGCTGACTTCCAACACCGCAGAACCCCGCTATTGATTGCTGTAGGTGGTGCCCTTGGGCAGCGGCAGCACGGCCTCGCGCTGCGCCTGGCTCTTGGGCCACACCACATAGGACTTGTCGTCGACGTATTGGATCACGACCGGGAACGAGCGCTCGTTCTGGCCGGCCATTGGCGAACCCTCGCCGTGGAATTTGACGCCGAAGCCGAGCATGGTGCCGCCTTCGGGTATGTCGGTGTCCAGTGCTGCCTTGCGCAGGGAGTCGGGATCTACGCCGCCATACTTCTTGATCGCTCGCGGCAGCACGTCGTTCAGGAACAAATAGGTGTTGGACGCAGCCATGCCGACATGGGCCGAACGGATGGCGACACCCGGCTTGCGCTTGTCGAACTCCTCGCCGACCGCCTTGATGATCGGCGGCAGCTTCGGATCCATGCTCTTCTGGTTGGCGAGCCAGATCGAGATCGGATCGGTGTTGAAGACATAGTTTACGTCGGCGCCCAGGCCTTCCTTCAGCTTCTCATAGACCCCGTAGCCGGCGCCATGTCCTACCAGTGCGCCGAACTTCAGCCCCTGTTCGCGGGCTTGCCGGAGCAATAAGGTGATGTCGGGATTATAGCCGGTATGGAACACCACATCCGGCTTGGCCCGCTTCAGCTTGGTGACCAACGCAGACAGATCCGGGGCCGTCGCCGAATAGCCCTCTCTGAGCACGATGTTGAAACCGGCCTTCTTGGCACCGGCCTCGTTGCCTTTGGCAACGTCGACGCCGTAGGCGCCGTCCTCGTGGATGATGGCGACCCGCAGGTCCTTCGGGTCCTTGCCCAGCTTTTCCTTCGCGTTCTGCGCGATGAAGTCCATCGTCATCATGCCGAACTGGTCGCCGGAGGCCTGCGGTCGAAACACGTATTTGTAGTTCTTGTTCTCCAGCACCGCCGACGAAATGCATGTCGTGATCCACATGAACTTCTTCAGCTGCTCGACCCGCGCGGCCACTGGCACGCATTGCGCCGAGGAGAAGAAGCCGAGCAGCATGTCGACCTTTTCCTGCTCGATCAAACGGATCGCTTCATTGATGGCGATATCCGGCTTGCTCTGAGCATCGGCATAGATCGCCTCGATCTTGTAGCCTTCGACGTCTTTCGTGCTGTACTGATCCAGCATGATCCTCGCGCCGGTGTACTGAAGCTCCGAACCGCCGCCGGCGAGCGGGCCAGTCAGATCGTAGATGACGCCGATCTTGAGCTTTTTCTCTTGAGCCTTGTCTTGGGCCGCGGCAGACACCGCCAAGCCCGTCGCTGATATCGCGACCAACAGCCCACGTACCAAGCGGGCAGCCATGCGCAGGCGCATTAAAACCTCCCTGGACGATTTGTGCATTGCATTCTTGGTGCAATTCTTCGGCCCATCACATGGGCTGCGCGCGGCGATGTCAAGCCTCGCGCATCAGCGCGCTGCGAACTGCTGCTCGACGAAGGCCGTGACAAATCGCGGCATGGACGGCCTGAGATCGCTGGTCCCGCGCACGAGATGAATGGCGGACAGCTCCGGCTCGATCTCGCGCGCAAGGTTGGCTTCGATCCTGGCGCGGGCCGCATCGCCCGGCATGTCCAGGTTGATGACCTGCAACATTGCGATCGTGGGGCCGGTAACCACGCAATGCCAGCCGGGCTGGATCCGATAATCGGCCGCGGTCAGGCCGGTCTCCTCGCCGAGCTCGCGGACGACGCTGCCGGGGATGTCGAGCGCGCCGTCCCTGACGTCGTCGAGATCAGGCGTTCCCGAGGGGAAATAGATGCGGCCCGCATTGGCGGTGTGGGGCGCCATCTCGCCCATGATGAAGGTGCCGTCGGAGGCGCGCAACGCGCCCATGCCAAAGCCGTTGAACACGGCCTTGTCGGGAAAGCCCCAGTCGCGCCAGGCGAGAAAGCTTGCGAAATCGGTCTCGAAATAGGTCGCCCTCAGGTAACCGTCGCTGAACACAGCGTCGCGCCCGAGCAGGATGCGGCCGTTCCAGATCTTCGGCCGCTCGCGCTGCTTCTCGGCGAAATGCGCCGCGATCTCGGCGCGGCGCTCCTCGGCGAACGGCCAGACGATCGGCCGCACGGCAAGATCGAGCGTCGCGACGCGATGAATGACCGGAGACTTCATGACGGGTCGGTTACCACGCCTTCGCGTCGGCTATTTGACGCTCCCGGTGGTCTTCTTGGCCTGCTCGACGAATTTGTTGGTGAAGGTCTTGCTGACGTCGATCTTGGCGTTCGCCACCTCGGGCGAGCCGACGCTGAACACTGCAAGCACGGCGTCGGCACCCTTCGGGTCCATCTTGCCGGTCTCGGAATACATCGGGATCGTATTCTTCAGTGCGGCAAGATAGAGATCCTTGTTCTTGCCGACGGTCTGCTCGGGCATCTTCGCCATGATCTCCTCCGGCGTATGCGAATGGATCCAGGCGAGCGTGGCGAGGATCGCATTGGTGAGCGCCTGCGCCTCCTTCTCATGGCCGTTGATCCAGGCCACGGTCGAATACAGCGCGCCGCCCGGATATTCGCCGCCGAACGTCTCCAGCGTATCCTTCTGGGTACGGGTGTCCGAGAGGATACGCAGATCCTTGTGGCTGCCCTGCAGCACGGTCACGGACGGATCGAGCATCACTGCCGCGTCGATCTGGCCCTGCTCCATTGCGGCCACCGCAGTGGCGCCGAGGCCCACCCCGATCACGGCGACGCTGGTGGGATCGAGCCCGTTCTTCTTGAGCATGTATTTCAGGAAGAAGTCGGTGGAGGAGCCGGGCGCACTGACGCCGACCTTCTTGCCGGCGAGATCCTTGACCGACTTGATGTCGTTGGTGCGCGAGGGCGCGACCACCAGGACGAGGCCGGGATAGCGGTCATAGACCACGAAGGATTGCAGCTCCTGCTTCTTGGCGGCGAGATTGACGCAATGGTCGAAATAGCCGGAGACCACGTCGGCGCTGCCGCCGAGCACGGCTTTGAGCGCATCCGAGCCGCCCTTGAGGTCGACGAGCTCGACACTGACGCCGGCCTTCTCGTATTCGCCGAGCTGCTTGGCCAATACCGTCGGCAGATAGCACAGGCAGGAGCCGCCGCCGACCGCGATGGTGACCTTGCTTTGCGCCGCGGCAAGCGAGGTGGTGAGCGTCAGCGCGAGCAGTGCGCCGGCGAGCCTGGCAATCGTGTTCTTCATTGGTTTCCTCCGTTCGGCCGCCGGCACCATAGAGCAGCGGGCCTGGCTTGAGAAGCTCCGCCTGAGCGGGCTGGCCATCAGCCCCTCGGCGCAATAGCGGTGCCCAACACACGTCCGCGATCGCATCGACGCGATCAAATAGACCTGCTTCCTACCCCCGCCCGTCCGACGCGGCCGGCCGCCACACCAGGAGGCGCCGCTCCACCAAGGTGACGCCGAAATCGATCAGGATGACGAAGGCCGACAGCACGAACATGCCGGCGAACACGCCGGCGACATCGAAGATGCCCTCGGCCTGCTGGATCAGATAGCCGAGCCCGGCCGCCGATCCCAGATATTCGCCGACCACCGCGCCGACCACGGCGAAGCCGACGGAGGTATGAAGCGACGAGAACATCCACGACAGCGCCGACGGCCAATAGACATGCTGCATCAGCTGCCGCTCGCTCATGCCGAGCATGCGGCCGTTGTCGAGCACGGTCCGGCTGACCTCCTTGACGCCCTGATAGACGTTGAAGAAGACAATGAAGAACACCAGGGTGACGCCGAGCGCGACCTTGGACCAGATGCCGAGCCCGAGCCACAGCGCGAAGATCGGCGCCAGCACGACACGCGGCAGGGCGTTGACCATCTTCACATAGGGGTCGAACACCGCGGCGACCAGCGGCTGGCGCGCGAACCAGAAGCCGACCAGGACGCCGCCAAGCGATCCGATCACGAAGGCGAGGATCGATTCCGCGAGCGTGATGCCGAGGTGCTTCCAGATCACGCCGGAGGCGAACCATTTCACGATCTGGCTGAACACGTCCAGCGGGTTGGAAAAGAAGAACGGCGGCAGCAGGATCTTGCCGAACACGGGAACGGTCGACAGCACCTGCCACAGCACCAGGCCGACGACAGCGACCAGGATCTGCAGCGCAAACAGCGTCGTGCGCGACATCAGACCACCTCCGCCGCCTGAGTGGACTGTGCGTACCCCTTCATCACCTCGTCCTTCAGCACGCTCCAGATCTCGCGATGGAGCGCATGGAATTCCTTGTCGAGGCGCACCTCGAAGATGTCGCGCGGGCGGGCCAGGCCGACGCGCCAGTCACCGATGATGCGCGAGGACGGCCCCGCCGACATGATCACGACGCGGTCGGCGAGCGCGATGGCTTCTTCGAGATCGTGGGTGACGAACAGCACGGCCTTGCGGTCGGCACTCCACAGATCGAGCAGCAGATTGCCCATGACCTGGCGCGTCTGCGCATCGAGCGGCCCGAACGGCTCATCCATCAACAGGATCTTCGGATCGCGGATCAGCACCTGCGCCAGCGCCACGCGCTTGCGCTGGCCGCCCGAGAGCATGTGCGGATAGCGGTTCGCGAAGGCGCCGAGGCCGACTGCGGTCAGCCATTTCTGCGCCTGCGCCAAGGCCGCCGTGCGCGGCGTGCCCTTGACCTCGAGTCCGATCGCGACATTGTCGAGCGCAGTCTTCCAGGGGAACAGCGCATCAGCCTGGAACAAATAGCCGGCATCCCGATTCAGCCCCGCCAATGGCTGGTCGAAAATCCTGACGCTGCCCGCGGCGGGCTTGAGCAGGCCCGCCGCGACGTTGAGCAGCGTCGATTTTCCGCACCCTGTGGGCCCGACAATGGCGACAAACTCGCCCTGTGCCACCGCGAGATGGGCCTTCTCCACCGCCGTATAGACCCGGCCGTCCCCCAGCCGGAACGCAACCTTGGCATCTTCCAGCGCCACTGCCGTGGGCGTCGTCATGTGCTTCCTCCAACTCAGGCCGATGCCTTAGCCGCTCGTGCGGCCAAGTTCAATCAAGCCGCCAAGCGTGCTACGCATGGGGACTTGCCGTGCTCTCACCCTCCCCTGGAGGGGGAGGGTCGGTGCGCATGAAGCGAAGCGGAATGCGAACCGGGGTGGGGTGGACGGTTTCTCCGCGTCGAATACTGCCCGCGTCGACAGATCACCCCACCCCGCTCGCGCTGCGCGCGATCGACCCTCCCCCTCGGGGAGGGTAAGAGAAAAGAGAGCTCTCCCACGATGTCTTCCAAGCTGGCGATCAGCTACCAGCACGTCACCAAGCGCTTCGGCTCCCTTGCAGCCGTCGATAACGTGTCGCTCGACATCGCCGAGGGTGAGTTTGTGGCCGTCGTCGGCGGCTCGGGCTCGGGCAAGACCACGCTGCTGCGGCTCGCCAACCGGCTGATCGAGGCCGATAGCGGCACCATCACCGTCGAAGGCGAGGACGTGCGGAATGTCGATCCGGTCGCGCTTCGGCGCCGGGTCGGCTACGTCTTCCAGAGCGGCGGGCTGTTTCCGCATCTGAGTGTCGCCTACAATATCGGCATCACGCCGAAGCTGCTCGGGGAGCCGGAAGCTGCCGTTGCAGGGCGCGTCGACGAGCTGCTGGAGCTGGTGCAGCTCGACCGCGCATCGCATCGCGACCGGCTGCCCGAGGCGCTCTCCGGCGGCGAGCGCCAGCGCGTCGGTGTGGCGCGGGCGCTCGCGGCAAGACCCCGCATCGTGCTGATGGACGAGCCGTTCGGGGCACTCGATCCCCTCACCCGCGATGCGCTCGGTGACGATTATCGCGCGCTGCACCGCAAGCTCGGCCTGACCACCGTGATGATCACCCATGACATGACCGAGGCGCTCCTGCTCGCCGACCGCATCGCGGTGATGCGCGGCGGACGATTGCTCGCACAGGGTACGGCTGCGGAGCTATCGAGCAGCAGCGACGATTACGTGCTCGAGCTGTTGCGTACCCCGCGGCGCCAGGTCGAGCGGCTGAATGCGTTGCTGCCGATGGGCGGTGCGGCATGAGCCTCTTCACCGA
The DNA here is from genome assembly GCF_020193585.1 of Bradyrhizobium sp. IC3195. Classification (NCBI taxonomy): domain Bacteria; kingdom Pseudomonadati; phylum Pseudomonadota; class Alphaproteobacteria; order Hyphomicrobiales; family Nitrobacteraceae; genus Bradyrhizobium; species Bradyrhizobium sp. IC3195. The sequence continues at coordinate 69,401 of NZ_JADYVG010000022.1, read as the reverse complement.
TCCGCGCTGGGGCGAGGCGCTGTCGCATCTGCCGGACTACCTCGGCAACCATGTGCGGGTGAGCCTCGCCGCCCTCGCGCTTGGCCTCGCCGTGAGCCTGCCGCTGGCGATCCTGACGCGCAACCGTCCGGCGCCACGCGGCATCCTGCTCGCGTTGGCCAGCATCGTGCAGACCGTACCCGGGCTGGCGCTGCTCGCGCTGTTCTATCCGCTGCTGCTGCTGGCTGCTTCCGTCACGCTGGCCTGGTTCGGCGTATCTTTCTCCGCGTTCGGCTTCCTGCCGGCGATGCTGGCACTGGCGCTCTATTCGATGCTGCCGGTGCTGCGCAACGGCATCACCGGCCTCAACGGCATCGATCCCGCGCTGATCGAGGCTGCCGAGGGCGTCGGCATGACCGCGCGGCAATCGCTGCTGATCGTCGAGCTGCCGCTCGCGCTACCGGTGATGATGGCCGGCATCCGCACCGCGGCGGTGTGGGTGATCGGCACCGCGACGCTGTCGACTCCGATCGGGCAGACCAGTCTCGGCAATTACATCTTTGCCGGCCTCCAGACCCAGAACTGGGTCTTCGTGCTGTTCGGCTGCGTGGCTTCCGCTCTCCTCGCGCTCGCAGTCGACCAGTTGCTTGGGCTGATCGAGAGCGGCCTGCGCCGCCGCAGCCGTGTGCGCAGCGGTCTCGGGGCGCTCGGAATCGCGGCCCTGGTTGCAGCAACGCTGGTGCCGACCATGGGGCGCTCGTCGTCAGGCTATATGGTTGGCGCCAAGACCTTCGCCGAGCAATATGTCCTGTCGGCATTGATGAGGGACCGCCTCGAGGCGGCGGGCCTCTCGGCGGCCGCACGCTCCGGCCTCGGCTCCAGTGTGATCTTCGGGGCGCTGAAGGCCGGCGACATCGATCTCTATGTCGACTATTCCGGCACGCTCTGGGCCAACCAGCTGCATCGCACCGACATCAAGCCGCGCGCAGAACTGGTGGCGGAATTGAAGACGGCGCTCGCCAAGGACGACATCACCCTGCTCGGCGAGCTCGGCTTCGAGAACGCCTATGCGCTGGTGATGCCAAGACGACGCGCCGATGCGCTCGGCATCCGAACCGTCGCCGATCTCGCCGCACATTCGGCCACGCTGTCGATTGCCGGCGACTACGAGTTCTTCTCGCGGCCCGAATGGGCTGCCCTGCAAAAGGCCTATGGGCTGCAGTTCCGCGCCCAGCGCCAGATGCAGCCGGACTTCATGTATGCGGCCGTTGCCAGCGGCGAGGTCGACGTCATCGCTGGCTACACCAGCGACGGCCTGATCGCCAAATACGAGCTCACAGCGCTCGACGATCCCAAACACGCGATCCCGCCCTACGACGCGATCCTGCTGCTCGCGCCGAAGCGCGCCGGAGACGAGCGACTGCAGGCGGCGCTCAAGCCATTGCTCGGCAAGATCGACATCGCCACCATGCGCGAGGCGAACCTGCGCGCCAGCGGCAATGATGCGAATTCATCGCCCGATGCTGTGGCGAAGTGGTTGTGGGAGAAGATCAAACAGTAGGTCCGCCGCCGCTTGATGAGCACCTCAGGGGTGACGGTCGAAGAGTTGCGTCCGCGATCCAAGCGAGAGGCTACAGCCCCCGGATCATCCCCGCGTCGATCAGCAGCCGGTTCAGCCGCCGCGCCTCGGCGCCATCCTTGCAGCCGTAAAAGATGCCTTTGCAGCGGAGCATGATCTCCTTCTGCTCGGCAAAGGACGGGTCGAGCGGGATGCCGGCGGCTTCCTGAACCACCAGCGGCAGATAGGGACCATCGATCGTGTCCATCACGGCCTGGCTTCCAACCGGCTCGAAATTGATGGCGTCGATGGCGTAATAGGTCGCGTAGAGGCGCGCATCGTAGGCGTCGAGCTTCTTGCCGATCGCGCCCTCGTCGAGCCCGGGCTCCAGGATAGCAGCCGCAAACTCCGGCTGATGATCGCCGTAGCGAACGATCAGGAATGGCTCGCCGGGAAAGGTCCTCTTCAAACCGGCAACGAACGCCTTGTACTGTTCGGCGCTCATAGTCTGGCGGCGCAGATATTCATCGATGGACGGCACATTGCCCGGCGCGCGCCAATTCGGCAGCAGATCGGGACGGAAGCGGGTCTCCCAGGGGAAGTGGTTGGCACCGAGATAGATGAAGGCGAACAGCGGCTTGTTCGGCGGCTGCTGGCCGATCAGCTGAAGCGCCTTGTCGTAGAAGAAGCTGTCGGGCTCGACACCCTTGGCGCCCAGATCCTTGGAATCGAGGAAGCGCTCGATTCCCGTCGTCATCTGGAAGCTGCGCGCGCCCATGAAGCCGCCATGGGCGGGATAGAGCGACAGCGTGTCATAGCCGCAGCGGCGCAGCGCCAGCGGCAGGCCGCGCTCGACCCGGTTCGAGGCGATGCGCGTGACGAAATAGGCGAAGCGGCCGAATGAACGCGAGGAAAGCCCTGCGAGCACGTTATACTCGGTGAACCAGCTCGGCCCGCCATTGCTCTCGGCGAGGAACGTGCGCTGCTTGCCGTCCCACGATTTGAAATAGTCGCCATAGCGCGGCGGCACCTTGATGCCCTGGGCGGCGCGGATGTCGAAGCTCGATTCATCATGGATCATGATGATGTTGGGCCGGCGGCCAGCCGGGTGGCAGGCATCGACCAGCGGCATGTTGAGCCGCTCGCCGGTCGAAGCAGACGCCTCCATGAAGCCGTATTGCGCAAAATCGGAGACGGCCGTGACGCCCGAGCGGAAGAATTTCGAGAGATAGCCGTCGTCGTAATAGCCGCGCCAGGCCTCGTCCGGGTGATAGAGCGAATAGCAGACCAGGGCGGCAAGGCAGGCGAGCTTGCAGGCGAGCGCCGGCAGGCGGCGGATGCGGAACGGATCGAGCCACCACAGCGCATACATCAGCGGCAGCGTGACCAGACCGGCCAGGATCACCGACCAGCGTAAGTTCGGGAAGATCGTGAACAGGAACGCGACGGAGTCGCGGTCGATCATCATCAGGTCGATGAAGTTGACCGTCATCTGCACGACGTCGTGCTTGAGCCGCGACAGCAGCACCAGCACGACCAGCATGGTCAGCGACAGCGCACCCGACAGCGCGGGGCGACGCAGCAGCGTGATCCAGAAGAAGTTGAGGATGCCCCAGGCCAGCGCGAAGGACAGGCGCGAGCCGAAATCGGTCTCGGTCTCGTACATCAGGGCGAGTGCCGCCAGATGCGGCGCTGCAACCGCGAGCAGCCGCCAGATGCCGAGCGCGGCGACGCTCGCCAGCACGGCCGTCGTGGCAGAAGGACCTGGATTGGGCGCGGACGCCATCGACGACACGCAACTTCTGGTCCGGCGCGGTGATGCCAAGCCTGGCTGGCCGACCCAAAAACAGCCAGGGCGTCCGGAGCAGCCGGAAGCCTGCACCGTGTCATAAAACTGTAACGGAATGATCAAGGAGAGGCAACGCGCGGCGCGGTCCGACCTTCGCTTAATGTTAGCGGGCTGCGCCGTACGGCATCGACCAGAGCCGCTGGCCCGCTAGGGCTTTGCGATACCTGCGATGAACAGGTCGATCACCCCCTCCGCCATCCGCTCGATCTCGCCCTCCCCGACGCCCCAGCGCGGGAAATGGCCGTCGAGATTCATCCGAGCGAAACCGTAGACGAGGGCGCGCCCGGCGACCTGGATACGCTTGAGGTCGGCCGACCGCAGCAGGCCTTGCTCTGCCGCGTCGACCAGCATCTGCTCCGTTAGCGCGATCAGCTCGGCGTTGTCTCGTGTCAGGTCCGGCGAGCTGCCATGGGCAAAATAGCGCCCGGTCGAGATGATCTCGAAATGCGCGGGATTGCGCATGGCCCAACGCAAATAGGCGAGACCGAAGGCGCGGAAGCGGGCGAGCGGGTCGGCGGCCGGAGCCTCGCGCAGCGCCGCATCGATCTCGGCGCGAAAGCGCCGCTGCGCCTCCTCGGCCGCGGCCGCCATGAGCGCATCGCGGTTGGGAAAGTGTCGGAATGGCGCCCCCGGCGACACCGCGGCCCGGCGCGCGGCCTCCCGCACCGAGACTTCGGCGCCTTCCGCTGCGAGTTGCAGCGCAGCATCGATCAACACGCGGCGGAGGTCGCCGTGATGGTACGCAGGGCGGCGGGCGCGCGGCTTGGACGGCTGACGGACAGGCATGGATCTTTCTAGCCTCACCCGAACGTGAATGTAAGCAATGATTACACCGTTGACGGCGCCTTCAACGCCAAATGTAATCGATGATTACATAGGGAGGAGATCGCCATGTCCGAACGTCGAAGCTGGCTCGAAGGCTGGCGGCTGCTGGCCGTTCTCTGCGTGAGCCTCGTCGCACTCAGCCTATGGATCGCCTCGATGCGGCAGTTCGAGGTCGAGGGCGTTCGCACGGTGATCGGCTTCACGGCGCGAAGCTCGCTCCTGTTGTTCTGCCTCGCCTTCAGCGCCGCGGCGCTGGCGCGGCTGTGGCCCAATGCCTGGACGCGCTGGCAGAAGCGCAACCGTCGCTATCTGGGCCTCAGCTTCGCGGCCTCCCACGCCATCCACGCGGCGGCGATCATGACGTTTGCCGGGATGGATCCGACCGGATTTGCCGAGGCCACCTCGGCAGCCTCCTACGTCTTCGGCGGCATCGGCTACGGCTTCATCATCGCAATGGGCGCGACATCGTTCGACCGCACCGCGGCACTGATCGGCCCGCGCGCCTGGCGGGCCCTGCACCTTGTGGGCGGCTATTACCTCTGGCTCCAGTTCATGGTCTCGTTCGGCAAGCGCGTGCCGACGATGCCGCTCTATGCCGCCTTCCTGCTTCCGCTGCTCATCGTGCTGGCGCTGCGCATGATTGCGGTGGCCCGCGATCCGCGTGGGCAGACCGTCCCGGCGGGCTGATGCGACGCCGTATTTGGCAGGAGCCGAGCCGCTCAACTTCGCTTCAGGCCGCGGAAAGAATGAGAGAGCGATGTCTCGCCGAGACGAAAAGAGCGAGACCGCTGTTTGCGATCTCGCTCGACCATAGCCGCCAAGGTCCAAGATTTGGCTTGGCGAGCGAAGCTTGAATTTCGCTCGTCATTCCGGGGCGCGCGCTGAGCGCGAACCCGGAATGACGGCGCAGACGTCAGTTCTTGCTCTTGTCGACCAGCGCGCCCTTCTTGATCCAGGGCATCATGTCGCGCAGCTTCGCGCCGACTTCCTCGATCGGGTGCTCGGCGAGCTTGGCACGGGTCGCCTTGAACGAGGTCTGGTTGACCTTGTTCTCGAGCATCCAGTCGCGGGCGAACTTACCGCCCTGGATGTCGGCCAGAACCTTGCGCATCTCCTTCTTGGTCTCGTCGGTGATGATGCGCGGGCCGGTGACGTACTCGCCGTACTCGGCGGTGTTGGAGATCGAGTAGTTCATGTTGGCGATGCCGCCTTCATAGATCAGGTCGACGATCAGCTTCACTTCGTGCAGGCACTCGAAATAGGCCATCTCCGGCGCATAGCCGGCTTCGACCAGGGTCTCGTAGCCGCCCTTGATCAGCTCGACCAGGCCGCCGCAGAGCACCACCTGCTCGCCGAACAGGTCGGTCTCGCACTCTTCCTTGAACGTGGTCTCGATGATGCCGGCGCGGCCGCCGCCGATGGCGGAGGCGTAGGACAGGCCGAGGTCGTGGGCGTTGCCCGAGACGTCCTTCGCAATTGCGATCAGGCAGGGCACGCCGCCGCCGCGCTGATATTCCGAGCGCACGGTGTGGCCGGGGCCCTTCGGCGCGATCATCAGCACGTCGAGGTCGGCACGCGGATCGAGCAGGTTGAAGTGAACGTTGAGGCCGTGCGCGAACACCAGGGCAGCGCCCTTCTTCATGTTGTCGTGCAGGTGCTCGCGGTAGATGTCGCCCTGGAGCTCGTCCGGGGTCAGCATCATGACGAGGTCGGCCCATTTGGCAGCTTCCGCAACTTCCAGCACCTTGAAGCCGGCGGCTTCCGCCTTCTTCGCCGAAGCCGAACCCTTGCGCAGCGCAATGGCGACTTCCTTGACGCCGGAATCCTTCAGGTTGAGCGCATGGGCGTGACCCTGGCTGCCGTAGCCGACGATGGCGACCTTCTTGCCCTTGATCAGGTTCAGGTCGGCGTCGCGATCGTAATAAACACGCATAGGTCGTTTCCTCGTTCAGGGCCGAAATCGGCCAATGGTCAGTGTCCGAAGGGTGAAATTTGCGGATTTCGGGGGCTGTCTAGAGCATTTTCAGCCCTGAGGGAAACCCGTTTCTGCATGGAAATCCGCGACATCATGCATCCATGAAAACGGGGTAGAGGGAGGCCAGCAGCAGGATCGCCATCAGGATGTTGAAGGCGCGGACCAGCCGCTCGGAAGTCAGAACCGGCCGCAATGCGGTACCGAATAGCGCCCAGACCACCGTCGAGACCGTGCCGACGACGAGGCTGATCACGGTCTGAATGGCGATGTTGAGCGGGAATTGGGCGATCGCCGCATAGGCAGTGATGGTGCCGATCACGATCACCCAACCCTTGGCATTGATCCACTGGAACATGGCCGCGCCCCAGAAGGTCATGGGGCCGCGGCCATTCTCCTCGCCCGGCTTGGCCGGACCGGCCATGGCGATCACAGCGGCGAGATAGATCAGATAGGCGGCACCGGCATATTTCAGGATGGTCTGGAGGATCGGATAGGCCAGGAACACGGAGCCGAGCCCGAGGCCGACCGCGGCGACCATGAAGGCGAAACCGAGCACGATGCCGACGATGTGCGGGATGGTGCGCCGGAAGCCGTAGGTCAGGCCGGAGGACAGCAGCATGATGTTGTTCGGCCCGGGCGTGAAATACATCACGACCATGAAGACGAGGAAGGCGTAGAGCAGCGAGTAGGTCATCATCACCCTCACGCAGTCTTCGGTAGAACTTGCGGGCGCTTCGCCAGCACCATCACGGCGATCCCAAAGATCACGGTCAGCATGCCGGCGAGGCGCAGCGGCCCGAACCGTTCGCCGAACACGATGCTGGAGGCCGCCGAGCCCACGAACGGCACCAGCAGTGCGAACGGCACCACTTGTGCAGCCGGATAGTCGCGCAAGAGGCGGCCCCATAGCCAATAGGCGATGCTGGTGGAAATGCCGCCGAGCATCAGCATGCAGAGCGCCGATGTGAGCGACATGTGCGTCAGCGACGTCCAGGTCGGCGCCGGACCGTTGGCGATCAGCGCCAGCACGAACAGCGGCACGGCCGAGGCGAGACAGAGCCAGGCGAAGAGATCGAACATCGGCACGCCGCGGGCGCCGCGCAGCAACAGATTGCCGATGGCGAAGCTGAGCGGCGAGACCATCAGAACCGCGAAGGCGCCGACGCTGAAATCATAGCCGACGGTGCCGCAGATCATCAAAAGGCCCGCCGCGGCAACGACGATCCCCAGGGTCTGCACCGGCGTCGGCCGCTCACCGAACGCGAGCGCGGCAAAGCCGATCGTGAACAGCGCCTGGCTCTGCACCACGACGGAGGTCAAACCCACCGGCACGCCGTGGGCGATACCATAGGCCTGAGACAGGAACTGGCCGAGGAACAGCGTGAAGCTGATCGCGATCAGCAGTGACCAGGCGACCTTCGGCTTGGAAATGAACAGGCACGGCACCGCGGCGATGGTGAAGCGTAACGCCGTCATCAACTCCGGCGACAGCTCGTCGAGCGCGATCCGGCTCGCCACGAAGGCAAGCCCCCAGATGATCGCCACCATGACGGCGATGAGGATGTCGGCCGGCTTCATTGTTGTTTCCGGTTCTGCTTTGTCTCGCAGCCCTGTTTGTTGTTTTGGTCTAGCCTTGCTCGCCGGCTTTCGGTTTTCGCAGCAGATACGTGCCGTGCATCGGCGCGTGGTAGTCGGCCGCGACCAGGGTGAAGCCGACGTCGGTCAGCATCCGCTCCATCACCCAGCCGAAGGTGGAATATTCGTCGCGCATGTGGGTCACCACGCCCTCGCGGGAGAAATCGTGGTTCTTGATCTGGAAGTCGGCCCATTGCTCGACGTCACGCTCGATCGCGTCGGGCATCGAAGAGTAAACAATGTCCCGGAGATAAAACGTCGCTCCGGGCTTGAGCGCGCGAAAAATCCGCGACATTGCCACCGCCTTCCAGAAATCCGGCAGATGGTGCAGCGTGAACTCGCTGACGATGAGATCGTAAGACTCGGGCCGGTAGGCGAAGCTGAGCAGGCCGGCGGATTGGGTGCGCACAGGCGCCTTGCGGTCGCGGGCGTAGATCTCGGCGAGCGCCAGCATGGCCGGGGAAATGTCGATGGCGTCGACGTCGGCCCCCATCAACGCCGCTTCGGTGGCGAGCACGCCGTTGCCGCAGCCGATATCGGCGATGCGCCAGCCGCGCTGGACCCCGAGCATCTTCAGCGCGGCGCGCGCGCGCAGATCGGCATCGTCATGGTTGTCGTAGATCGAGGCCACAGCGGGTTCGATCCCCATCCGGTTCCGCTCGTTGTAGTACCAGTCGCGCGCCAACATGGCTCACATCCCTTCAGGCCCGCGACCGATCGCGGCAACACCCGTGCGCGACACCTCGACGAGGCCGAGCGGGCGCATCAGATCGATATATTGATTGATCTTGTCCGTATTGCCTGTGATCTCGAACACAAAGCTCTCGGTGGTGGCGTCGATCACACGGGCGCGGAACGCGTCGGCCAGCCTGAGCGCCTCGACCCGATGCTCGCCCTGCCCGCGCACCTTGACCATCGCCAACTCGCGCTCGATCGAGCGCTTGGTCTGGGTCATGTCGACGACCTGGTACACCGGGATCATGCGGTCGAGCTGGTTCTTGATCTGCGCGATCACCATCGGCGTGCCCGTGGTGACGATGGTGATGCGCGACAGGTGCTTCTGGGCCTCGGTCTCCGAGACCGTGAGGCTCTCGATGTTGTAGCCGCGCCCCGAGAACAGGCCGATGACGCGCGCGAGCACGCCCGGCTCGTTCTGCACGAGCACCGCAAGCGTATGCGTCTCGTTGGGATCGTGACGGTCCTCGATGAAATAGGCGGATGCGGGCTGGTTCATTGTCGTCCCCTCTGTCTCTCCGTCACGCCGTCGCGGGCGCGTCCGTCCCGACCCAACGGCGGAACAGATCGAAATCGATATTGCCGCCGGACAGCACGAGACCGACGCGCTTGCCCTTCAGCTTGCTCTTTTCCTGCAGCGCCGCCGCCAGCGCGGCGGCGCCGGCGCCTTCGGCGAGATTGTGCGTATCGGTCCAATAGGCGCGGATCGCGAGCGCAATCTCATCGTCCGTAACCTGGACGATGCGCGAAGCGCCTTTGCAAACAAGCGCAACAGCTTCCGCGTCCGGAAAGCGTGTCGCCACGCCATCGGCCAGCGTGTCACTGGTCTCGGTCGTTACGACCTTGCCGGCCGCGAACGAAAGCGCATATGACGGCGCCTCGGTCGATTGCACACCGATGATCTCCGTCTTCAGGCCCAGCAAGTCGCGCACCAGGATGCAGGCGCTGATACCGGAGCCCTGCCCGATCGGAACGTAGAGCACGTCGAGATCGGGCACCGCGCGGAACAGTTCCAGTGCGTAGGTCGCCACCCCCAGCACGAGGTCAGGGTGGAACGACGGCACCATATGCAGGCCTTCGAACTGCGCGCGGCGCCCGGCTTCTTCGCGCGCCAGCTGGAAATCGTCGCCGTGCTCGACCAGATCGGCGCCGAACGCGCGCATGGCATGGTTCTTCTCAACCGAATTGCTTTTTGGCACGTAGATCACGGCGGGCACGCCGTGACGCCGCGCCGCGAAAGCAAGACTTTGGCCATGATTGCCGCGGGTGGCCGAGATGATGCCCGGCACGTTCGGCCGCTCTCGCTTCAGCCGATCGAGATAGACCAGGCCGCCACGCACCTTGAAGGCGCCGGTCGGCGTGTGGTTCTCGTGCTTGACCACTACCGCGGTGCCGAGCCGGCGGCTGAGCAACGGCCAAGCATGCGCCGGCGTCGCCGGCACCGCCTGCCCCACGATCGCATGTGCGCGCTCGAGTTCGTTCAGGTCGAACATGGCGTCACACCAACGCCTTGCCCCCGGCGAATGCCTTCGCAGTCGCCTCGTCGTTGGCCTGCTCCGGCAGCAGCATCTCGTTGTGGGCCTTGCCGGAGGGGATCATCGGGAAGCAGTTTTCGAGCGCCGCGACGCGGCAGTCGAACAGCACCGGGCGCTTGACCGAGATCATCTCCTTGATGGCGCCATCGAGATCGGCCGGCTTGTGCACCTGAAGCCCGACGGCGCCGTAGGCCTCCGCGAGCTTGACGAAATCCGGCAGCGCTTCGGAATAGGAATGCGACAACCGGTTGCCGTGCAACAGCTGCTGCCACTGGCGCACCATGCCCATGTACTGGTTGTTCAGGATGAAGATCTTGATCGGCAGCTCGTACTGAACCGCCGTCGACATCTCCTGCATCGTCATCTGCACCGAGGCATCGCCGGCAATGTCGATGACGAGGCTGTCGGGATGGGCAACCTGAACGCCGACCGCGGCCGGCAGGCCGTAGCCCATGGTGCCGAGACCGCCCGAGGTCATCCAGCGATGCGGCTCCTCGAAGCCGTAGAACTGCGCCGCCCACATCTGATGCTGGCCGACCTCGGTCGTGATGTAGGTATCCTTGCCGCGCGTCTGCTCGAACAAGGCCTGGATCGCGTGTTGCGGCAGGATGACGTCGCTGCTCTTCTTGTAATAGAGCGAGTTGCGGGCGCGCCATTGCGCAATCTGCTGCCACCACGACTTGATGTCAGGCTTCTTCGCCTCCGCCTTGAACACCTGGAGGATGTCGCCGAGGACGTTGCCGCAATCGCCGATGATCGGCACGTCGACGCGGATGTTCTTGTTGATCGAGGACGGATCGATGTCGATGTGGATCTTCTTCGAGCCGGGCGAAAACGCATCGACGCGGCCGGTGATGCGGTCGTCGAAGCGCGCGCCGACGCACAGCATGACGTCGCAATCATGCATGGTCATGTTGGCTTCATAGGTGCCGTGCATGCCGAGCATGCCGAGCCAGTTCTTGCCCGACGCCGGATAGGCGCCGAGGCCCATCAGCGTCGAGGTGATCGGGAAGCCGGTGACCTCAACCAGCTCGCGCAAAAGCCTGGTCGCCTCGGAGCCGGAATTGATGACGCCGCCGCCGCTGTAGATCACGGGACGCTTGGCGTTCGCGAGCAGCGAGACCGCCTTGCGGATCTGCGTCGCATCGCCCTTCACGCGCGGCGCGTAGGAGCGGTGCACGTCGGACTTGCGCGGGGGATGGTAAGTGCCGGTGGCGAACTGCACGTCCTTGGGAACGTCGACCAGCACCGGGCCCGGACGGCCCGAGGTGGCGACGTAGAAGGCCTCATGCAGCACCTTGGCGAGATCGTTGACGTCGCGCACCAGCCAATTGTGCTTGGTGCAGGGCCGCGTGATACCGACGGTGTCGCATTCCTGGAACGCGTCGTTGCCGATCAGATGCGTCGGCACCTGGCCGGAGATACAGACCAGCGGAATGGAGTCCATCAGCGCATCCGTCAGCGGCGTCACCATGTTGGTAGCGCCGGGGCCGGAGGTCACCAGCGCAACGCCCGGCTTGCCGGTGGAACGCGCATAGCCCTCGGCGGCATGGCCCGCGCCCTGTTCGTGGCGGACCAGGATGTGCTGGACCTCGCTCTGCTGGAAGATCTCGTCATAGATCGGAAGCACCGCGCCGCCGGGATAGCCGAAAATGTCGGTCACGCCGTGATCGATGAGTGCGCGGACGATCATCGCGGCGCCGGTCATCTGGTTCGGATCGTGGCTCTTGTCGCTCATTGGCTTGCTCCGGATGCGCTGTTGTCAGCGGCTTCATTCGTGTCGGGTTCGGGAAATAAAAAAGGCCCCGAAGAGGGCCCATGCACACCGCCTGTCATGTGGATGGCAGCTAGCCACCCCCGGCGGTGTGCCTGGGTACGACGGCGATAAGGAGTTTGGTAATAATGTTACGCATGGCGGGCGCTCGGCTTCCCAAAGGTTGCGCGAAACATAGCGGCCAAACCTTGGATGTCAAGGCAATGCGGCCGTTCCCGCGCGATTTCGGCAGTGTAGCGGTGTTCCCCGGGTTCGGCGAGAGGTAAATTCGGGAACCCGGCACAAAAGCGCGTCAGTCGGTGCGCCGTTCCGCCGGCACGGCCGCGGCGAGCCATCCGCTCGCTTGCTCCGGCCTCACCCATTCGAAGTCCGGCAGCTGGTGCCGGAACCAGGTGAATTGCCGCTTGGCGTAATGGCGGGTATCGGCGCGGCCAATGCTGGCGGCCTCCTCCAGGCTGAGCTCGCCGCGCAGGTGCCGGATCAAGGATGGCACGCCATGGGCCTTCATGGCCGGCAGCAGCGGATCGAGATGCCTGGCGGCGAGCCGCTCGACCTCCTCGAGCGCGCCGGCGCCCAGCATGGCATCGAAACGGGCATCGATGCGGGCATAGAGCTCGTCACGCTCGGGTGCGAGGAAGACCGCGCGAAATCTGTCCTTGGGCAGCAGCGGTGGCTGTCCCTCCCGCTGCCAATCGAGCAGCGAACGGCCGGTTGCCTCGATCACCTCGAGCGCGCGGGCGATGCGGGTGCGGTCGCGCAGGTTCAATCGCTCGGCCGCGCGCGGATCGCGGACTGCGAGTTCCGCGTGCAGCGCTTCGACGCCGTTCCGTTCCAGCCGCGCGCGCACATCCTCGCGCAGCTCGGCGGGGATCGGCGGCACCGCGGAGAGACCTGTGGTCAGCGCCTTGAAATAGAGCCCGGTGCCGCCAATGATGATCGGCAGCTGTCGCTGCGCCCTCGCCTCGTCGAGCGCCTTCGCCGCATCGCTTACCCAGGCACCGGCCGAGAAATTCACGGCGGCATCGACGTGGCCATAGAGACGATGCGGCGCGAGCGCCTCGTCCGCTGCGGTCGGCCGCGCCGTGATGATGCGGAGGTCACGATAGACCTGCATGGAATCGGCATTGATGACGACGCCGCCGGCGGCACGCGCAAGCTCCAGCGCCAGCGCCGACTTGCCGCTGGCGGTCGGGCCTGCGATAAGCACGGCCTTGCTGGAATACCCCTCGCTCACGAAAACCTCAAATGTCCCTCGTCGCCACGCTGATCTGCAACCCTGACAATCCCGCGCTCGACTCGACCATCGTCGATGGCGCCCGCGCCGTGCTGCCGCAGGCGGCGCCCGCGCACTGGCTGTTCGACGGGGTTGCGGTCGACATCCCCTTCGGCGCGGACAGTAACCTCGAAGGCGACCGCAACGCCATCGAGCAGCGGCTCCGCGAGCTCCGCGGCGATTTGCCCATCGACATCGTCGTGCAGCCTGTCGGCTTCCGGCGCAAGAAGCTTTTTCTCGCCGACATGGATTCCACCATGATCGGCCAGGAATGCATCGACGAGCTCGCCGATTTCGTCGGGGTCAAGGCGCATGTCGCTGCCATCACCGAGCGTGCGATGCGCGGCGAGATCGAGTTCGAGCCGGCGCTGCGCGAGCGCGTCGCGCTGCTCAAGGACCTGCCCGCCAGCGCAGTCGACGAAGTCCTGGCCAAGCGCATCACGCTGACGCCGGGCGGCCGCGAGCTGGTCGCCACCATGCGCGCGAACGGCGCCTATACCTGCCTCGTCTCTGGCGGCTTTACGCTATTCACGAGCGCGGTCGCCGCCAAGATAGGTTTCCAGGAGAACCGCGCCAACGAGCTCGTCGTGCGCGACGGCAAGTTCACCGGGGAAGTGAAGGAGCCGATCCTGGGCCGCGCGGCGAAGCTCGCGACCTTGGTGGACCTGATGGAATCGTTCGATCTCGACGACATCGACTCGGTCGTGGTCGGCGACGGCGCCAACGATCTCGCGATGATCCAGGCCGCGGGTCTGGGCGTGGCCTATCACGCCAAGCCGGCGGTGGCTGCCGCCGCGGCCGCGCGGATCGATCACGGCGATCTCACTGCGCTGCTGTATGCGCAGGGGTATCGGCGGGACGAGTTCGTGGAGGGGTAAAGCCTCCCCTCTCTCTGTCATCGCCTTCGAAGGCGGGCGATCCAGTATTCCAGAGACAGCGAAGCTAGAACCGAGAAGCCGCGGCGTACTGGATGCCCCGCCTTCGCGGGGCATGACAGTTGAATGTGGCGCGAACAGCGCCCACTACTGCACGCTCAGCGCGACGAACCGCAGCTCGCCCTCGCCGTTCGAGACCAGCAGCAGCACTGATTTCTTGCCGTCCTTCTTGAGCTGATCGACCCGCTTCTGGATGTCGGCGCCGCTCGACACCGCCTCCTGCGCCACCTCGACGATGACGTCGCCGGCGGACAGGCGCTTCTCGGCGGCGTCCGAATTGGTGTCGACATTGGTGACGACCACGCCCTTGACGCTGTCCTTGATCTTGTAGCGCGTGCGCAGATCCTTGCTCAGCGTAGCAAGATCGAGGCCCAGCGCTTTCTGCGTCACCGGCTTCTCCGGCGCCGGCTCGTCGGTCTTCACGGCGGCCTGCACCTTGTCGGGATCCTGCAGGCGGCCGAGCGTGACCTTCTTGATCTCTTCCTTGCCCTTGCGGATGATGACGACGTCGACCTCCTTGCCGACCGCGGTGTCGGCGACGACGCGGGACAGGTCCTTCGGGTCCTTGACGTCCTTGCCGTCGAACTTGACGACGACGTCGCCGGGCTCGATGCCGGCGGGCTTGGCCGGGCCCTTGTCGTCGACACCGGCGACCAGCGCGCCCCGCGCGGGCTTGATGTTGAGGCTTTCGGCGATCTCGTCGGTGACGCTCTGGATGCGCACGCCGAGCCAGCCGCGGCGCAGCTCGCCGAACTGGCGGAGCTGGTCGACGACGCCCACCACCGTCTTCGACGGCACGGCAAAGCCGATGCCAATGGAGCCGCCGGACGGCGAGATGATCAGCGTGTTGACGCCGATGACGTCGCCGTCGAGATTGAACAGCGGGCCGCCGGAATTGCCGCGGTTGATGGATGCGTCGGTCTGGATGTAGCTGTCGTACGGCCCGGAGGAGATGTCACGGTTCTTGGCCGAGACGATGCCGGCAGTCACCGTGCCTCCCAGGCTGAAGGGATTGCCGATTGCGACCACCCAGTCGCCGAGGCGCAGCTTGTCGCTGTCGCCGAACTTGACCGCGACCAGCGGCTTCGTCGGCTTGATCCTGAGCACAGCGAGATCGGTCTTCTTGTCGACGCCGACCAGCTCGGCCTTGATCTTGGTGCCGTCGTTGAGGATGACGTGGATCTCGTCGGCGTCCGCAATGACGTGGTTGTTGGTGACGACGACGCCCGCGGTGTCGATGATGAAACCGCTTCCGAGCGAATTGGTCTTGCGCGGCGCGCTGTTCTCGCCGCCCTTGCTGCCGCCGCCGGGCCCTCGGCGGTTCTTGAAGAAATCGTCGAAGAACTCTTCGAAGGGTGAACCGGGCGGCAGCTGCGGCATCGAGTTGCTGCCCCCGCCCTTGGCTTCGACGTTCTGCGAGGTCGAGATGTTGACGACCGCGTCGATCACCTTCTCGGCGACGTCGGCGATGCCATCCGGTCCACGCGCATGGGCCGGCGCGCCGAACGCGCTGCAAGCACCGATGGCGAGCGCAACCAGCCCAAGTCGAACACCAAATCGCGCGCGGCGGCGCGAGCAGGACGGGGCATTGGTGGCAGCGGTCATTGTGATCTCCAGGCGAAAGGGATTCGGCGCCAGACTGCGCTCGAACGGGGGCGCGGCGCAAGCGCGGAGCTTAACGGGCCTCAAGAGCCCGATAATACGGCGAAAACCAGTCTGGCGCCTTCACTTTGGCGTTGGGCCGAAGGCCTAAATCGGGCGCCGCATAACCCAGATCAGGACCAGGCCGGCCACAGCCGAGCCGATCCCGACCGCCCGCAGGATGTTGTCCGGCGTGGCGATGGCGCTTTTCATGGCTTTGCGCATCCAGTTTGGACTGGCCGCGAACATCAAGCCTTCGAGGACGAACAGGATGCCTAGGCCGATGAGGAAGTCGGCGAACGCAATGGACCTCATCGGATTGGAACCTCCCGCTATGCTGTTCTTGTCTGGACGAAGGGCGGCGAAATCCGCCGCCCTTTGTCTGGCTTACGGCTTCGCCTGCGTCTCGGTTGGCGTCCTGCCGGACGGGCTACCGAAGTACCGGAAGAAATCCGACTCCGGCCGGAGCAGGAAGCGGGTATCGTTCGAACGCAGCCCGTTCTCATAGGCCGTCATCGACCGGTAGAACGCGAAGAAGTCGGCGTCCTTGCCGTAGGCTTCTGCAAACAGGCGGTTGCGTTCGGCATCGCCCGCACCACGGGTCTGCTCAGCCTGCGAATTGGCCTCAGCGATGATGACGGTCGCCTCGCGGTCGGCCCTGGACCTGATCTCCTGGGCCTTCTGCCCACCCTGTGCCCGGAACTCGGCGGCCTCGCGCTCACGCTCGGTCTTCATGCGCAGGTAGACCGCCTGGCTGTTCTGCTCCGGCAGGTCGGCGCGGCGGATCCGGACGTCGACGACCTGAATGCCGTAGCCATCGGCCTCGCGGTCGAGCTGGTCGCGAATGCGCAGCATCAGCTTCTCGCGGTCGTCGCGCACCACGTTGATGAAGGTCACCTCGCCGAGCACGCGGCGCAGCGCCGCGTTTAGGAGCGTGGTGAGCTGGATGTTGGCGGCCTGGATCGAGCCGACGCTCTGATAGAAGCGCAGTGCGTCCTTGATGCGGTAGCGCGCGAAGGCGTCGACCACGAGCCGCTTCTGGTCGGAGGCGATCGCCTCCTGCGACGGGTTCTCCAAATCGAGAATCCGCTTGTCGATGTTGATCACCGAGTTCCAGGGCGCCTTGAAGTGCAGGCCGGGCGCGGTGACGACGTCGACCGGCCTGCCGAACTGGAGCACGATCGTCTGCTCGGTCTGCTGCACGGTAAACAACGACATATAGCCGACGATCACGACGAACAGGAGGGAGAGCAGCGTGACAAAACCTGTGACCGGAGACTTCATCGGGTGCCTCCGCTGGACTGCGGACCGGTCGTAGGTGGCCGCTTTGGCGCCAGTTCGGGAAGCGGCAGATAGGGCACGACGCCCTGGCCCGAGGGGCCACCGTCATAGACGAGCTTGTCGGCCCCGCCGAGCACGCGCTCCATCGTCTCCAGGTAGATCCGTTCACGCGTCACGTCGGGCGCCTTCTTGTATTCCTCGTAAACTTTCAGGAAGCGTGCACTCTGGCCCTTGGCCTCGGCGACAGCCTGTTCCCTGTAACCTTCGGCATCCTGCTGGATCTTGGCCGCGCGTCCACGCGCCTGGGGGACAACCTGGTTGGCATAGGTCTGCGCTTCGTTCTGCAGCTGCTCCTGATTGGCGCGGGCCGCCTGGACGTCGCGGAAGGCGTCGATCACCTGCGCGGGCGGATCGACCTTCTGCATCTGCACCTGGGTGATCTGAATGCCGGCACCATAGCTGTCCAAAGTCCTCTGGATCAGCTCGTGCACGTTCTGCTCTGTGACGTTGCGCGCTCCGGTCAGGATCGGCTGGATCTGAGACCGGCCGATCACCTCGCGCATCGCACTCTCGGCGACCGCCTTCACGGTACCCTCGGGGTTCTGGATGTTGAAGAGGAAATCACCGACACCGTCCGGCTTGATGCGCCAGAGCACGGTGAAATCAACGTCGACGATGTTCTCGTCGCCGGTCAGCATCAGGCTCTCTTCCGGCACGTCCCGAATGGAGCGGCCGCGCCGCGCCGGATCCTCGATCACCGTCATGCCGATCGAGGTGGTGTTGACGCGCAGCGCCTTCGGCAGCAGCACGGTCTCGATCGGATAAGGCAGATGATAGTTCAGACCCGGCTGCACGGTGCGGACGTGCTTGCCGAAACGCATCACCACGCCGAGCTCTTCGGACTGCACGCGGAAGAAGCCCGACAGCAGCCAGAATGCGACGATCAGCAGGATGATCAGCGTGATGCCGATGCCGGAGAAATAACCGCCCGGCATGATCTGCTGGAGGCGGTCCTGGCCGCGCCGCAGAAGGTCTTCCAGATCCGGCGGCCTCGGCCCGACCGGTTGCGGGCCTGAGCCCCACGGTCCCTTTGGACCCGAGCCCCACGGGCCACCGCCCTGATTCTTCCACGGCATTCGACGTTCTCCTCGGCAGGGTGGAATTGCCACCGCCCGCTTTGTCCGGTCCGGCTTTATAGGGGACAGGCAAGTCCCTTACAACGCAGCCCTGACCGTCTTCCGAGCTATGCTCGGGCACGAAAAAGTCAATGTAAACATTGGCAAAAGCGGTTAATGGCCGCGCCGCCGACGATATGTCACATAGGACAGGTCGGCGCTGTCGTCGGGGCCGGCCGGATGGCGGATGCGTTCGACCTCGTCCCATTCCGCCTTGTCGATTTCAAAATGCGTGTCCCCTTCTGGGCGCGCGTGCACTTCGGTGATCTCGAGACGATCGGCACGACCGAGCCATTGCCGGTAGATCTCGGCGCCGCCGATCACCGCGATCTCAGTGACCGAACGCCGCAGAGCGTCGCCGCGCGCGACTGCCTCCGCATCCGCTGGCGATGTCGTGACGATGGCCCCATTGGCGCGATAGGCCGGATCGCGCGTGACCACGATGTTGGTGCGGCCCGGCAGCGGCCGGCGCAGGGTCTCGAAGGTCTTGCGGCCCATGATCACCGGCTTGCCGATCGTCAGCGCTTTGAAGCGCGCCATATCGGACTTCAATCGCCACGGCATCGCATTGCCCGCGCCGATGACGCCATTCTCCGCGATGGCGACGACGAAGACGATCTCCATCAGGCAGAGCTCCCGGCAAGCTGGGTCAGCGCAGGCCCGGTGACCCGGCACAGCGTCCAGTCGTCCATCATGACCGCGCCGATCGACTTGTAGAACGCGATCGAGGGTGCGTTCCAGTCGAGGACCGCCCATTGCAGGCGCGACCAGCCGCTGTCGACGCATTCCCTGGCGAGATAGGCCAGCAGCGCCTTGCCGAGGCCCTTGCCCCGATGCGACGGCCGCACATAGAGATCTTCGAGATAGATGCCGTGACGGCCGCTGAAGGTGGAGAAATTGAGAAACCACACCGCGAAGCCGACCGGCTCACGGTTCCACTCCGCGATCGCGCAATAGAGCTGCGGCCTCTCGCCGAACAGCGCGTCGGCGATGTCAGCCTCGGTCGCTTCGACCTCGTGCGACAGCTTTTCGTACTCGGCGAGCTCGCGGATGAAGGAGAGAACGAGCCCGGCTTCCTCGGGCCGTGCACGGCGGATGGTGAGCGACATAGGGCGCTAGACCGCCACTTCCGCCTTGATGTGCGGATGCGGATCGTAGCCGACGAGCTCGAAGTCTTCGTAGCGGAAAGAGAAGATGTCCTTTACCTCAGGATTGATCCGCATCACCGGCAGCGCGCGCGGCGCGCGGCTGAGCTGCAGCCTCGCCTGCACCAGATGGTTGGAATAGAGATGAGTGTCGCCGAGCGAGTGCACGAAGTCGCCGGGCTTCAGGCCTGTGACCTGCGCGACCATCATGGTGAGCAGCGCGTAAGAGGCGATGTTGAAGGGCACGCCGAGAAACACGTCGGCCGACCGCTGATAGAGCTGGCAGGACAGCTTGCCGTTCGCGACATAGAACTGGAACAGCAGGTGGCAGGGCGGCAGCGCCATCTTCTCGACGTCGGCCGGATTCCAGGCGGTGACGATCAGGCGGCGGGAATCAGGCGTGCGCTTGATCATGTCGATGACATTGGCGATCTGGTCGATGCTGCGCCCGTCGGCCGTGGGCCAGGAGCGCCATTGATGGCCGTAGACCGGGCCGAGATCGCCATTGGCGTCCGCCCACTCGTCCCAAATGGTGACGCCGTTGTCGCGCAGATATTTGATGTTGGTGTCGCCCTTCAGGAACCAGAGCAGTTCATGCACGATCGCCTTCAGCGGCAGCCGCTTGGTCGTCAGCATCGGGAAGCCGGCCGACAAATTGAAGCGCATCTGGTGGCCGAACACCGAGAGCGTGCCGGTGCCGGTCCGGTCGGTCTTCTCGGCGCCGTCGGAAAGAATCCGCTCGAGCAGGTCCTGATACTGGTGCATGTTGCGACTGAGCCTTTGGGGAGGCGGCGAACTTAACGACACCCCCCGCGCTACGACAGCGGCGATTCGCTGTCGCCGTCGATTATACCCGGAAAAGTGAGTGTTCCCGGCACAAACAGCAAGGGGCGGAACTCAGCGTTCCGCCCCTCGCCTAGCGCCTTGATCGCCTTCGCTTAATTCGCCGGCTTGAGCACCGGGCTCCACTTCGCGATCTCGCTCTTGACGAGGGTCGCCAGCGCCTCTGGGGTTCGGTCCTTCGGCGCGGGGATGACGCTGCCGAGCTCGAGCAGGCGCTTCTTCACCGTCTCGTCGTCGAGCGCCTTGACGGCGGCGGCGTTCACGCTTGCCACGATCGCGGGCGAGGTTCCCTTGGGCGCGAACATCGCGTTCCAGGCCTGAGCCTGGAATGCCGGCAGGCCGGCTTCCGCCGTGGTCGGCACGTTCGGCAGCGACGGGTTTCGTTCGGCCGTGGCGATCGCATAGGCCTTGATGGTGCCGGCATTGATCTGCGGGACGGCGTTGACGATCTGGTCGCACATGTAGTCGACCTGACCCGCCACCAGCGCGTTCATCGCAGGTCCCGTGCCGTTGAACGGCACGCCGACGGGCTTGATGTCGAGGATGGAGTGGAGGAGTTCGCACGAGACGTGCGAAACCGAACCGACGCCTGCATGCGCGGCATTCACCTTCTCGGCATTCGCCTTCACATAGGTGACGAACTCCTTGAGATCCTTCGGCGGAAAGTCCTTGCGCGCCAGGATCAGGATCGGCGTGCCGGCCAGCAATGCGATCGGCTCGAAGTCCTTCTCGGGGTGATAGGCCAGCTTCGGATAGAGCGGCACGGAGGCGGCATGCGTGCCCATATGCCCGGTGATTAGCGTATAGCCATCGTTGGCCGCACGCGCGGCACGCGTCGTGGCGGTGGTGCCGCCGGCACCGACCACGTTCTCGATGATGATGCTCTGCCCCAGCGTTTGCGCCATGTGCCCGGTGACGATGCGTGAGATCACGTCAGTCGGCCCGCCGGCTGCGAACGGGACGATCACGGTAATGTTGCGCGTCGGATAGGTCTGCGCCTCAGCCGTTGCGATGAAGGCGCCCAGCGATGCTATCGCTGCTGCACATGCGCCTGTAAGCGCGCGAATGAACGTCATGGCGATCCTCCCTTTGGACACAATAAAATGCCGGCCCAAAGGCCGGCATTTCCATTTCACAAAGCCGTAACACAAGTCGATTCGACTTCCGAATGCGGCGCGCCGACGCAGGACCGAGCCGACTCGGCGCGCACGACCTCAGTTCTCGGACTCAGTGAACACCTCGTCGCGCTTGGCGCGCAATACAGGTAGCACCGTAAGGACGAGCAGGCTTGCCGCGACCGCAAGCAGCACCGCCGACAACGGGCGCGTCAGGAACACGCTCCAGTCGCCACGCGAGATCAGCAGCGCCCGGCGCAGGTTCTCCTCCATCAGCGGTCCTAGCACCATGCCGAGCAGCAACGGCGCCGGCTCGAAATCGTGCTTGATCAGCCAATAGCCGACGAGACCGAAGACGCCCGCGAGGATGACGTCGACCGGCGCGTTGTTCACCGAATAGATGCCGATCGCGCAGAAGATCACGATCGAGGGGAACATCAGCCGATAGGGCACGCGCAACAGCCGCACCCAGATTCCGACCAGCGGCAGGTTGATGATGATCAGCATCAGATTGCCGATCCACATCGAAGCGATCATGCCCCAGACCAGATCCGGCTGCTTCTGCATCACCTGCGGACCGGGCACGATGCCGTGGATGGTCATCGCGCCCACCATCAGCGCCATCACAGCGTTCGGCGGGATGCCGAGGGTGAGCAGCGGAATGAACGAGGTCTGTGCCGCGGCATTGTTGGCACTCTCCGGCCCCGCCACGCCCTCGATCGCGCCGCGGCCGAACCGGGACGGGGTCTTTGAGAGCTTCTTCTCGAGCGTGTAGGCCGCGAAGGACGCGATCACCGCGCCGCCGCCGGGCAGGATGCCGAGGATCGAGCCGAGCACGGTGCCGCGCAGGATCGGCGGCGTCGCATCGCCGAGGTCCTTCCTAGTGGGCATCAGTCCGGTGATCTTCTGCTGGACCAGATCGCGGTTCATCTCGGCGCCGTGGTCGAGGTTGCGGATGATCTCGGCAAAGCCGAACACGCCCATCGCCACGGTCGCAAAGCCGAGACCGTCGGCGAGCTCGGGAATGTTGAAGGCCATGCGCGAGGCGCCGGTCTCGATGTCTGAACCGACCATTGAGAGCAGCAGTCCAAACACGATCATCGCAATCGCCTTCAGCACCGAGCCCTTGGCCAGCACCACCGCGAAGATCAGGCCGAGCACCATCAGCGAGAAATATTCGGCCGGGCCAAACGCCAGCGCGAGTTTCGTCAGCGGCGCGCCGAGCAGTGCGATCAGGATGGTCGCAACGCAGCCGGCGAAGAACGAGCCGATCGCGGCGATCGCGAGCGCCGGACCGGCGCGGCCCTGCTTGGCCATCTGGTGACCGTCGATGGCGGTCACGACCGATGTCGCCTCACCGGGTATGTTGACCAGGATCGACGTGGTCGAGCCGCCATATTGCGCGCCGTAATAGATGCCGGCGAGCATGATCAGCGCGCCGACCGGCGGCAGCCCGAAAGTGATCGGCAGCAGCATCGCGACGGTGGCGATGGTGCCGATGCCAGGGAGAACGCCGACCAGCGTTCCGACCAGGGCGCCGATCAGGCACATCAACAGGTTGATCGGGGTGAACGCGACGGCGAAGCCGTGAGCAAGATTGGCAAAGATATCCATCACGCCCTCACTGGATCAGGAAACGCGGATACATCGGCATCGGCAGCCCGAGCACATAGGGAAACAGGATTGCGCAGCCGACCGTCAGGCAGGCGCCGACGATCACCGCTTCCAGCCAGCGCGTCTCGTGCGAGCCCGTCGCCGCGATCATGAAGCTCGAGAAGGCCGTGACAACGAGACCGAGGGACCGGATCGACAGGGCGAAGAACAGGATCGCCGCCACCACGAACAGCGGCCCGCGCCAGGAATAATGCGCAAGCGCCGGTCCCGCCGTGATCAGGCCGGTCAAGGCGATGCCGGCAGACAGGGCAACCAGCAGCCCGCCGAACATACGTGGCGCAGTGCCCGCACCGAAGGAGAAGCCACGCATGCCCTGCAAATCGCTCGATGCCCACAGCGCAAACAGGGCAACGGCCATCAGCACGACGCCGCCGACATAATCTTGCGCCGAGCGGATGGTCATAAACAGCGTGAGGATCGCCACCGCAAACAGCGGATAGGAATAGATCAGCGCCAGCAGCACCTCGGACGACATCTTCTTGGCGCCGCCGCCGAATGATCCGAAGAGGGCGCTCGGCGCGCCGGCCAGCAGCGCCGTCGCATGACCGGTGACGACCGCCGCCGGACCGCGGCCGGTCCCCCAGCCGAAAATCGTCCCGATCGACCAGATCAATTCGAAAATCTGCGGCGCAATCGCCAGCAGACAAAAGCCGAGCGCCACCCGGGTGTTTCGGGTGGCCGTCGCTGAGTGGCCCATCGTGTCGGCCATGCCTGTCTCCTCCGCGACCTGTAAGTCACGAGCACTGTTGTTCTAAATCGGCTGGAACTGGATACCCGCCCGGATCACTGCCTAGCGATTTTCATCAGACAATGCCAGCAAAACCCAACACGCCGCGGCAAGCAAAAGCCAGAGGGGATTGATGCGCGAGATGGACGCGACCACTGCAACCATCGCGGTCAGACGCAGTGCAGCAATTGCTGGATCGGCCCGATTAACGTCACGATAAGCGTTCGGACCTGGCAAGTCCTGCGAGGTCGGACCGGTGTCCTGGTCGGCCTCTGGTGCTTCGCCTCAACCGCGGTGCAGTGGGTCTCGCGCACTGCCGGCGCAGCGGCGACGGCGAAGAGCGAGATCGGGCCGAAGTGGAGATCAGCGCCTAGTCGGCTTGCGGCTCGTCACGCTGCTACTTTCCGCCGCAGGAAATTGAACGTCGCTGAGACTGGCATTGTCCGTTCGCTGGAGCAGCAGCGTCATCATGCGCATGGCCGCAACGATCGGGACTGCCGGGCAGGAGATGCGCAAGGATTCGGCACATCGGGCTGGCGACCTCTGGCAAAGGCCAGAGCCGCGATAGGCCCGGCACTCCGAAGCCTATCCAAAGGGAACCGCGGGATCGCGCCTCCAACCCTCTGTTTTTCGAAAGCTTTGCCCCCTATATTGGGGGTGCCGGTTCGCCGGCTATGGAAATAAACGGTCGTCGCAATAAACCATTCGGACCCGGGGGCGGTACCCGGCGCCTCCACCAAAGCCCACCATCGGGCGTGCCCGAAGCTGGGCTTTGGCGGGGGCGAAATAGGATCGACGAGGGCGTAAAGGGCGTACTTTTTCCCGGTATTGTTCCGCCGTTATCGGGCTACTGCAATAGTTGCCAACGACAACTTTGCTCCGGTTGCTCAGGCTGCGTAACGCAGTTTGAAAGACCACTCTAAAGTCCTAGCGGGTTAAGCTCCGCTAGGCGGGGTTCGGAGGCACCTGGCAACAGAAGCCTCCACTTTACTCTTTGATTCTTCCCCGGCGGGGACTCCTGCTCGCCCGTCAGGCGCGGTACTATTGCGGCTTGGCGAGTCGGATCGGCAGGGTCCGGCTGCTTGGATGCAACAGGACCACCATGGCGACCGATCATATCCGATACGATGTGCTGGCCCGCGATGCGCTGCGCGGCGTGCTGCGGAAGGTGCTGACCGATGCCGCGGCGCATGGCCTGCCGGGCGAGCATCATTTCTTCATCACCTTCGTGTCCAAGGCCGAAGGCGTGAAGCTGTCGCCGCGGCTGCTCGCACAATATCCGGAGGAGATGACGATCATCCTCCAGCACCAGTTCTGGGACCTGACCGTGCTCGAGGATCGTTTCGAGGTCGGCCTGTCCTTTGGCGGCATTCCGGAGCGGCTGGTGGTGCCGTTCAGTGCCATCAAGAGCTTCCTCGATCCGTCCGTGAAGTTCGGCCTCCAGTTCGACACCTCCGACGTCGCCGAGGTCGCGCCGGACAATCTGCCGGCAGCACCCGCGCCATCGGCCGTATCGGTCCCGGCACCTGCCGCGGAGAAGCCGGAAGCTGCCGACGAGTCGCCGCCGCCGAGCCACGGCGGCGCCGAGGTCGTGCGGCTCGATCGTTTCCGCAAGAAATGATCTAGGTTGGGCGCAGAGCCATCGCGCCCGGCCAACTGTCTATATAGAAGAGCACATGAAGAGGCCGTGCGGCGTTTCGCGCGGCAGAATGGATGTGCTCATGGCCAAAGCGTCCCGCTCGAAGACTGCCCGCCCCGCAACCCGCACCGAGACCGACAGCTTCGGTCCCATCGAGGTCGCCGCCGACCGCTATTGGGGGGCGCAGACCGAGCGCTCGCGCCAGAATTTCCGCATCGGCACCGACCGCATGCCGATCTCACTCGTGCATGCACTCGGCATGGTCAAGCTCGCCGCCGCGCAGTCCAATCTCGAGCTCGGCCTGCTCGATCGGCGCCGTGCCAACGCCATCATCCGCGCTGCGCGCGAGGTGATCGAAGGCAGACTTGACGACCATTTTCCGCTTGTCGTGTGGCAGACCGGCTCGGGCACCCAGAGCAACATGAACCTCAACGAGGTGATTGCCAACCGCGCCAACGAGCTGCTCGGCGGCGAGCTCGGCGCCAAGAAGCCGGTGCATCCCAACGATCACGTCAACATGAGCCAGTCGTCGAACGACTCCTTCCCGACCGCAATGCACATCGCGGCGGCAAGCCGCATCAATGCCGATCTCGTCCCTGCCCTCGGCGAGTTGCTGCGCGCTCTGCGCAAGAAGGAGAGGGAGTTTTCGAAGATCGTGAAGATCGGCCGCACCCATACCCAGGATGCGACGCCGCTGACGCTCGGTCAGGAATTCTCCGGCTATGCCGCGCAGGTCGAAAGCGGCATCGCCCGGCTCAAGATCGCGGTGAAGGACCTCTATCCGCTGGCGCAGGGCGGCACAGCCGTCGGCACCGGCCTCAACTCGAAGCCGCGCTTTGCCAAGCTGTTCGCAAAGCACGTTGCCGGGATTACGAAGCTCCCCTTCACCAGCGCCGCCAACAAATTCGAGGCGCTGGCCTCGAACGATGCCTATGTGCTGGCGCACGGCGCCATCAATTCGGTCGCGACCGGCCTGTTCAAGATCGCCAATGACATCCGCCTGCTCGGCTCCGGCCCGCGCTCGGGCCTCGGCGAATTGATCCTGCCGGAGAACGAGCCCGGCTCCTCGATCATGCCGGGCAAGGTCAACCCGACCCAGTGCGAGGCGATGACCATGGTGTGCTGCCAGGTGTTCGGCAATCACACCGCGATCACGGTCGCCGGCAGCCAGGGTCATTTCGAGCTCAACGTCTACAAGCCGGTGCTGGCCTACAACATGCTGCATTCGATCCGCCTGATGGCGGATGCCGCGCGCTCCTTCACCGAACATTGCGTCAGCGGCATCCGCGCCGACGAGAAGCGCATCAAGGAGCTGATGCAGCGCTCGCTGATGCTGGTGACGGCGCTGGCTCCGAAGATCGGCTACGACAACGCCGCCAAGGTGGCCAAGACGGCGCACGCCAACGGCACCACGCTGAAGGAGGAGGCGCTGCGGCTCGGCTTCGTATCGGCCGACGAGTTCGACCGCCTGGTGCGCGCCGAGAAGATGATCAGCCCGGGATGATTCCGAATTCCGATAGCCATCCGTAATGATACGGACGCTCGGCGCCCAAAAATATGCGGTTTTGGGGGCGGGATTTGATTACCGTCAATGTTGCGGCGGGGCGGCGTGTTACGCAGCTCCACTGCCCTCGACGGGGCGAAATTCATCGTTTGATGGCCCAAGGGCCGATTGACGAGGACGAGCGAATGGCGATCAAGTCTTCTGCGGCGCAATGTGGCGCCCTGTTTCTGAATGTTTCATCCTGCCTGAAGAGGAGCGGATGATGGAGACGCGGCATGGGGAACGTCATCAACCTGAATCGTTTCAGGAAGCGCGTCGAGCGGGAAGCCTCGGCGAAGCAGGCGGACGCCAACCGGGCGAAGTTCGGGCGCACGAAGGCGGAACGGTCGTCCGAGGCGAAGCGGGCGGACCAGGCCAAGGAGAATCTGGACCAGCACCGGATCGATCGCGAGGAGCAGCCATGAAGTCGCCGGTCGTGAAACGATCGATCGTCGTCGCCGGCCACAAGACCAGCGTCAGCCTGGAAGAGGCGTTCTGGAACGGCATGAAAGAGATCTCGGGCCTGCGCAACATGACGTTGTCCGAGCTGGTCGGCGAGATCGACAACAACCGCCAGCAGGGCAATCTGTCGTCGGCGATCCGTCTGTTCGTCCTGGACTACTTCAAGAGCCGCGCCATGGCCGCCCAGCCGGACAAGGTCCCGGCCCAGTAGCCGTCGGGGGCGCCCGCGACGGCGCCCCGGCCTCTGCACTTTAAAATCGCTCTAAGGTGCAGCTTCGGCGCGCGGGCACGCTTGACCTCAATGCCCGGCGTTGAAAATACAGGGCATGACCGACACCACTGATACGCGTTCGCACATGCCGCTGGGTCTGGCCCAGCGCGGCTATACCGGCGTCATCCAACACCTTGCCGCCAAAGAGGCTGGCTCGGCGCTTTCGGACGTCGAGCTCGAGAGCCGCCTGATCGAACTCGGCTTCGTCGAGGGCGCCCGGGTCGAGATCCTGCATGAGGGGTTGGTCGGGCGCGATCCGATCGCGGTGCGGGTCGATAGCACCACGATCGCGGTCCGCCGTCGCGAAGCCATGGCCATCATCGTCGCCTGACGCGCGACCGCAATCTGCCCCGCAGGCCCTTGATCCCATGGAAGCACCGCTGCTGCATCTCGCCCTGGTCGGCACGCCCAACAGCGGCAAGACCTCGCTGTTCAACGCGCTGACCGGCAGCCGGCAGAAGGTCGCGAACTATCCCGGCGTCACGGTCGAGCGCAAGGAAGGCTTCTTCGTCACCCCGCTCGGCCGCCAGGTCTCCGTGGTCGACCTGCCCGGCACCTATTCGCTGCGCGGCCGCAGCCCGGACGAAGAGATCACCCGCGACTTCGTGCTCGGCAAGGCCTCCGGCGAGACCCTGCCCGATCTCGTGCTGTGCGTCGCCGATTCCACCAATCTGCGCCTGACCATCCGCCTGCTGCTGGAGCTGAAGCGCACCGGGCGGCCGATGATCCTCGTGCTCAACATGTTCGACATTGCAAGCCGCCGCGGCATCACTGTCGACGTCGCGCGGCTCGCCAAGGAGCTCGGCGTGCCCGTGGTCACCTCGATCGCGGTGCGCAAGGGCGGCACGGCCGACCTGCTCAAGCTGACCGACGAGATTTCCGCAGCGCTCGCCGCCGAACCGGTTGAGAACAGCTGGCGCGCGCTCGGCGTCTCCGAGCTGCGCGCCACCCAACGCGAGGCCGACCGCATCATCGCCGACTGCGTCAGCCTGCCTGCTCGTCCCGACACCTGGACCGCACGGATCGACGCGATCGTGCTGCATCCGGTCGGCGGGCTGATCGTGCTGGCGCTGATCCTGTTCGTGATGTTCCAGGCGGTGTTCGCCTGGGCGCAGCCGGCGATGGAGCTGCTAAAGTCCGGCTTCGACTCGCTTGGCGAGCTGGTGCAGGCCACACTGCCCGACGGCTTGCTGCAAAGCTTCCTGCAGAACGGCGTGATCTCCGGCGTCGGCAGCGTCATCGTGTTCCTGCCGCAGATCATCCTCATCTTCCTGTTCATCCTGCTCCTGGAAGATTTCGGCTACATGGCGCGCGCGGCGTTCCTGATGGACCGCATCATGGGCGGCGCCGGCCTGCACGGCCGCGCCTTCATTCCGCTGCTGTCGAGCTTTGCCTGCGCCATTCCCGGCATCATGGCGACGCGGGTCATCGACAACAAGCGCGACCGGCTGACCACGATCCTGATCGCGCCGCTGATGACCTGCTCGGCGCGCATTCCGGTCTATACGCTGATCATCTCCGCCTTCATCCCGGCCAGAGACGTCTGGGGCTTCATCAACCTGCAGGGCCTCGTGATGTTCGGCCTCTATGCCGCCGGCATCATCAGCGCGCTGTTGGTCTCGTTCGTGATCAAGTTCTTCATGCTGCGCGACTTTGTGCCGGCGCCGTTCATGTTGGAGCTGCCGGACTACAAGATGCCGCGGCTGAAATCCATCGTGATCGGCATCTACACCCGCGCCAAGATGTTCTTGCAGCGCGCCGGCACCACGATCTTCTCGATGATGGTGCTGATCTGGTTCCTGGCCTCCTTCCCGCAGCCGCCCGCGGGCGCGACCGGGCCGGCCATCGAGTTCAGCCTGGCGGCGATGATCGGCAAGGCGCTCGAGCCCCTGCTCGCCCCCGTCGGCTTCAACTGGCAGATCGCGGTGGCGTTGATCCCGGGCATGGCGGCGCGCGAGGTCGCGGTCGCGGCGCTCGGCACCGTCTATGCGATCGAGGGCGGCAACGAAGCGGTCGAGCAGATCGGCCAGGTGCTGGCGACAAAATGGTCGCTCGCCACCGCGCTGTCGATGCTGGCCTGGTACATCTTCGCCCCGCAATGCGCCTCCACGCTCGCCGTGATCCGGCGCGAGACCGGCAGCTGGGCCTGGATGGGGATCACCTTCGCCTACATGCTGGTGCTGGCCTATGCGGCGAGCCTCGTGACGTACAACGTCGCCGTCGCGCTGGGGGCGGGGTAGCCCTTCCAAAACGAAACTGCGAAAACAACCCCATGCACAGTAGACCGGGGGTCGTGAAATCAATGAGTTACGCGCAAGGCAACGATCCGGCCGTCGCCCGTTGACCCGTCGGGCAAAACAGGGGCATGATGTCACGATCAGCCCGCAGCGATAGCAGCATGAACGACGACACGCCTCGGAAGCGGCGATCTGTCGCCGTGGACCATTTCACCACCGACCGCCTGACCGCCGAACGGTTGCGCGAGGATCACCTCGCCGACCTCGTCGCGCTGCATCGCGACGCCGAGGTCTCCCGCTATCTCGGCGGGGTGCGGACGCCCGAGGTCACGAGGGCTTATCTCGCAACCAACATGGCCCATTGGGACCAGCACGGCTTCGGACTCTGGACGGCTGCGAACGAGGGACGGGGCCTTCGCCGGACGGGCGGGCATTCGGCACATTCTCGTGGACGATGTCGACGAGGTCGAAATCGCCTACGCGTTCAAGCGCGAATTCTGGGGCCAAGGATTTGCCAGCGAGATCGCGACCGCGCTGACGGACATCGGGCTGTCACAGCTCGCACTGCCGTCTCTCATCGGCATTGTGTATGTCGGGAACGGTGCATCGCGGCGCGTGCTGGAGAAGTCGAACTACCAGCTCGAGCGAAGCACGAACCGTCACGGCGAGGACGTCGTGATCTACCGCATCCGGCAGTGAGGGCAGCAACGGGATGGACCGCGAGCAGACCGTTTGTGTTCATTTTTGAACCGACACCATCCACGGGTCGGCACAGTCTGAGCGGCAACGAACCGGTCGCCGGACCGCCAGTCGGGCGGGAACTCATGCCCGGCCTAGGAGTTCCTTAGACGGACCTTTTCAGTCAAATCCGGCTCCCGGCATGCGCTCGGAGCGCATGGAGAGCTTCGGGAAGATACGCGTAAGGGGGGGTCATGACCGGTCAATCCGCGCCTGCTCCAGGCAGCGACCTCAAGGATTTGCCGAGAATTTCGACCGGCAGCGACGGTCTGGACGACATCCTCGGCGGTGGCTTGGACCCCAACCGAATGTATCTCTACGAGGGACGCCCCGGCACAGGCAAGACCACGATTGCGCTCCAATTCCTTCTTCGGGGCGTGCGCGACGGCGAACGCGTTCTCTACGTTTCGCTCTCCGAGACCAAGAGCGAACTCACAGTGGTGGCACAGCGGCATGGCTGGTCGCTGGACGGCGTCGATATCTTCGAGCTCGTTCCGCCGGAAACGACGCTTGATCCCGAGCGGGAGCTGACGGTTTTTCATCCCGCCGAGATGGAGCTGAGCGAGACCACAGGTCTGATCTTCAAGGAGGTCGAACGGATCAATCCCACCCGCGTGGTGCTCGACAGCCTCTCCGAATTGCGCCTGCTGGCGCAGAACCCGCTTCGCTACAGGCGCCAGGTTCTGGCCCTGAAGCACTTCTTCACCAATCGCAACTGCACCGTGGTTCTGCTCGACGATCTGTCATCCTCCCAGGATGATCTGCAACTGCATTCGATCGCGCACGGCGTGGTGATGCTGGAGCAACTCGCCATCGACTACGGCGCCGAGCGGCGGCGGCTTCGCGTGATCAAGATGCGCGGCATCCGTTTCCGCGGCGGCTTTCACGATTTTACGATCACGCAAGGGGGCCTGCGGATCTTTCCCCGGCTCGTCGCAGCCGAACATCACAGATTATTCGATGGTGAGATGGTGACCAGCGGCAACCCCGAGCTCGACCAGCTCCTGGGAGGGGGGCTCGAGCGCGGCACCAACGCTCTTCTCCTCGGCGCGGCCGGCGTCGGCAAGTCGTCAGTTGCGCTAACCTACGCCATCGCGGCGGCGGAACGCGGCGAGCACGCCGTATTCTTCGCCTTCGATGAAGGGCGCGGAACGGTGGAGGCCCGCGCCAGAGCGCTCGGGCTGCCGCTGGACAAACATCTCGCCTCCGGAAAGATCCGGTTTCAGCAGATCGATCCGGCCGAATTGTCGCCGGGTGAGTTCGCGGCAACGCTCCGCCGGAGCGTCGAGGTCGACAATGCCCGCATCATCGTCATCGACAGCTTGAACGGTTATCTGAACGCGATGCCGGATGAACGTTTCCTCGTCCTGCAGATGCACGAACTGCTCAGCTACCTGGCCCAGCAGGGCGTGCTCACCATCCTCATCCTCGCCCAGCATGGGCTTGTCGGTCCCATGGATACGCCGCTCGACCTCAGCTATTTGAGCGATGCAGTCGTGATGCTGCGCTATTTCGAGTTCGCCGGAACGGTTCGGCGCGCCTTGTCGGTCGTCAAGAAGCGCAGCGGCGGCCACGAGCACGGCATCCGCGAATTCCGGCTCGGCAGCAGCGGGATCAAGCTGGGCCCGCCGCTTCATGAGTTCAGCGGCATCTTTTCCGGCAATCCGCGCTATACCGGCACGGCCCTCCCGGAAGGGCCGCTCGAATGAGCGCGCAGCGCGATCACCGCGTTCTCGTCTTCGCCCCGGTGGGCCGCGACGGGCCGGCATCGGCCGAACTTTTGCGCAACGCGAACCTCGAGGCGGTCAATTGCCGGGACTTGGCCGAACTCGTCACCGAAATGACGGCAGGCGTCGGCACGGTGTTTCTTGCCGAGGAAGGATTGTTCGGCAAGGACACCGCGGCGCTGGCGCAGTGGATCGCCGGCCAGCCGCCGTGGTCCGATCTGCCCTTCGTCGTTCTCACCAGTCACCGGGAGCGGCCCGCGGTCGTCGCGTGGCGACGCAGTATCGTCGAGCTTCTCCGCAACGTGTCGCTGCTCGAGCGGCCGGTTCAGCCGATCACGCTGACCAGCGCCATCCAATCGGCGATGCGGGCACGCCGGCGCCAATATGAAATCCGGGCCTTGCTGGAAGCGCGCGAACAGACGGCGCAGGAGCTCGAGAAGCTCGTGATCGAGCGGACCCGGGCGCTGGAAGAAGCCAACGAGCAGCTTCGGCTCGAGATGAAGGAGCGCGCCCGGGTCGAGGAAACGCTTCGGCAGGCCCAGAAGATCGAGGCCATCGGCCAGCTCACCGGTGGTGTCGCCCACGACTTCAACAATCTGCTGATGGTGATTTCCGGCGGGCTCGACATGCTCGACCGCCAGACGGATCCGAACCGCCGTCGCCGCCTGGTGGATGGGATGATCCAGGCCGCGCAGCGCGGTGCCAGCTTGACCAAGCAGCTTCTGGCATTTTCTCGGCGGCAGAAGCTGCGGCCGCAGCCCGTCGACGTCGCCGCGCAGATCGGCGGAATGCGCGAACTGCTCGATCGCAGCCTGAGAGGCGACGTCCACGTCGAGTTCGACTTTCCGGAGCAGCTTTGGCCGGTCGAGGTCGACCCCGGCGAGCTCGAGCTGGTCATTCTCAACCTGGCCGTCAACGCCCGCGATGCCATGCCCCACGGCGGCACGATCATCGTGCGCGGAGAAAACCTGCCCGATCTCAAGGACGATCAGATCTCCGGCGACTACGTCCGGCTATCCGTGATCGATACCGGCATCGGTATGCCTCCGGAGATTCTCTCGCGCGTCTTCGAGCCGTTCTTCACGACCAAGGACGTCGGCAAAGGGTCCGGGCTTGGGCTCGCGCAGGTCCATGGATTTGCGACGCAGTCGCAAGGCACGGTGCGCATTCAATCGGAGGTCGGCCGCGGCACGAGCATCGAGCTGTACCTGCCGCGATCGTTCGATGCTCCGTCGAGCCCGCGACATCTCGTCGATCTCACCAGGGCGAGGCCCAAGAAGAGCAATCAGGGCCGGATCCTGCTGGTGGAAGACGATGACGAGGTTGCCGCGCTGGTCAGCGAGATGCTGGGCCAGCTCGGCTACGACGTCACGCGCGCCTCCAGCGCCGCGGCAGCGCTTGGTGCCCTGGCGGATGGCCGTCCCATCGATCTGATCTTCTCCGACATCATGATGCCGGGCGGCATGAACGGGGTCGAGCTTGCGCGCGAGATCAGGACAAGACGAAGCGACATACCGATATTGCTGACCAGCGGTTACGCCGAAGCCTCGGTCCATGAAGCGGAAAGCGCTGGTATCGAGATCCTGCCCAAGCCCTATCACATCGATGAGCTGGCTGCAGCCTTGGCCGCGGCGAAGTCAAGTCTTCGGCGCGATGCAGGCGCCAAACGCTCCAACTCGTGCTGAGAGTCCCTCCGGACTTCGCTGCGCTCAACTCCGAGCGCGATCTCCGGAGCCTTACCGGAAATATCCCAGCACGAGATCGACGTCGGCGCTGCGGGCCGCCGTGCCGTTCAGCTCGGCGTCGATAACGCGGCGGCAGGCGTCCACCGCGGCGTGGTCGCCGAGGTCGTTGGCGGCTTCCAGCACGAGCCAGGCGGCGTCCACCGAGGCCTTGTCCGAAGCTGCGCCGCCGAGATCGGTGGCGCCGGCATTGGCGAGATTCTTCTTGCGAACGGCGGTGCCGAATTGAGGTAACATTGCAGGTACTCCCCTCTCCTCAGTGGACCTGTCAGTGGACTTGAAGTTCGGGCTGACGGCCCGCATCGGCACCCGCGCCGGTCTTGCGCGACTGGTAGAACTTCAGAATGCTGCGCGACGTCTCGATCTTGAGCCGGCCGTACTCGCGCTCGTTGTCCTGGAGCTCGCGCGCCGTGATCAGATGATCCTTGGCGCCGAGGAACAACAGCGACATCGTGGTGTCCCAGGAGAAGTCGAGCGCCTTGCACAGCACCAGGATCATCTCGCGGTTACGGTCCATCAACGCGCGCTCGATCACGTCGACCGGCAGCGCCGACAGCAGCGACAGGCCGATCTGGACCTCGTCGAAGCGGTGCTGGCGGGCATAATTCGAGATCGAGTCCTGGTTGAGATTGCCCTGGCGATACTGCGTCGTGACCACGCGCTTGGCGACGAAATAGCTGCGCGAGGACGGGCCGAACTTGGACTGGAGATCGCCCGTGACCTCGGTGACCGAGCTCTGGATCTGCGACATCATCTCGGGCCGCTCGGTCTCGAGCCGGCGGCGGACGTCTTCGGAGGCTTTCGCGATCAGCTGCTGGAAGATGTGACGCGGCACGTCCTTGCGCAGGCCGAGCTGCTCGGCAAGGATCGAATCGCCCTCGGCGCGGCGGACCATGTGCAAGAGACCCGAGCCGGAGAAGCGCGCGCCCTCGTTCCTGGCGACCGAAGTCACGACCTCCTGGTTGCCGCGCTTGACCAGCACGTCGGTCACGGCTTCGCCGATCGACTGGCGCTGCGAGATCGCCAGCAGATGCGCCTGGCCCTTGGTCATGGCGCTCTGGACCAGCATCTTCTCGTCGATGCGGTTGGAATCGCGCAGCACGGGACCGGCAACCGCGATCTCGTCGTCGAGGGCGAGCCTTTCGATGACGTTGAGCGGGGCGTGATCGCAGGCCGACATCACTTCGGAGAGCTGCGCGCGCGCAGCCACCTCGATCTCGTCGGCGAGCCGGCCGATCACCTCGCCGAACATGCTGATCTCGTCGTCGCTGTAGCGGCCGGTGATCAGGATGTCGGTCGCATGCCATAATGCTCGTGACCGGCTTTCGTCGGTGCCGCGCGCGATCGCGTCGTCCAGATCCTGCAGAAGCGATTTCGCCCCGTTCATCTCGATCACCCCAGTTCTTGGCAGCCCGTTGGCGAGCCGTCCCGCCGCTCGCGGCGCGACGCCGAATTCCTCTGGGAACCTACGCTAGAGATGAAACGCGAGAATTCAGTAAAGTCGGCAAATCAGTTTTGCCGACGAAAATTCCGTCAAATGCGAGGGAATGGATTTACTGTTGTGCAAGAGCCGAGAAGCTTTGGGCACTGAAACCTCTCCGCGTCATGGCCGGGCTTGTCCCGGCCATCCACGCCTTGCCGCATGGCACAAAGAACGTGGATGCCCGGGACAAGCCCGGGCATGACGAGCATCGGCAACGGAGCGCTTTAGATAGCGCCGTCTACGGATTCTGCGGCGTCAGCACCAGCGGCGGCTTCGGCCTGGGCTTGGCGGGCGGCGGGCCCGGGGCGGGCTTCACGTCGATGGCCGGAGGGAGCGGCGCGAGCTGCTGGCTCGCGAGCGGCGGGCTCGTCAGTGAAGGGCTTGTCAGTGAGGGGCTTGGCGCGGCGGGCGCGGCCTGCGGAGTTTTCGGGGTCGGCGCCACCCTGGGCTTTGCCGGCGCGCGGCGCGGGTCCTGGCCCGGCAGCGGCACGTTGGGTGGCGCCTGCTCGGTCGCTATCTCCGGGGACACCAGCGTCGGCAGCGCAGCGGTGGCCGGCGGCGGCTCGCCGCGCTCGATGGCGTCGAGCCGCCGCGTCTCGCGATCAATCGTGCGCACCGCAAGCCATGACGACAGCGGTGCGAGGTCGACGGTACGGCTCAGCCTGTCGGGCGGGCCTGCCGCAAACAGCTGGATCTCGGGCGGGGCGCCGGAAAGCCCGGTCATGATCGGCGTCAGGCTGGCGCGGATGTCGGCCTGGTCCGCCGGAATGTCGTAGCCGCCGGAGACGATGGCGCGGGCGTTCTTCGCTTCCAGCGGCGTTGCGCCGATGCGCAGGCGGCCGTCGCGGATCGTGAACGGAATCTGCGCCGAGGGCACCGCGATGCGCCCCGCCGACAGCGCGGGCTCGACGAGCTGCCGCAGCCGGTTGTCGTCATTGACCTGGCCGCCGTCGCTGGCGCGGATGGCGATCTCGAACGCACGCGGATTGAGGCCGGCGATCTCGGCGGATTCGAGCGTCACCGTGCCGTTGCCGGCGAGCGCACCGGTCAAGGCCGCGACGCTGCGGCCCTGGCTGGTCAGCGCCACCTGCACCGAGGCGCGCCCCTTGGGCAGGGCGAGGTCGCGATAGCGCAGCGCCGCCGCATCGACGTTGCTGAGCTCGATGCGCGCGTTCAGCGCAAGCCCACCCGCGCCATTGCGCGCGTCCAGGCTTGCGGACATGTCGCCGCCGCCGACGCCGCCCTTGAGCGCATCGAACGCGAGCGACTGGCCGTCGCTCCGGATCGTGCCGCCGAAGGGGCGGAGCTCGATGCCGCCGGGCAACATTCCGCGTAAGGCCTGGAAGGCGATGCGGCCGCGCCAGCCGCTAACCAATCCTGCGCTGAGCGGCTCGCCGGACTCACGACCGGCTGCGCCGACGGCGATTGCGAGCGCCGGCGCCAGATCGAGCGAGTCGAGACCGACCTCGCCGTCGATGCTCTTGTCCTGATCGAGCGTCACCGAAACATGGCCGCGCAGATGCGAGCCCGCGGCATTGCCGTCGAGATCGCCGAAGGTCAGGCGATTGCCGGAGAGCGTGAGGCGGGAGGACAGGCTGACGTTCTGCGCCGACTTGCCGGCCGGGCTGGTCCCGAGCAGCGGCGCCAGATTGGCGTTGCGCACGCGCAGGTTCACGCTCGCCTTCGGTTCGAACGAATTGGGCTCGAACGATTTGGGTTCGGACGGTTTGGGCTCCGACCATTCGACGCTGCCTTGCGCGTCGGCATCGAGCCCGCCGCCGCTGAGCTTTGCGTTCAATTGCGAGGGACGGCGCCAGGCTCCGCTCAACCGTCCCTC
This sequence comes from Bradyrhizobium sp. IC3195, assembly GCF_020193585.1. Lineage (NCBI taxonomy): Bacteria > Pseudomonadati > Pseudomonadota > Alphaproteobacteria > Hyphomicrobiales > Nitrobacteraceae > Bradyrhizobium > Bradyrhizobium sp. IC3195. The sequence continues at coordinate 32,048 of NZ_JADYVG010000022.1, read as the reverse complement.
GAATTGCGAGGCGCCCTCGCCCGCGGCCACGATGCGGTCGAGCCCCAGCAGTGCCAACAAGGCGCCGGCCTGCGGCGCCGCGACCTTCGCGTCCAGCGTGAAGTCGCTGTTGCGCAGGCGTTCGAGGTCGATACCGCCGATGGCGGCCGCCGGCGTCTGCGCGGCCAGGGTCGCCGTGGTCTTGAGCTGCGGTGCGTCGAGGTCGAGCACGAAGCGGGCATTGCTGCGATCGGCATGCTCGGCGTTCTTGTCGAGGCTGAGATCGAGCTTGAGACGGGTCGCGCCGGGCAAGGACGGAAGCGCATCGAGGCGCGCGCGCAGCGCGGGCGCAAACGGCTCGACCAGCGCTGTGAGCTCGCGCAGCGAATTGGCCGAGGATTTCAGCGCGAGCTTGCCGGTCGTGTTGGTGCGGTCGAAGCTGCCGCTCGCCTCCGAGGTCACGCCGCCGCCCTGGCCGAAGCGCAGCTGCTCCAGCGACAGCGACGCCGGGCTGTAGGCGAGCCTGGCTGCGAACGGCCGCAGCTCCTGGCCGGCGGAGATTGCGCGGCCGATATCGAGCGAGAGCTTTGCCTCTTCCGGCCATTCGCCTTGCGGCCCCGCCAGCGCGCGCACGAAGCTCGCGGCGGCATCGAGGTCGAGCCGGTCGGCCCTGAGGTCCGCATCGATCCGCGAGCCCTTGCTTGCGCCTGTCTGCACGAAGACGATGCGGCCTTCGACGGCGCCGCCGTCGATGTCGGCCTTCAGCCTGTCGATGGCGAGATGATTGGCTGCGATGGTGACGTCGCCGGCGAGACGCAGCGGCCGCGTGCTGCGGCGGGTGATCTCGCTGCGGCCCTGCAGCCAGGCCACCAGCGTGTCGGGATCCGGGGATTCGACGCTGAGCCGGCCGCTGAAACTGTCGGCGCCGGGAGCCGCGCCATTGAGCGAGACCTGCGTCATGCCGGGCGCGCGCAGCTCGAGCCGCCGGAAGGTCCAGGACCGGCCGTCGGTCGCAAGCTCGGTCGCGATGTTCTGAAGAGGACGGCCGCCGAGCATGATCTGATCGGCATTGAACTCGATCTGGGCAGGGATCGGCACCTGCGGGATCGCCGCCAGCCCTGCGCGCAGCGCCGGCAGGACGCGCTGCGGATCGGCATCGTCCTTGGCGGTCAGCCTGTCGGCATCGACCTGCCGCGCCGACAGCACCGCGCGCAGCAAGGGCGATGCGCCAAACCTGAGATCGCCGACGCCGCCGAGCTTCAGCGCGGTGTCCTCCGGGCCGAAGCTCGCGTCGATCTGCTCGAATTTCGCGCCGGCCGGATCGGCCTTGAGCCTGGTCGCCAGCTTCCAGGGCGTCGGCCCCGCCTCGCCCGCCTTCCTGGCCGCGGGCACGGCGAGGGTCAGCGCGCCCTCGAATTTCGGCTGGCGATTGTCGAAGGCGAGCACGCCCTCGAGATCGGCGAGGATGGCGCGCTCGCCGGGATCGATGTTGAGGTGGAGACGGGTGGCGCTGCCGTCGGCGCTGGGGCCGGAGGAGACGCGGAACGGGTAGCGCACGCCGCGCGCGGTGAAGCTGCCGTCGCCCCGCACCGAGCCTGCGAGCGAGCGCACATCGCCGGAGAAGGCGATGTCGTTCAATTCCAGCGTCGAGCGGCTGGCGGCATCGTGCAAGGCGATGCGGCCGGTGAGGTTCAGCCGCTCGATGGCGAGGGAGGCCAGGTTGAAGGTGCCGCTCGCGGTGGAGGGCAAATCGACCCGTCCGCGCGCGTCCAGACCAAGATCGACCGCCATGCCGCCGACCGAAAGCTCGGTGGCGCGCCATTCGCCGCGCATCAGGGAGCCGAGGCTGAACTCGACATCGAGCTTGTCGGCGCGCAGGCGGCCGAGATCGTTGTTGCCGCCGAAGGTGACGCCGCGCAGCCGCAGCGTCGGCGCCGGCAACAGCCGCGCATCGAGCTCGCCCGCCACCCGCACCGGCACGCCGATGATCTTGCCGGCCTCCGCCTCGAACTGGGGCCTGAACTGGTTCCAGTCGATGTAGTAAGGCCCGATCAGCGCGGCCAGCAGCGCAATGATGAAGGCAATCGCCAATCCGAGCAGCGTCGTCTGCACGGGTCTCCCCTCGGCCAAACCGGCCTGGGCCGAAGCTGAGAGCCTCAGGCGCGCCGGAACAGCCCCTTATATAGGGGGAAGTATGGCGAAGTCACAGCGACTGTTGCGCGCGGAGGTTAACGCGCAAGCCCCCTCACCAGCTCGCCGGCAGCCGCCTCAGCCCGCGCAGCACGAAGGTCGGCCGCCATTCCGGGGTCTCGATGTCGTCGATGCGCAAATCCGGCAGCCGCCGCAGCAGCGTGGCGATGGCGATCTCGGCCTCGATCCGCGCCAATTGGGCCCCCAGGCAGAAATGGATGCCGCCGCCGAACGACAGCGGCTTGACGTTCGCCCGGGTGACGTCCAGCCGGTCGGGCCTGTCGGGGTAGACCGCGCCATCGCGGTTGGCCGAGCCGAGCAGGCACAGCACGGTCTCGCCCTTGGGGATCGTCACGCCGCCGAGGTCCTCGATCTCCTCCAGCGTGACGCGCCCGGTCATCTGCACCGAGGAATCATAGCGCAGGAACTCCTCGATCGCGTTCGTCATCAGCTCCGGTTTCGCTTTCAGGAGCGCAAGCTGATCCGGGTTGCGGTGGAGCGCGAGCAGGCCGTTGCCGATCAGGTTGACCGTGGTCTCGTGGCCTGCGCCGAACAGCAGGATGATGTTGGCGGTCAGCTCCTCGTTGGTGAGCTTGTTGCCGTCCTCCTCGGCCTGCACCAGCTGGGTGATGAGGTCGTCGCCGGGATTCTTGCGGCGCAGCTCGAACAGCTGCTGGAAATACATCTGCGCCATCAGGTTGGCGGCGTTGCCCTGGCGGATCTCCTCCGGCGAGAGCGGCACGGGGTCGAGCAGCCGTCCGCCGTCGCGCGAGCTCTTGTAGAACACTTCGCGATGCTCCTCGGGGATGCCGAGCATGTCGCAGATGATGGTGACGGGCAGGCGGAAGGCGAAATCCTCAATCAGGTCCATGTGGCCGCGCTCGATCACGGCATCGATCGCCTGGTCGACGATCTCCTGGATCCGCGGCCGCATGTCCTCGACCCGGCGGGCGGTGAAGGCCTTCACGACTAGGCCGCGCAGGCGGGTGTGGTCCGGCGGATCGGCTTGCAGCATCCAGTAGCTCATGCTGCGAAACACCGGCTCCTTCATGATCTCCGGGCCGTAGCGGCGCGTGGTGCGCTCGACGAAATCCTTGCCGAAGCGCTTGTCACGCAGCACGAGACTGACCTCGGCGTGCCGGCTGGCGACGTACTGGCCGAAAGGCGTCACGTGGATCGGATCGACGGTGCGCAGCCGTTCATAATGCGGATAGGGATCGCGGATGAAATCCGGCGAGAGCGGGTTGAACAGCGGTCCGCCAGCGGGTTGCACTTGCTCGTTCATGGTGACCTCGGATCGGTTGCCGCACGACACGCATACGCAAGGCTGCCCCATCGCCCGGCGTAACCATCCCTGTAAATTATCAACTCGATACATTGTTGTATCGAGTTGCATTCTGCCCTAAGCTGCGCCGATGTCAAGGGTGAGAACCAGGCCGACCAGGGACGACACGCGCGAGGCGCTGTTCGAGGCGGCGGCGCGCGTGTTCGAGGAGGACGGCATCGGCGGCGCCAGCATCGAGGCGATCGCGGCGGCGGCGGGCTTCACCCGCGGCGCGTTCTATTCGAACTTCAAGAGCAAGGACGAATTGATCATCGCCATGCTCGAGGACCATGTCGCGCAGTCGATACGGCGCAACATGGACATCCTGGCGCAGCACGACAATCTCGACGATTTCATCGCGGCGCTGAAGGCGATGGATCGCAGCCGCCAGGATCCGCTCGGCCGCTCGCCCCTGCTGCACATGGAGATGATCCTGTTCGTGGCGCGGGCCGAAAAGCGCCGCCCGGAACTTGCCAAACGCCTGCGCGCGCGGCGCAGGCTGGTCGCCGACATCATCGAAGCGACATCGAAGAGCAATGGCAGGAACAGCTCGGTGAACCCGCCCTGGATCGCCTCGATCGTGCTCGCGCTGGAAGACGGCTTTCGCCTGCACCGGCTGATCGACCCCGAGACGACGCCGGCCGACAGTTTTTTGCGCGCGATCACGGATTTGCGGCGGAGGACTGGATTGGCGTCGGCCTAGCGGCGCGGGCGGCGCAGCTGCGCCGATAGGCTGATCGTCAGCAGACCTGTTCGGTCAATCGATAACGCCTTGCTCGTAGATCGACCGACACACGCAAAGCGCCGCGATCGGAACAGAAGAATGGCCTCGCAGCAAACAAACTGGCTTCGCTCCTTGCAAATGCATGAAACTCGTATATATTGAAGTCGTTCGATTAGCCGCTGTGCCTTGTTGAATGCGCCCGCGGGCTCCTTTTCCAAAGACATCGACGAAGTTGAAGGTAACCGCGCGATCGTCGCGCGGGATGCGCTCGCGCGCTTTGGAGAAGAAAATGACGACAGGTACGGTCAAGTGGTTTAACGGCCAAAAGGGCTTCGGTTTCATCCAGCCAAACGACGGTGGCAACGACGTGTTCGTTCACATCAGCGCCGTTGAAAGGGCTGGGCTTGCCGGTCTCGGCGAAGGCCAACAGGTCAACTTCGAGATCAAGACCGACAAGATGCGAGGCAAAGTCAGCGCCGAGAACCTCTCGCTGGCTTGAGATCGTTGCGCCGTTTCACGGATGTACTGAAACGGTCGCTTTGCCCGCTCAATCCCTGGATTGAGCGGGTTTAGTCTTTGCGGATCCGGGTGAACGATGAGCAGCAAGAAGCCGGCAGAGCCGTCACCCGAAAGCATTACACGTTCCGATCGCAAGCGCCTGGCCGCCGAAGAGGGCGCGCGGGCATTGGCGGACGTGGAAAGGCAAGCCATCGAGGTTCGCAAGAACATGGCGCGGCTTCGAGAGGCGCGCCAGGCGAGGGAAGCGGCCGATGAAGCTCTTCGATCGACTTTGCCGGTGCCTAAGCTCAAGAAGCGGACAAGGAAGTTGGCGCGATAGCCGTCTTCAACGCCGCCTGCGAAATCTGAAGTGCCGATCCCATGCCGGAGAGTGCAGATCGTGCCTCGCATAAAGCCAGATCACGGAACCATCACATTCTTTCTCGCGTCCGGCGCAAATCGGCAGATGTGCCGGCTTGCAACGACATTCAACACGCAGAAGCAGGCCTTCAGCTATCTACAGAAGCATCGCACGGAGTTCGAGCGCATGGCGCGGGCGCGCCTGGCTTCAGGAGAGCTCGAGGAAGGCATTGTCGTGCTTTCGATGCTCTAGCGAAGGCCGTTCTGCCGCCGGTCGCTGATGCGTTCCTACCGCTCAAAGGCGGCTACGCCGACTGCTTCACGGCAACCTCGTCCGCCACAAGGTCAAGCCGCCCCAGCATCGCCCTCGCCTGCTCGGCGCAATGCTCGATCAGCCAGCGCTCGAAGGCGACGGGCGGCAGGGGCGGCGCGTAGAGGAAGCCCTGGACGATGTCGCAGCCGAGCTCAGCCAGCGTCTTGCGCTGCCCCTCGGTCTCGACCCCCTCGGCGACCACGCTCATGCCGAGGCCCTGGCCGACGCGGACCACGGCGGTGGCGATCGCGAGCGCGCCCGCATCCTGCTCGATGTCGCGCATGAAACTGCGGTCGATCTTGAGCTCGCGGATCGGCAGATGTGCTAGCCGGCTGAGGCTGGAATAGCCGGTGCCGAAATCGTCCACCGAAAGGCCGACGCCGAGCTCGCGGATCGCGTTCATCGTCTCCAGCGCCGCGGCTCCGTCCTGCATGAACGCGCCTTCGGTGATCTCCAGCATCAGCGCATCCGGCGGCAGATCGTGCTCGGCCAGGATGTCCTTGAGCCGCGCGGCCAGCGTGACGTTGCGGAAATTGATCGGCGACAGATTGACCGAGACGCAGGGGATGTTGAGCCCGGCGCGGCGCCAGCTCGCCATCTGGCGGCAGGCCTCGCGCACGGACCACATGCCGATCTGCTCGATCAGCCCGCATTCCTCGGCGAGCGGGATGAACTTTGCCGGCGAGACGTCGCCGAGCACGGCATCGCGCCAGCGCGCGAGCGCCTCGACGCCGTGGATCGCGCCGTCGCAGCTGCGAATCTGCGGCTGATAGCTGAGGCTCAGCACACCTTCCGCGACGGCGCGGCGCAACGCCGCGATCAGCGCCAGCCGCTGCTCCGCGAGCACGTTCATCTCGGCACTGAAGAGGCGATGCGTCGAGCGTCCGGCCTGCTTGGCCATGTACATGGCGGCGTCCGCCTGCTGCATCAATGTGTCGATGTCGGTGGCGTGATCGGGATAGAGGCTGATTCCGATGCTGGCGGACATCGGCATCAGCTTCGATCCGAGCCGCAACGGTGCGGACAGGGCCTCGGTGATCCCGGCCGCGATGCGCTCAGCGGCCTCGGCATTGCGTTGCGGCAGCAGGATGACGAACTCGTCGCCGCCGAGCCGTCCCAGCATGTCGTCGGGACCGATCTGCTCGCGCAGGCGCTGCGCGAGCAGGATCAAGAGCTCGTCGCCGGCGGCGTGGCCGAGCGTGTCGTTGACGTCCTTGAAATGATCGACGTCAAGGAAGGCGAGCGCGACATGGCCTCCGGTCGGGCAGGCATTGATCGCGGTCGTGATCAGGTGGCGCAGCTGCGCGCGGTTCGGCAGGCCGGTGAGCATGTCGTGATAGGCGAGCCGCGCGATTTCGGCGCGCGCCTCCTTGCGCTCGATCGCGAACGCGCCGAGGTTGACGCAGGCATCGACGATCTGGCGGTGCCATCGGCTCGGCGCCCGCGGTTCGCGATAATAGAAACCGAAGGTGCCGATGACCCGGCCGTCCTTGGCCTTGATCGGCGTCGACCAGCAGGCGCGCAAGCCCACTTCGAGCGGCCGCGCCTTGTAGGGCTGCCAGCGCGGATCGGCATCGATGTCGGCGACCAGAACCGGAATGCCGTAGAAGGCTCCGGCTCCGCACGTGCCGACCTCGGGACCGATCGCGATGCCGTCGAGCGAACGGGAATAGTCCTCGGGCAAGCTCGGGCCGCCCAGCGGATGGAGCAAGCCGGCGGCATCGACGTGCAGCAGCGAGCAGACGACGCCGGGCGCGATCTGCTCGACGCGGCGGCACAGCCGATCGGCAATCTCGGTGATCGGCGCCTCGTCGGCGAGCGCCGCCATGATCAGTTGCTGCAGCGAGCGCAGCTGCCGGGATTCGGTGATGTCCTCGAGTAGCGCGAAGACGTGCTTGACCCGGCCTTTCTTGTCGCGGAAGGCGTCGATCCGGGCAGAGACCCAGATCTCCTCACCATCCTTGTCGTAGACGAGCACCTCGGCCTCGTCGCGCTGACCGCCATGCATCAGCCGCTTGACGAGCTTCGCAATCGCCTTGCGATCGGTGTGGCGGCCGGCAATGAGCTCACCGGCGCGGCGGCCTTCGGCCTCCTCGCTGGTATAGCCGAACAGCGCCGTGAACGCGGAATTGACGTAGACGATGTTCTGCTCGACGTCGGTGATGATCACCACGCGGTTGGTCTGGTCGGAGACCGCGTGGAGAAGTGCGATCCTGGCGCGGCGTTCGGCATCGAGGGTGACGTCGCGCGCCAACACGATGTGATGGGTCGCGCCGTCGACCGTCGCCGACGACATCGCGATCTGCGCCTTGATACGGCTGCCGTCGTGCCGCACGAGGCTGATCTCCTCGCGGAAATCCGCGGTCGCACCGGCGCTTAGGCATTTGAGGGTGAGGACGGCGGCATCGCGGCCGAGCACCTCGGCGGCGGCGAGCTTCCAGATCCGTTCCGCGGCGGGGTTGAAGTGGGTGATGCGATGCGCCTCATCGACGATGACGATGCCATCGTCGGCGCGTTCGAGCGCGGCGCGCAGCACGTCAGGAATTTCAGTCGCAAGGTGATCGGAGGCGGGCATCGTCTGGACCAGCGGCATCGGGAAATGCGGCAATCGGCGAGAGGTTAACGCTCCGATGGTGTCCAAGACGTTTTTGCAATTCCGGCGCGCTGCGCCAAGAGGCGGCATGATTAACGCTTCGCGAAAACGCCGAAGGTATTTTGAAGCGTACTGGACCTATTCGGATGCCGTTTTGAGCTTGTGCAGCCGGCCGGCCACGGCCCTCACCTTGCCCGGCGCCGCCCGCCAGATCGCAAGCGCCGACACCCCGCTCACGACCATGGCGAGGGCGAAAGCGAGCGTGTAGTCGCCGGCGCGATCATAGAGGACACCGGTCAGCCACGGTCCGGCCGCACCGCCCGCCAGCGCCGCGAGCATGATCGTGCCGAAGATGCTGCCCTGGTGCCTGCCCTGGAATATCTCGAACACCACCGCGCCCATGATCGAGGTGAGACCGTAGCCGAGCGCGCCTTGCGTGAACACCATCAGATAAACCAGCCAGAGCGAAGCTTGATATTTCAGCGCGATCAGCGCGGCGAAGCAGACGACGAAACCCGCACAACTGATCGCCCACACCCACTCCCGGCCGATGCGGTCGGAGACGTGCCCCAGCACGATCTGGCCGGGAATGCCGAGCAGGCTGACCATGCCGAGCGCCCACACCGCAACGCCGGGGCTGAAGCCGACATCGAGCAGGAATTTGGTCTGGTGCACCTGCACCGCATACCAGATGTACAGGCCGCAGAAATAGCCGAGCCCGATCCACCAGAACCGCGCGGTCGCGACGGCGCGCCGCAGCGTCCAGTCGGTGTTGACCCAGACGTGATCGACCACGTTGGAGACCGGGCTTGCCGCGCCTGCGGCGGGGGCGGCATCGCCGTCCGGCTGGAGCCCGATGTCCTCCGGGCGCTTGTGCAGCAGCAGGTTGATCGGCGCCAGCGCGATCAGGACGAGCAGGCCCATCGCGGTGCAGGCGGTGCGCCAGCCGGTCTGCTCGATCATGTGCTGCACCCATGGCAGCAGCGTCACCGAGCCGATACCGACGCCGGCGAAAGCGATGCCGATGGCGAAGCCGCGCTTGCGGATGAACCAGTTCGGCAGGAACAGCGACTGGCCGGAATAGCCGAGACAGACGCTGCCGGCACCGACCATGACACCGATGGTGACATAGAGGTGCCACGGCGCGCTGGTCAGCGGCGCCAGCAAAAGGCCGCCGCCCATCAGCACGACCCCGAGCTCCATCACCGCCCGCGGACCCGCGCGGTCCATCAGGCGGCCGATCAGCGGGCTGACCACGCCCGACACAACGAAGCCGAAGGAGAAGGCGCCCGCCGTGACGCCGCGCTCCCAGCCGAACTCGGAGATGATGGGTGGAAAGAACAGCGAAAAGGCGGTGCGCGCGTTGACGCCGATCGCCATGGTGACGAAGGTCACGGCGACCACGATCCAGCCGTAGAAGAACGGAAGCCGCATGTTGTGTGCTTGTTTCATCCCTAGACGGTTCTTCGGACCATCCGGGGATGTCCGGGTCAAGCGCTTTTCGCGCATGCCTCTTGAGCGGGGCGCAGACGCTCCCGCAACGTCATGGCCGGGCTTGTCCCGGCCATCCACGTCTTGCGACGCAGGACGGAGAACGTGGATGCCCGGGACATAGGCGAGCGGAAGCGACGCCGTCCTTCGGACGGCTATGCCCGGGCATGACGACCTAAATACTGCTTGAGCGGCCCGCTCAGGCGGCGTCGAGCCGTGAGGATTTGACCGGCGCGTCGAACAGGATCCGCTCGATCGGATGCGGCCGGCCGAACAGATAGCCTTGCGCAAAATTGACGCCGAGCGCCTTCAGCCGGTCGAACTCCTCGCGCGTCTCGACGCCTTCGGCCGTGACCGACATGTCCAGTCCGCGCGCCAGCGTCACGATCGAGGAGATGATGGCGGAAGAGCGCGGCTGCTGCGTCAGATTGCGAATGAACGACTTGTCGATCTTGATCTTGTCGAACGGGAACGCGGTCAGGTAGCTGAGCGAGGAATAGCCGGTGCCGAAATCATCGAGCGCGAGCTCGACCCCGAGCTGCTTCAGCCGCTCCATGAAGGCATGATTCTCGCTGCCGCGCTCCAGCAGCACGGATTCCGTGATCTCGATCTCGAGCCGCTGCGGCGGCAGGCCGGAATCGGCGAGCGCCGCGCAGATCATGTCGAACAGCTCGGCTTCCTTGAACTGGATCGGCGAAAGATTGACGGCGATCATGAGATCGGCAGGCCAGCCGGCTGCGTCCGCGCAGGCGCGCCGCAGCACGAATTCGCCGAGCGGCACGATCAGCCCGGTCTCCTCCGCAAGCGCAATGAACTGGTCCGGAGGGATCAGGCCGCGCGTCGGATGCCGCCAGCGCACCAGCGCCTCGAAGCCGCGTCGTTCGCCGCTGAGCGCGTCGACGAACGGCTGATAGTGCACCTCCAGCTGGCAGCGCGCGATGGCGTCGCGCAGATCTCCTTCCAGCGTATTGCGGGCCTCCAGCTCGGCCGACATCGCCTCATCATAAACGGTGAAGCAGTTGCGGCCGGCCGATTTCGAGCGATAGAGCGCGAGATCCGCTTTCTTCAGGAGCTGCTCCTGATCGCTGCCATGATCCGGCGCAATTGCGATGCCGATGCTGGTGCCGATCTCGACGCGGTGTCCGGGCAGCAGGAACGGCTCGCTCACGAGCTTGGCGATCCGCGCCGCCAGATCGGTCGAGCAGGCGCGCTGGTCCTCGCCGGCTTGCTGGATGATGGCAAATTCGTCGCCGCCGAGCCGCGCCAGCACGTCGTTGGCGCGCAGCGCGGATTTCAGCCGCTGCGCCACCTGGCGCAGCAGCGCATCGCCGGCCGCGTGGCCGAGGGAATCGTTGACGTTCTTGAAGCGATCGAGGTCGAGCATCAGGATCGCGAAGGGCTCGCCCCTCACGCTCAACTTGCCGTTCATCTCGTCGAGCCGGGTGAGGAAAAAGGCGCGGTTCGGCAATCCCGTGAGGATGTCGGTCTGGGCAAGCTCGAGCACGCGCCGGTTCGCCAGCGACAGCCGCCGCGAATTGCGGCTGGCGAGCATCAGATAGGTCGACAGCGACAGCGTCAGCAGCATGCCGACGACGAGGACCGCAACCGCGCGGTCGTAAGTCGTCGCCAGCGGACCGCCGGCGGTCGGAACCGCCCGCACCTGCCAATCGGTGTCGCCGATCTTGAGACTGCCCGACCAGTGCAGGGTCCGCGCGATGTCCCGCATCGACCGCAGCGCCGAGGCGGCCGACGCATAATCCGGCAGCATCTGCTCGAGGCTGACGATCTGCGCCGTGTACGGCGGGAAGACCGTCATGCTGACCGCGGGGCTGGCTCCGGTGGTCACGCGGATAGACTGGATCAGCAGCGGCAGGTCGAAGACGCCGACCACGACGCCGGCGCTATTGCGGCGCCGGTCCGCGATCTCCTCGCGCGAGGTTCCCTTGGCGTAGACGGGAACGACGACGAGGACATAGGACGGCCGGTCGCTGTCCTTCGGCCCGAACAGGCGCGTGCGCATGGCTGCGACGCGATCGTTGTCGCGCGCGCGCTCCAGCACCGCCCGTCGCTCCGGAACGGTCGTGTAGTCCATGCCGTAAACCGACGAGGTCTTCGGCTGCGTCGAGTAGAACACCGGAAAATATTCGTCACTCTGCGGCGCGATGACGAAGCTCTCGCCCTGCAGCGCCTTGATGTGATAGCTCGACACACCGTCCCGGATCGCCGCGGCCTCGTAATCCGCGCGCTCCTTGCGGTTGATCCGCGGCAACCAGGAGATGCGCAGCATGCCGGGGTGACGCTCGAACAGGCGGGCGCTGAAGGTCTCGAATTCGCTGCGGGTGACTTCTTCGTTGGTCGATTCGAACAACGTGCGCAGCGCGAGAAGTCTCGATATGTACTCGTTCATGCCGTTCTGCAGGACGATCGCCTGGGTCTCGGCTGCGTTCTCGAACTCGATCCTGTTGACGCGATCTTCCCACCGCGCGACGGCGGCAGCGCCCACGATCGAGAACAGCAGGCCAACGCCAACCGCGACGAGCGCAGGACGATAGAGCCCGAGCAGCGGCGCGGCACGCCACCATCCGCCTCTACGTCTCCGATCCTGATCGTTCTGATCGCGACCGCCCATCTTGAAGCCGCCGTCCCCTGTCCGCGACGAACCGAACCTCTGGTTGAGGTGCCGGTGCCGCTATCGGAACAAGACGGCGGTTAAGAAGTGCACAATTTCGGAAACCAGTCGTACCGCAATGCGGAAATTAGTTAACGAAGTGCACGAGCGATCCCGGCTTTCTCGACATAAGTTGCCGGTTTTCCCCGGTGTAATACGGCCTCTCTGCGCCGTGGCGCTTAGCGAGCTATTCAGCCTCGCAAGGCTATGTTGCGCAAGGTTTCTTTCAAGGATCCGGCAAGCCTCCCGATGCATCGAATTCGATCAGCGAGATCCGTCGTTCTGACCATCGCGCTTCTGGCCGCGACCACGCTGGTTGCGAGGGGCAACGAGGCCGGCATCAGCGAGGATGCAATCCTGTTCGGCCAGGCCGCGGCGCTGGAAGGCCCGTCCTCCGCGCTGGGACAGCGCATGCGGCAAGGCATCGTCGCCGCATTCACCGAGGTCAATGCCAAGGGCGGCATTCACGGCCGCAAGCTCCAGCTCATCAGCCGCGACGACGGCTACGACCCCGACCGTTCGGTGGCGCAGACGCTGCATTTGATCAACGACGACAAGGTGTTCGCGCTGATCGGTGCGGTCGGCACGCCGACCGCGATGGCGACGATACCGATCACCAGCTCCAGGAACGTGCCCTTCATCGGCCCGTTCACCGGCGCCGAGTTCCTGCGCGATCTCGAGCTTCCGAACGTCGTCAACATCCGCGCCAGCTACGGCGCGGAGGCGGAAGCCTGGATCAAGCATCTCACCGAAGATCGCAAGTTCACCCGCATCGGCATCTTCTACCAGGACGATTCCTTCGGCCGCGACGGGCTTGTCGGCGTGAAGCGGGCGCTCGCCAAGCGCGGGCTCGAGCTCGCCGCCGAGGGCACTTACGAGCGCAACACCCGCGCGGTCGGCCAGGCCTGGCGCATGATCAAGCGCGCCGACCCAGAAGCCATCGTCATGGTCGGGACCTATGGTCCGTGCGCGGAGTTCATCAAGCTCGCCCGCCGCAGCGGCGCTCGTCCAACCTTCGTCAACATCTCCTTCGTCGGCGCCGTCGCGCTCGCCGCGGAGCTCGGCCCGGAGGGCGAAGGCGTCATCGTCTCGCAGGTGGTGCCGTTTCCCTGGGACCGCTCGCTCAAGCTCGTCGCCGACTATCAGGCGGCGCAAAAGGCGTACGACCCGGCGCTGACGCCGGACTTCGTGTCGCTGGAAGGCTATCTGTCCGGCCGCCTCGCGGCCGCGGCGCTGAAAAAGGCCGGCCCCAATCCGACCCGCGCCAGCCTGCTGCGCGCCATCAACGATACCGGCCGTTTCGACATCAGCGGCAGCATCGTCACCGTCGGCACACGCATGCTCGACATGCCGCCGAAGGTGTTCCTGACCGTGATTCAGAAGGACGGGACGTTCAAGGCGGTGGACCGGCTTTGAGACCTTTCACGGCCGCCGCGTCCAGCGATCGGCGTTAACGGCGCCTTGCGGGATTTCTCCCCTCGCGATGGCCTCGACCTGTCGCACGGTCTCCAGCGACTGGTATTCGATGGCCTGCGGCGTCAGCCCGCCGACATGGGGCGTCGCGATGACATTCGGCAGCTTGGCAATATCGGGCGTCGGCATCTGGTCCGGTGCGCGGCCGACATCCATGGCGGCGCCGGCGATGCGGCCTTCACGCAGCGCGCGTGCCAGCGCCGACTCGTCGACGAGATTGCCGCGCGAGAGATTGATGAAGACGGCATGCTTCTGCATGCGCGCCAGGGCTGCGGCCCCGATCAGAGTCTCGGTCTGCGCATTGGCGACGGCGAGGCAGACGACATAGTCCGATGCGGCGAGGAGCTCGTCGAGACCGACTTGCCGGATCTCGGCATCGCTGACGGTTACGAAGGGATCGGAGATCAATACCTCCATGCGCAGCACTTTTGCGATCTCGGCGAGGTAGCGCCCGATGCTGCCGTAGCCGATGATGCCGATCCGGCTGCCGGCGAGCTGGCGGCCCATCCGTGCTTCCGGCTTGCGGCCTGCCTGGTAATCTGCGGTGGTCCGCGACACGCCGCGGGAGAGGTCGACCATGAAGCCGAGCGCGAGCTCGGCCACGGCCTGCACGAAACCGGGCCCGGCGCGGGTCACGAGCACGCCGGCTTGCGAGGCCGCATCCACGTCGACGTTGCGGATGTCGACGGCGCAGCGGACGAAGGCCCGCAGACGCGGCAATTGCGCAAAGATCTCGCCGCGCCCTTCAGTCATGCGGTCGGCGACGATGATGTCGGCATCCTTCGCAGCGCGTACCAGGCTGGCTGCGTCCAGCGGCTCATCCTTCTCGTGCAGGATCACCTCGGCGGCCGTCCGCAGGCCGTTCAGGCTGCGATCGCCGTAATAATTGCGCCGCATCTCCGGGGTGTGCGCGAGCAGAACCTTCACGACAAGCCTCCCTCACTGGCAGAATGCCCGCGGCAGCGCGGTCGAAAGGTCTAGCACAGGGACGGCTGCGGCAGATACCCTGCCCCATTTTGCCGCGGCCCTTGAGTGATCCAGCGCACAGACGCCCTCATGGCGCGGACTTAGAAATAGTGACATCATCGTGCGCATTGCCGTTGGAGGTGACATCATGCGCCGTCCAGTCTTTTCGAATTTGCTTCTTGCGTCCGGTCTTCTCGCACTCACCCAGTTGGTGACGCCCACGGACGCGGCCGCCGAAGCGCGCCTTGCGCTGGTGATCGGCCAATCGGCCTATCGCACCGTGCCGGAGCTGCCGAACGCCGCCAACGACGCCAAGGGCATGACGGAGCTGCTCGGCAGCGCGGGCTTCACCGTCACCACGGCGGCCAATCTGGCGCAGACCGAGATGCGCGCGGCGATCTCGGACTTCGCCGGCAAGGTCAGTGCCAGCGGCCCCGACACCGTCGCGCTGGTGTTCTATGCCGGCCACGGCCTTCAGATCGACGGCGAGAACTATCTGGTGCCTGTCGATCTCGATCCCAAGCGCGAGGCCGACATCCCGCTGCAGGGCGTGCGGCTGAACGACATGCTCAACACGCTCGGCGCGCTGCCGACGCGGGCGCGCATCTTCATGCTCGATGCCTGCCGCAACAACCCGTTCCCTGCGCTCAGCGGCGCCGGCCACGGCCTTGCGATCGTCGATACCAAGGCCGGCGCGCCGGGCTCGTTCATCTCCTATTCGACCTCGCCCGGCGCCGAAGCCGAGGACGGCAACGGCCTCGACAGCCCCTACACGGCGGCCGTGCTGACGGTCGCCAAGCAGCCGAACCTGCCGATCGAGGAGATGTTCAAGCGCATCCGCGTCGCGGTGGCGCAGTCGACCGACGGCCGGCAGATCCCCTGGGAAAGCTCCTCGCTGACCACCGATTTCAGGTTCTTCGGCGAGAGCGGCGGCAGCACG
Organism: Bradyrhizobium sp. IC3195; assembly: GCF_020193585.1. NCBI lineage: Bacteria > Pseudomonadati > Pseudomonadota > Alphaproteobacteria > Hyphomicrobiales > Nitrobacteraceae > Bradyrhizobium > Bradyrhizobium sp. IC3195. The sequence continues at coordinate 16,529 of NZ_JADYVG010000022.1, read as the reverse complement.
CCCGCGCTTCCCGGCGCATCCGCCATGGCGCTCGCCGGCGGCACGCGCAGCGTCGCGGACTGGCGCAAGACATTGCAGGGCAAGCCGGCCATGGTCGCCTATGAGCTCGTGATCACCGAGGACACCGTGGAGGCGTATCAGGCCTATATCGAGCTGTACGCGCAGGACACCCGCACGCCGCGCCTTCGCACCGTGCTGGAGCGGCGTCGCCAGATGCTGGCGTGGGAGCGTGCCACCGCCATCAACACCCGCGCCTCGTTCGAGGCATACCTCGCGAACTGGGACAACAGCGATCTCGCGGCAACCGCGCGCCGGCTGCTGCTGCGCGTGCAGAACCGCAACTACGCCGTGCCCGTCGCCGCCGTGGCGACGCCCGTCGCGGTCGCGATGGCGCCGACCTGCCCGTGCTCGACGCCCGCGACCCCGGCAACGCCGGTCAATCCGTCGGTCCCGCCCGTGATCAAGAAGCGCGTCGAGGAGGCCCCGCCGAAGCGCAAGGTGGTCGAGACGCCGCCCAAGCGGCGACCGCCGTCCGAGCAAGTGGTCTATGAGCGCGCACCGCCGCCGGATCGCGGCCCGCCGCCGGAGGCCGTCATGCAGGGCATCGGCATCGGCGTAGGGATCGGTCTCGGCATGGGAATGGGCGGCCGCGGCGGCGACCATAACAGCGGTGGCTATCGCAGATACTGAGCCGGTCCGGCATCAGCAGCATTCGGCTCGCGCCCATCGCGCGAGCCGAACTCATTGCGACAGGGCCGGATGGTCCCGGAGCACGGCTTCTCGAATCCAGCCTGCCTGGATCGCACGCGACAAGATCTGCGCCGTCTTGATGTCCTCAGCCTTCATGCAGAGATCCACGATGCGGCGCACGGCGTCGTCGCGCATCAGATCGTCGGAGATCTTCATCGCGATCTCCATCGCAGTGCGGGCCGCGCTTTCATAGCGCTCACGCGCGCTGGTCGGCGCCGAAGCGCCGGCGGCTTCGGCGATCGCCCGTGCAGCCTGGCAGATGTTGCGAATCCGGTCGGCTGCTTCGATGTCGCCGAGCGGCGTGCCGATTGGCTCGTCCCAGACGTCTGCCGGCTCTCGCCTCGCGAACCACTTCATTGCCCCACCAATGATCTTCAATTGCTCGCGGCGTTCAGGACATGCGGCGCGGGCCGATCGCCTCGAACTGCGCCTTCTGCTCGTCGTTGAGCGTGGCGTAGAAATCATCGAGCGCCGCCCGGACCGACTTGATCCCGTCCAGCATGACACCGAGGCGCTTGCGGATCGCGGCCATGCGGGCCGGCGGTGTCATCACCTCATTGGGCTCGCAGGACGCCTTGAGCGATGTGCCGACTTTGGCGCTGGTGTCCTGGAGCACCTGGAGCGCCGCGCGCTGGGTGTCGTTGGGACGAAGCCTTTCTTCGATCGTGGCGCCGGGCCAATCGAACGCGGCGGACGGGCTGCAAGTCTGCACCGACGATCCGCCCGCATTGTTCGACGCCGCGGCACGACGCTGATCGTCGGCAAGCGCGTTGAAGCGCGCCTTCTGCTCGTCGTTGAGCGAACCATAGAACTGGTCCAGCGCAGGCTGGACCAGATCGATGGCTTTCTGCATCGCCTCGACCCGCTGCTGCATGGCGGCGAGCCGGCCGGGCGCCGTCGCTGCGGCCTGCGTCGGACAGGAGGTGCGGATCAGCGCCGCCGCGTCGATCGAGGCGTTGCCGAGCGCATCGAGAGCGGCGCCTTGCGCACCCGTCGGCTGCACCGCGGCTGCGATCTGATCGATCGGCAGGCCGACGATGGCGCGGCGATCGCTGCCGCAGAGCTGATCGAGCGGCGCGCTGCGCGCCCGCCGCCGTCCCTGCGGCTGCTGCGGCAGATAGGCCGACAGGCGATCATAGCCATAGGGGCCGAAAATGCCGGCATAGATGTCCGGATAGCCGTAGCCCCAGAAGCCGAGCCCGTCGCCCCAGATCGCGTAATCGTAGAGATCGTTATAGGCGAACGGCCAGAACAGCGGCCCGACCCAGCCATAGCCGCCACCGGGATGTTGCCACCATCCGCTGCTTGCACCGCTCCAGCCGGCGAGTGCGGCCGCCGCGGCGATCTGCGCACGGGCCGCCGGATTGCTGATCAGCCGGCCGTTGCGGATTGCGCCGGCGTTCCAGGCGTTGCGGAAATTCGCCGGCCGGATCGCCGCATTGCGGATCTGACCGAAGTTCGGGCCGCCACGTCGGGCACCGGTTGTGAACCGCATTCCGCGATGATGTCCGCCGACATGCGCGTGCCCGCCGTGGCCGCGGAAATGGCCGCCGCCGTGATGACCACGGCCATGCCCGCCTCCATGGCCACCGCCATGTCCGCCCTTCGCCAGCGCCGCACCCGCGAGCATGCAGGCAAGGGCCATTGCGGCAATTCCAACGACCGGTCGCACCATCGCACTCTCCCCGCGCACAGCCCTGCCATTGAGGCATCGGAACTTGGCGGGAATTGGAACCGGCAACATTGCCGAAAGTTCCCGATCCGGGAGCGCGCGGCCTTACGCCTCCGGCACGATCTTGCCGGGGTTGAAGATGTTGAGCGGATCGAGTGCCTTCTTCAGGGCCCGCATCGCATCGAGCGCCTCGGGGCCGAGCTCGGCCTCGAGATATTTCTGCTTGCCCTGGCCGATGCCGTGCTCGCCGGTGCAGGTGCCGTCCATCGCCTGCGCACGCTCGACCAGACGATGCATGAACTCCTCGCCGCGCGCCATCTCGTCGGCATCGTTGGTGTCGCAGACCAGCGAGCAGTGGAAATTGCCGTCGCCGACATGGCCGACGATCGGCGACAGCAAATTGAGCCGCTTGAGATCCTCCTCGGTCTCGCTGACGCAGTCGGCGAGCCGCGAGATCGGCACGCAGACGTCGGTCGCGACCACGCCGATGCTGTCGCCGGGCCGCAGCGCCTTCACCGACCAATAGGCATCGTGCCGCGCCTGCCACAGCTTGGTGCGGTCCTCCGGCTTGGTGGTCCAGGAGAAATCGCCGCCGCCGCAGTCCTTGGCGATCTCGCCGAACGCCTTGGACTGCTCGGCGACCTCGATCTCGCTGCCGTGGAATTCCATCAGCAGCAGCGGCGTCTCCGGCAGCGTCAGCTTGGAATAGGCGTTGCAGGCCTTCACCTGCGCAGCATTGAGCAGCTCGATGCGCGCGACGGGAATGCCGGTCTGGATCGCCAGGATCACGGCCTGACAGGCGCCGTGGACGGTCTCGAACGACACCGCGCCAGCCGCGATCGTCTCGGGGATGCCGCGCAGGCGGATGGTCAATTCCGAGATGATGCCGAGCGTGCCTTCGGCGCCGACGAACAGATGCGTGAGGTCATAGCCGGCGGCCGATTTCTTGGCGCGCGTGCCCGTGGTGATGATCTCGCCGTCGCCGCGCACCACTTTCAGCGCCAGCACGCTGTCGCGCATGGTGCCGTAGCGCACCGCATTGGTGCCGGAGGCGCGGGTCGAGGCCATGCCGCCGAGCGAGGCATCCGCGCCGGGATCGATCGGGAAGAACAGGCCCTGGTCACGCAGATGCTCGTTGAGCGCCTTGCGGGTGACGCCGGGCTGGATCACGCAGTCGAGGTCTTCGGCATGCACCGCGAGCACCTTGTTCATGTCGCGCAGGTCGATCGTGATGCCGCCCGCGGGCGCGTTGACCTGCCCCTCCAGCGAGGTGCCGGTGCCGAAGGGAATGACGGGCACGCGATGTCTGGCGCAGATCCGCACCACGTCCTGGATGTCGGCGGTCTCCTGCGCCATCACCACGCCGTCGGGCGGCTGGTTGGGTATCCAGGTGGTGGTATGGCCGTGCTGCTCGCGCACGGCCTGCGAGGTGATGAGGCGGTTGCCGAAGCGCGCGGCAAGCTGCTCCAGCGCGCTTGCGAGGGCTTTCGGCTCCGGCCGCGGCGGATTATTGGTGATGGTCGTACCCACGGAATTCCTCCCGACGAGAAGAGACCGTGGCAAAGGACATATAACCGGTCAAGTCAAGGGACTGGACGCATAGCTTGGGAAGGACACATGCCGGAGACCGCCGCCACAGCGCCGAATGCAGAGCCGTTTCGCTCCTCGATCATGCAGGTCGAGCCGCAATGGATCGACTATAACGGCCATCTCAACATGGCCTATTACAACGTGATGTTCGATCGGGCGATCGACGAGTTCTGGCTCGAGCTCGGGATTGGCCCGGTCTACAAGACAGAGCGCCACGGCTCGACCTTCACCGCCGAATGCCACGTGCGCTATTTGCGGGAGATCCATCTCGGCGATCCCGTGCAGATCTTAGTCTGGCTGCTCGACGCCGATGACAAGCGGCTGCACACATTCGAGGAGATGCGGCACGGCACCGAGGGCTGGCTGTCGGCGACGTCCGAGAACATGTCACTGCACATGGACATGAATGCGCGGCGCGTCGCGCCTTTTCCGACCGACATCCAGCAGCGCATTGCTGGAGTTGCCAAGTCCCACAGCGCCTTGACGCGACCCGAGGGCATCGGCCGGAGCGTGGCGATGCCCTCGAAGCGTTAGTGGCTCAGGCGCCGTCTGCCGCCTGTGGTTCACCTCTCCCCGTCGGAGAGAGGTGACATCGCAGCTATATTCTGTTGCGGCCGCGGGCGAGGCCGACGACGGCCGAGACCAGGAACAGAACGACTGCGATGAAGAAGATGATCTTGGCGATCTCGATCGAAGCGCCGGCGACGCCGCCGAAGCCCAGGATGCCGGCGATCAGTGCGATAACCAGAAACGTCACAACCCAGCCTAGCATGGTCAAACCCTCGTCTTGATGTTGTCTGCGATCGACGCGGCTGGCCGCGCCACCTGTCCTGACAATCTCGACGCGGGAACGATAGTTCCGGTCCCGGCGGGAGCGAAATTCGCTGGCTCAGCTGGAACAAATCGGCCTGCCGCGCACGTGGAAAACCCGGCCCGGCGCCCCATATAGGCACCAATCCCTGTTAAGAAGGCTCCCTTCCACCACCCCGCGGTGCCATCGTGGGGCCGATGATTCGCATGACCGAGCCGAGCAAGATCACAGCCGTACCCGACCACCAGCCCGCAGCCGGCGGCATCGCCGCGCGTGCGCGCGCCTCGGTGGGCCCGAAATACCTCGCCGGGCTCAATCCGGAGCAGCGCGAGGCAGTGGAGACGCTGGATGGCCCGGTCCTGGTGCTGGCCGGCGCCGGCACCGGCAAGACCCGCGTCCTGACCACGCGCATCGCGCACATCTTGAGCCAGGGCCGCGCCCGCCCGGCCGAGATCCTGTCGGTGACCTTCACCAATAAGGCCGCGCGCGAGATGAAGCACCGGCTCGGCCAAATGCTCGGCCACGCCGTCGAAGGCATGCCATGGCTCGGCACCTTCCACTCCATCGGCGGCCGTATCCTGCGCATCCATGCCGAGCTGGCGCAGCTCAAGTCGAACTTCACCGTGCTCGACGTCGACGACCAGGTACGGCTGCTCAAGCAGCTGCTGCAGGCCGAGAACATTGACGAGAAGCGCTGGCCGGCGCGGATGCTGGCCGGCCTGATCGACGGCTGGAAGAACCGCGGCTTGATGCCTTCACAGGTACCGTCGGGCGAGGCCGCGATGTTCGCCAACGGCAAGGGCGGCAAGCTCTATGCGAGCTACCAGGAGCGGCTGAAGATTTTGAATGCGGCCGACTTCGGCGATCTCCTGCTGGAGAACATCCGCATCTTCCGCGAGCACCCGGATATCCTCAGGCAGTACCAGCAGCGCTTCAAGTTCATCCTGGTCGACGAGTACCAGGATACGAACGTCGCACAATATCTGTGGCTGCGGCTCTTGTCGCAGGCGCCTTCTTCCACCTCTCCCCGCTTGCGGGGAGAGGTGGCATCGCGAAGCGATGCGGGTGAGGGGGCCTCTCCAAGCACCGAGCTCGTGGAGACTCCCCCTCATCCCGGCCTTCTCCCCGCAAGCGGGGAGAAGGAGAAGACCAAAAACATCTGCTGCGTCGGTGACGACGACCAGTCGATCTATGGCTGGCGCGGCGCCGAGGTCGACAACATCCTGCGTTTCGAGCACGATTTCCCCGGCGCCAAGGTCATTCGCCTGGAGCGCAACTATCGCTCGACGGGTCACATCCTCGCCGCCGCCTCGCACCTGATCGCGCACAATGAAGGCCGGCTCGGCAAGACGCTGCGCACCGAGGACCAGGACGGCGAGAAGGTCACCGTCACGGGCTCATGGGATTCGGAAGAGGAAGCCCGCGGCATCGGCGAGGAGATCGAGCAGCTGCAGCGCCAGGGCGAGAAGCTCAACGAGATCGCCATTCTCGTGCGCGCCTCCTACCAGATGCGCGAATTCGAGGACCGTTTCGTCACGCTGGGCCTGCCCTATCGCGTCATCGGCGGCCCGCGCTTCTACGAGCGCGCCGAAATCCGCGACGCGCTGGCCTATTTGCGCGTCATCAATTCGCCGGCCGACGATCTCGCCTTCGAGCGTATCGTCAATACGCCGAAGCGCGGGCTTGGCGACGCCACCGTGCAGATGCTGCACGACCACGCCCGCAAGCGCCGCATTCCCCTGTTCGAGGCGGCGCGCGCCGTCGTCGAGACCGACGAGCTGAAGCCGAAGGCGCGCGGCTCGCTGCGCGATCTCGTCGCACAGTTCGACCGCTGGCGCGCCCAGCGCGAGGTCACCGCGCACACCGATCTCGCCCAGATCGTGCTCGACGAGAGCGGCTATACCGAAATGTGGCAGAAGGACCGCTCGGCGGACGCCGCGGGCCGGCTGGAGAACCTGAAAGAGCTGGTGCGCTCGATGGAGGAGTTCGAGAACCTGCAAGGGTTTTTGGAGCACATCTCGCTGGTGATGGACCGCGAGGGCGGCGCCGAGGACGACGCGGTGTCGCTGATGACGCTGCATTCGGCCAAGGGCCTCGAATTCGACAACGTGTTCCTGCCGGGCTGGGAGGAAGGCCTGTTCCCGAGCCAGCGCACGCTGGACGAACAGGGCCGCGCCGGCCTGGAAGAAGAGCGCCGGCTCGGCCATGTCGGCCTGACCCGCGCGCGCCGCCGCGCAAAGATCTATTTCGCGACCAATCGCCGGATCCATGGCACCTGGTCGACCACGATCCCGTCGCGCTTCCTCGACGAATTGCCGGCGGCCAATGTCGAGATCACGGAATCCAAAGGCGGCTCCGGATGGGGCGGCAGCGGCGGCTACGGCGCCTCGCGCTTCGACGACATGGAGGCGTTCGGCTCCAGCTATTCGACCCCAGGCTGGCAGCGCGCCCAGGCCAACCGGAATCGCGGCCGAAGCGGCGGCTTCGAGGAAGAGGCCGCGACGTTCTCGACCTCCTCGTCATCCGGTCCCGATTTCGGCAGCTTCGCCTCGCGCCGGCGCGGGCCCTTGACGATCGAAGGCGAGCTGGTCGCCAAATCGACCGGCACGACGTCCGAATTCTCGCTGGAAGACCGCGTCTTCCACCAGAAATTCGGCTATGGCCGCGTCACCAAGATCGACGGCAACAAGCTCACCATCGCCTTCGACAAGGCCGGCGAGAAGAAGGTCGTGGACAGTTTCGTGCAGCGGGCGTGAGACCCGATATGGCTCAGTACGTTGCCATCATCGAGGACGCCGACCCGGACGAAACCGTGAGCTTGTGGTTTCCGGACCTGCCCGGTTGCATCTCCGGCGGCGACGACGTCGAGGAGGCCCTGGAGAATGCGCCCGAGGCGCTCGCATTCTATGCGCAGGAGCTGACCGCGGACGGGCGCCAGCTGCCCCCGCCGCGGACGCTGGACGAGCTCAAGGCCGATCCCGAGGTTGCCGAGGACCTCAGGAACCATACCGTCGCCCTGGTCGACTGGCCGCCCCTCGCTGAGGCCGAGTGAGGACTGTTCGCCGCACTGCGCAACTCTCGACAGTTCTCGCCCGAACGCCCCTTGACCGTCGCGAACTTCCCCGTATCAGATGCAACCCATGGTCCGGGGCTCCGTCACATTGATCGTGCTTGCATTGGGGATGCCGTCGCTTGCGGCGGCGGAGACCATGAGCTTTGGCGATTCGATCGGCAAGCTGGCGGCGAGCTGCGGGGCGGAAATCGTCGCCAATTGCCGCGGCGTCAACCCGGATTCGAACCGGCTGAAGGAATGCCTGTCGCGCAATCGCGACGTGCTCTCGCCGCAATGCACGAGCGACTATCTCGGCGTGTTCGACGCCATCCAGAAGCGCGTCGCCGCGCGCGTGACGGTAGCGAACGCCTGCCAGCGCGAGATCGTCAAGGTCTGCGGCGGCTCGACCAAGGAGACCAGCAAGTCGATCCCGTGCCTGGTCTCGACGCCCAAGGGCATCAGCAACAACTGCCTGAAGGCCGTTGACGACGCGGGGTATCGCTGATGCGCGCGACCGGGCTCGCTACCGCAGGACTGGGCTTGGCGCTGGGGCTCGCTTTGCTCGCGGGCCCCGCCGGCGCGCAGACGGCGGCGCCGACCCGCGACGACATTGTCGCGAAGCTGAACCATTTCGAAGAGGCCGCCGAGGTTGACCTGCCCGCGCTGAAGCAGCAGGTGATGGAGCGCGCCAAGACCAGGATCAAGAACGATCCGGGGCCGGTGAACCGGCCGCTGATCGCGCCGGAGCTCGCCAAGCTGCCGGCCTTCAATGCGCAGATCCAGTTCGACGCCGACACGCCGATCATCCAGCCGGCGTCCTACCAGACCGTTGGCCGCATTGCGGACGCGCTGGTTCATTCCTCGCTGCTGCCCTACACTTTCCTGATCGTCGGCCACGTCGAATCCAATTCGAAGACGCGCGAGGCCAATGCGATCCTGAGCCAGCGCCGGGCCGATGCAATCCGTGATGTGCTGGTGAACACCTTCAAGATCTCGACCAAGCGACTGCATCCGATCGGCCTCGGCGAGGAGCAGTTTCTCGACCGGACCAAGCCGACCTCCGCCGTCAACGGCCAGTTGCAGATCCTGACTTATGCCAAGCTGCCGGAGGAGCCGCGTCCGGCTGCGACGCCAGCGCCTGCGGCCAAAAAGCCCGCCAAGAAGCGCTGAGCGAAGGCGGCTCCGCAGCTGACGGAACCCCTTGAAGTGCGGACTATTTTGCAGCCTGTCCCGGGCGCGCGCAGACGGTTTCACGCGACAAAAGTGCCGGTTTGTGCACCGCTCGGTCCAGTGCTATAGCCTCTGTTCGCCCTTCCCGACCCCGTGCTGCATGAGACCGAAATGGGTGGCTTTTTCCAGCGCCAACTTGCCGTTTATGTCGAGTACCATCGCGATCCCCGCAACACGGCGATGCATGTGGTCGGCATCCTGCTGCTGTTCACCGGCGCCGTGCTGCCGCTGACGCTGGTCAAGCTTCCGCTGTTCGGATTCAACGTCAGCCTGGCGGTGGTCCTGGCTGTTCCGGTCTTGATTTATTGGCTGCTGCTCGACGCGGCGCTCGGGCTCGGCATTCTGGCCGTCTCCGTCGTGCTGTTTTCGGTTGCGACGACCATCGCGGCGCAAGTCGGCACAGCGACGATGTGGGCGATTTTCGCCACGCTGGTGGTGCTCGGCCTCGCCGCACAGGCCATCGGCCACAAGGTTTTTGAGGGGCGCGAGGCCTCGTTGTTCACGTTCCCCTCGCATCTTTTGCTTGGACCGATGTTCGTCATGGCAAAATTATTCATTGCACTGGGTTTCCGTCGCGACCTTGCCGCGATTCTGGCGCCTCTTCCGGCCAATTCCCTTTCAACCCGATAACGCTCGAAGCGAAACAGCAACCTACTGCATGGCTCTCGTCCTGGTTACCGGTGGCAGTGGCTTCATCGGACATCACCTCGTAGAAGCGCTCCGCGCCCGTGGGCAGCGGGTCCGCGTTCTCGATGTCCGTGTGCCGAGCGCGGCGAACGCGGATGTCGAGCACGTCCACGGCTCGGTGCTGGACTGTGCCGCGGTCGATGCGGCGATCGCCGGCTGCGATCAGGTCTATCACCTCGCCGGCCTGCCCGGCATGTGGGTCGCCAACAAGCAGGACTTTCACGAGGTCAATTGCCGCGGCACCGAGATCGTGCTGGCGGCGGCGGTGAAGCGCGGCGTCTCGCGCTTCCTGCATTGCTCGACCGAATCGATCCTGTTCCCCTATTCCGACCTCAAGGGCGTTCCCGCCGAAGAGGCGCTGCAGCCGGCCGAGGCGATGCCCGGCGCCTACACCCGGTCGAAATCGCTCGCCGAGCATCATGCCGCCAAAGCGGCAGAAGCGGGCTTCCCGCTGGTGATCGGCACGCCGACCATGCCGATCGGCGCCGCCGACCAACATCTGACACCGCCGACCGCGATGCTCTGGTACTTCCTGCAGAAGAAGGTGCAGCCGCACCTCAACTTCCTGGTCAATCTGGTCGACGTCCGCGACGTCGCCATGGGCCTGGTCCTGACCATGGAACGCGGCCGCCTCGGGCAGCGCTACATCCTCGGCGGCGACTGCGTCCCGCTCGGCGACATCCTGCGCATGATGTCGACGATGAGCGGACGCCGGCAATTTCCCGTCGTCGTACCCGGCAAGATCGCCGAGCTCTCCGCGATCATGCTCGAATACATCGCCGACCACATCACGCGCCGGCCGCCCAACGGCACCGCCGAGGGCGTGCGGATCGCGCTCGCCGCGAGCGATCTTTCGATCGGCAAAGCCCGTACCGAACTCGGCTATTCGCCGCGTCCGATCGAGCCCGTCTTGCGCGAAACCATCACCCACCTGCTCGCCCGCAACGGCCAGCAGCCCTCCGGCGCCCTCAAGCATCACGCGCTGTCCTCGCGCGCGAGCTGACGCCGCTTCAAACGCAAAGAACCTTCATGTCTTTCGATTTCAGCAAGCTTCTCTCTGTCGCCTGGGGTGGCTGGACCACGACCTGGCCGACGCAACTGCTCGCCCTGATCTGGCTCGCTTTTCTGGTCAGCTGGGTCGGCGCCTCGTTCTGGCAGGGGCAGACCAAGAAGCAGGTCATGACGCTGGAGTCGCAGCGCTATCGCCTGCCGATCCTGGTCGGCGGCATCCTGTACACGCCGTTCATTGCGGAAGCCATGGGCTGGAAGCCGCTTTGGGTGCTCGGCAACACCGGCATCATCATCGCTGCGGTCCTCTCCGTCGCCGGCATCGCTTTCGCATGGTGGGGGCGGCTGCATCTCGGAAAATTCTGGTCCAACACCATCACCCAGAAGGAAGACCACCGCGTCATTGACACCGGCCCTTACGGTATCGTCCGCCACCCGATCTACACCGGCCTAATCTTCGGCATGCTGGTGACCGGCGTTGCGATCGGCTTGGTGACGACGATCCTCGGCGCGATCCTGATCTCGCTCGGTATGTGGCAGAAGGGCCGGATGGAAGAGGTGTTCCTCTCGAAGGAGCTCGGCGAGGACGCCTATGGAGCCTATTGCCGTCGCGTTCCGATGATCATTCCGTTCACGTCGCCGCGGTGAGGGCGTCACTCTCCTGTCCGGACGCGCTGCGCTGCGTCCGGGGCACGAGTGCACGATCCGACTCGCCAAGGAACCACACCTCTGCTGGTCCGTTAGCCCTCGACATCTGTCAACGGCCGCAGAGCATCGAGCCATGTCGGACGCCTACGATTATTTTCGCGCCCACGCGATCGCCGCCGTCCGCAAGGCGCGGGCGCTGCCCCCCGGGCTTACGAAGCAGAAGCAGCGCACGGTGGCGCGGGTCTATCATCTGCTCTCCAGGGAAGCGGCGCTGGCGCCGAACATCCGTCACTTGGATGATTTTCGCGCGGCACGACGGCTGGAGCGGCAGATCGGCCGTTGATCTCCGGGCCGACGCCGCGACCTGTCCCATGCAAATTCGATCGGCTGCCATTCCACGGGAATAGGCCCGTGCTGAGCTCCGCACAGGTTGACGTCGGCCCCGTCAGCCAGTTGGATGCGCGCGCAACCGGGGGCTTGTCATGACGTTTTCCAGCATCTTCGCGCAGTTCGTCGCCTTCATCGGCGGCATCGCGCTGCAATGGCGCAAGATGACGGGCACCGACCCCGCGCCGGCCTGGGGCGAGAAGCCCGCCATTCCCGAAGCGAAACCGCAAGGCGCGATCCCCACCTTGAAGATGCCGACCGCACGCGGCTGGCGCGACGGACAGAAGCCGATCGCTGCACCCGGGCTCAAGGTCGATGCGTTCGCGACCGGTCTCGACCATCCGCGCTGGATCGAGGTGCTGCCCAATGGCGACGTGCTGATCGCGGAGGCAACGCAGATCGCGGGCGCCCCGCGCAGCGTGTTCCACTATGCGATGCAGGCGACGATGCGGCGCGCCGCCGCGCTCGGCGTCTCCGCCAACCGCATCACGCTGTTGCGCGACAAGGACTGCGACGGCGTTGCGGAGATTCGCGGCGCGTTCATGGAGGACCTCAGCCAGCCGTTCGGCATGGCACTGGTCGCCGACACTTTCTACGTCGGCAACACCGACGGCGTGATGGCTTTTCCTTACGTTGCCGACGCCGACCGCATCACAGCACCGGGCAAGCGGCTGACGACATTCAAGCCCGCCGGCCACTGGACGCGCAGCCTGCTCGCCAGTCCCGACGGCAAGAAGCTCTATGCCGGCGTCGGCTCGCTCAGCAACATCGCCGAGATGGGCATGGAGGTCGAGCAAGGTCGCGCCGCGGTCTACGAGCTCGATCTCGTCGCCGGCACGCATCGCATCTTTGCGGCCGGCCTGCGCAATCCCGTGGGCCTTGCCTGGGAGCCGACGACCGGCGTGCTTTGGACCGTCGTCAACGAGCGCGACGGCCTCGGCGACGAGACGCCGCCCGACTATCTCACCTCCGTGCGCGACGGCGGCTTCTACGGCTGGCCCTATTGCTACTGGGGCAAGACGGTGGACGACCGCGTGCCGCAGGATCCGGCGATGGTTGCCAAGGCAATTCAACCGGACTATGCGCTCGGTGGCCACACCGCTTCGCTCGGCCTGTGCTGGATGCCCGCAGACACCCTGCCCGGCTTCGGCGACGGCATGGTGATCGGCCAGCACGGCTCGTGGAATCGCAGCAAGCTGTCCGGCTACAAGCTGGTGTTCATCCCGTTCGCGAACGGCAAGCCGTCCGGCCCCGGTCGCGACATCCTGTCGGGCTTCCTGTCGCCGGACGAGAAGGAATCCTACGGCCGCCCGGTCGGCGTCGCGATCGGTCCCGACAGGAAATCGCTACTGATGGCCGACGACGTCGGCAACGTGATCTGGCGCGTGACGGGGGCGTAGGAGCTCACGTCCCCACGCACAGCGTGGCGCGCTGCTTGCGGAGCAGCGCGATCACCGACAACGCGGTGATCAGGCCGGTCTTGGGATTCTCGGACGGGATGTTCTCGATGCCCATCGAGAAGCGCGCTGAGTCCGCCTCGACCTCGATGCGGTGAACGTTGCGCGTCACGGTCGGGTCGGCCCAAACCTGGATCTCGGTGCGATCGGGCCCGATGCCCGCGAGCGACAACGCAACGGCGACATTGACGTTGGCCGGAAAGCCCTTTGCCGCTTCGCGCGCGCTGCCCTCGAACAGCTTCAGCGGTTCGCGCAGATTGTCGATGTCGATGTTGTTCTGAACGATGAACGGCGCGCCCTTCAAGCCGTCGATCGGCTTGCGGGTCACCATCTTCACGGAATGGATGGTGCCGATTGCGGCGGCGTTGACGGCATCGAGGCCGATCAGCGCGCCGGTCGGCACCAGGATACGGCCGCCATTGGCGCGGGCGAGATCGACCAGATCGAAATTGTCGAGCAAGCCGCCGACGCTGACCACGACCGCGGCCTTGCCGCGCTTCACCGCAGGCTCGACGATCGCACGCAGCTGGCTGCTCGGCGCGCATTCGACGACGATGTCGGCGGCCTCGCCGAGCTGGTCGAGCGGCAGGATTGTCGGTGGGCGACGCAAGCCGTCGATGAAGGCTTGATGCTTGGCGGGATCCCGCACGGCCACGGCCGCGAGCGACAGGCCCTCGATGCCCTGAACGAGTGCGGTCGCGATCTTGGTGCCGATCGAGCCCAGCCCTGCAATAGCCACCCGCAATTCGCCTGAAGCGGTCTGATCCGTCATCACCATCCCTCTGTCCTGGCCTCTGTCTTGGCCGATGTCATAGCCGCTCACGCCTCCCGCGCATAGCTGCGCAGGCCGGCTTCCAGAACCGCCAGCATGGCATCGCGGGCCGGATCGCGCGAGCCGCGCAGCCAGGCGGCGGCAAGCGGCAACCGGCCCACCGGCCCGCTCTGCCTCATTCGAAGCGGCACGAAGCGCACACCGGTCACCGCCATCCGTGCGGTCCAGCGCGGCACGATCGCGACCCCGAGCTTCGTTGCCACGAGGTTGATGATGGTCTGCTTCTCGTCGGCGACCTGAACGATGCGCGGCGTCAGGCCGGCCTGTTCGAACAGCTTTATGGTGAGGTCGTGGCTGTGCGGCCGCGAGCGCCGGTCCGGCACCAGCATCGCCTCGTCGGCGATATCCGCCAGCGTGATCGCTTTGCGCCCGGCCAGCGCGTGCCGCCGCGGGAACGCAACGATCGCGCTCTCCTGGAGCAGGTCGCGGAATTCGAGCCGCTTGTCCGGCCGGTCAGGCGGACGGACGAAGGCGAGATCGAGCGCGCCGGTCAAAATCCTCGGCAGCAGCCGGACAGTCTTGTCTTCGAGGAGCTGCACCGCGATGTCAGGATGCCTGACGCGGAAATCGCGCAGGAGCGGCGGCAACAGTCCGGCCGCCGCGCTGTCGATAGCACCGACCCGCAGCCGCCGCGCGGTCCCCGCGCGCGAGCGATTGCGCAGGTTGCTCTCGACCGCCTCGACCTTGGCGAGGATGGTGCGGGCATCGCGCAGCAGCGTCGTGCCGTCCTCGGTGAGCGACACCGCGCGCGTGGTCCGCGCGAACAGCCGAGTGCCCAGGTCTTCCTCCAGCAGCCGGATCTGCCGGCCGAGCGCGGAGGGCAGCATCTGAAGCTGCTGCGCCGCGCGGCCGAAATGCAGCTGCTCGGCCGTCGCCACGAAGCATCGGAGCTGATGCAATTCCATTTGCCGTCCTCTCGCCTCGCCCGACCGCGCTTGAGACTTGCGCGAGGTCGTCATGCCCGGGCTTGTCCTGGGCATCCACGTTCTTGGGCCGCGGGGAAAGGCGTGGATGGCCGGGTCAAGCCCGGCCATGACGCCGTGGCGACCTCCCGATGATTATATCATTTTTTTGTATAAACCAGCGCCGATTGAGTTTGCCCGGCACTCCCGTCTAGATTCGCCAGCGACGCCGACGGCCGGATATGCCGGCGCGGTCTCTCAAACGGAGCCTTCCCATGCGCACCCATTCGATCGCAGCCATCCCCGCCGACGGCATCGGCCCCGAGGTGATCTCGGCCGGCGTCCGCGTGCTGGAGGCTCTCGCAAAACGCAGCGGCGATCTCGCCTTCAACGTCAAGACGTTCGACTGGGGCTCGGATTATTACAAGAAGCACGGCGTGATGATGCCGGCGGACGGCCTCAGCGAGCTGAAGAAGTTCGACGCGATCTATTTCGGCGCGGTCGGCGCCCCAGACGTGCCCGACCACATCACGCTGTGGGGCCTGCGCCTGCCGATCTGCCAGGGTTTTGACCAATACGCCAATGTGCGGCCGACCAAGATCCTGCCGGGCGTCGCCTCGCCGCTGCGCAATGTCGGCGTCGGCGATCTCGACTGGGTGATCGTGCGCGAGAACTCGGAAGGCGAATATGCCGGCATGGGCGGCCGCGCCCACAAGGGCCTGCCGGAAGAGGTCGGCACCGAAGTCGCCGTCTTCACCCGCGTCGGCGTCACGCGGATCATGCGCTATGCGTTCCAGCTCGCGCGGTCGCGCCCGCGCAAGCTGCTGACCGTCGTGACCAAGTCGAACGCGCAGCGCCACGGCATGGTGATGTGGGACGAGATCGCGGCCGAGGTCGCCGGCGAATTCCCTGACGTGACCTGGGACAAGATGCTGGTCGACGCCATGACGGTGCGCATGACGCTGCATCCGAAGAGCCTCGACACCATCGTCGCAACCAATCTCCACGCCGACATCCTCTCCGATCTCGCCGGCGCGCTGGCTGGAAGCCTCGGCGTCGCCCCGACCGGAAACATCGATCCGCAGCGCCGCTTCCCCTCGATGTTCGAGCCGATCCACGGCTCGGCGTTCGACATCACCGGCAAGGGCATCGCCAACCCGGTCGCGACGTTCTGGACCGGCGCGCAGATGCTCGAGCATCTCGGCGAGAAGGATGCCGCCTTACGGCTGATGGCCGCCGTCGAGCGTGTCTGCGCCGCGGGCGTGCTGACGCCGGATGTCGGAGGCAAGGCGACCACGAAGGAGGTCACGGACGCCGTGATCGATGCGATCCACGGATCGAATGTTTAGTCTTATCGGATCGAGTGTCGCCCAGGACTCGCTGCACCTCTCCCACTTGCGGGGAGGGCGACGCGCTCGGCAGCGCAATTGCGCGCCAGAGCGCGGCGGGTGGGGGCTCTCTTCTCTGGGGTCCTCGATCGAGGAGAGACCCCCTCCCCAACCC
>NZ_JADYVG010000021.1:0-140749 GCF_020193585.1 Bradyrhizobium sp. IC3195 | reverse complement strand
GGTTCAGACCGCCGATCCCTTTGGCCTCGAGACCACGCTCGAGCCGAAGAAGGTCGTGATGGTCAAGGGCACCGCCAATTGGGACTCCGCCTTCGACACGCTGATCGACGCCTTCAAGGCGCTGAACACGCTGCTCGACAAGCAGGGCATCAAGCCATCGGGCAATTCGATGATCGTCTACACCTCGACGGACGATACCGGCTTCACCTTCCTTGCCGAGATCCCGGTCGATCAGGACCCGAAGAACCTGTCCAAGGACATGAGCATCGGCAAATCGCCTGAAGGCAAGGCGCTGAAATTCGTCCATCGCGGCTCCTACGACAACATGGACAATACGTATGAGGCGATCACCAATCACCTCGACGACAAGAGGCTGGAAGCCAAGGACACCTTCATCGAGGAGTACCTCACCGATCCCCTGAAGACGTCCGAGGACAAGCTCGTGATCAATGTTTTCGTGCCACTGAAGTGAGACTGATGAAAAAGCCTGCCCTACTTGCCGCCGTCCTCGCCACCACACTGCTCGCCGCGCCCGCGCGCGCCGAGGATTTTCCCTCCGCGATCTCGGTGAGCGGCGAAGCCTCCGTATCCGCGGCGCCCGATCTCGCGCAAATCGATGCCGGCGTCGCCAACGACGCCAAGACGGCGAAAGAGGCCTCCGATGCCAACAACGCCGCGATGGGCAAGGTGCTGCTGGCGCTGAAGGGCGCAGGAATCGCCGAGAAGGATTACCAGACCTCGCGGCTGTCGCTGCAGCCGCAATACGGCCAGAACAAATCCACCGGCGCATCCCCGGTCGTCGGCTTCCGCGCCAGCAACCGCGTCACCGTCAAGATCCGCGACGTGACCAAGGTGGCCGGCATCATCGACACGCTCGTCAGCGCCGGCGCCAACGACATCGGCAACATCTCGTTCGAGGTGACGCAGGCCTCGAAGCTGCTGGATGATGCGCGCGAGCAGGCGGTGGCCGACGCGCGGCGCAAGGCGGAGATTTACGCGAAGGCTGCCGGTGTGACGCTGGGCGCGCCGCTCAGCGTCACCGAGGGCGGCGGCCCGGTGCCGCTGTTCAAGGGCCGCATGGCCGAACGGATGGCCGCAGCCCCACAGGCCGCGGTCGCGCCGGGCGAGGAGACGCTGACGGTGACGGTGAATGTGAGCTGGGCGATCAAGCCGGGGCAGTAGCCGCTTTCGTAAGAGGCGCATCGTCGCAATACCAATGGGCCGACGACCCGATCATACGTCCGGCGGCAGGGATAGCATCGTTGCCCGATCAATCATTCACGCTGATATCAGTAAAAAGGAACCCCGCCGGCGTCTTGGTAAAGACGAAGATGAGCTCGCCGCAGAAGACGAAGTAACTGTCGTTCTTATAGTCATCGCGATCGTAGACGGCCTTGCCGCGCTGGATACACGCGCGATTTCTCGCCGTGAACGAGGTCCGATAGGTCTTGGCGCCAAATTGCGCGGCGTCGCGAATTGCGTTGTCGTTCATGAATGGCAATCGTGTCATACCGGCGACGGCGGCGGAATCGTTTGCCTTCAGCGCCGCGCGAAACTTCTCGATGAAGCCATCGAATTCCTTCTGCAAGGCAGGAGAAGCGACGGCGTTCTTCGCCTGGGCGACGGCCGGAGCAAGGTTCACGAGAGCGGTTGCAAGCACAATTCTCAGCAAAAATCCCACAGGCCGGCTCCATCCATCGATTAATAAAGGTCTTCCGACCAAAAGAAATCCATGGTGCTTTGTTGCGTCATGGGCTTTCTGGTTCAACAACGCAGAACCGCACGCACCTGCCGCAATGGGAGCAAAGCGGACATTGCTTTCGTCGCATCAAGCCGCCGGGTTTATGGATACACGACCTAAATCTCCACCACCTGCCCCGGCAGCATCGCCACGAATCTTTCCTGCGGAATCTTCGCGGCATCCAGCGCCTCGACCAGCGCTATCGCCGGCGCGTCGATCGCTTCGTCCGTCAGTTGGAACGTGCCGTGGTGATGCCCGAGCGCTTGCTCGGCGCCGCAATCGGCCAGCGCCTTCACCGCATCTTCGGGGTTCATGTGCTGGTCGCGCATGAACCAGCGCGGCTCGTAGGCGCCGATCGGGAGGATCGCCAGGCGCAGCTTGCCGTGCTTCTCGGCGACGCGGCGGAAATGGCGGCCATCGCCGTAGCCGGAATCGCAGACCACGTAGATCTTCCCGGCCGGCGTCTCCAGGACAAAGCTCGCCCACAGCGCCTTGTTACGGTCGAACAGGCCGCGCGCGGTCCAGTGCCTCGTCGGCACTAAATGCACCGCGACGCCTTCGCCGAGTTCGACGCGATCATGCCAGTCGAACGCCTCCACCTTGATGCCGGGATCCCAGCTGCGCATGGTGACGTCGTTGCCGAGCGGGGTGACCACGCGCGGGGCGAAATTCTTGGTGAGCCGCGACAGCGTCGCGATGTCGAGATGGTCGTAATGGCCGTGCGAGACCAGCACGACGTCGATCTTCGGCAGCTTCTCGAAGGCGATGCCGGGGTCGTTGTGCCGCTTCGGCCCGGCGAAGGCGACCGGTGAGACCCGCTCCGACCAGACCGGATCGACCAGGATGTTGAGGCCGCCGGCCTGGATCAGCCAGCTGGCATGACCGACGAAGGAGAGCCGCACCTTGTCGCCGTCGACGCGCGCCGGCGGGGTGTCGGCGTGTGGGCTGGGCGCCCAATCCGGCCAGGTCGCGCGCTGCCGCTTGCCGCCGAGCTGCCAGCGCAGCACCTCGCGCAGCGATTTCGGCGGCGCCCCGTCCGGATCGAAGAAGGTCAGGCCGTCGAAATGATCGGAGGCGGGGCCGTCATAGGTTTTCATGCTGGACATCCAGAGGGAGGGGACGCCGACCAGCGCACCGGTTCCGGCGAATAGTCCGAAAAGGCGGCGGCGGGTGATCGGCACGGCGGGCTTCTAGGGATGGTTGGAGGGGTAAGACATCACCGCCTATATGGGCGGGGCTGGCGGAAAAGGAACCTGCGACAAAAGGATCACGTTTTCAAAACCTTGCCTTACCAAGGGCGGGCCGACACCCTAACTTTCCTTGACTTTTGAGCGGGAGCGGCGTTTAACCCCGCCACTTTCTCGGAAAGGCTTTCTTTTCGACCCGCCGACCGGCCCCGGGGGCCGGAGGTCAACGCCCGACAGCGCTGTGCGCCCTCGGGCGCAAAGGTGTTTGGAAGATGCTTATCCAGGAAGGTGTCATCGCCCGACTTGATCGGGCGATCCAGTATCCCAGAGGCGGCTCGGCTTGATCTGAGGTGCTGCGGCGTACTGGATGCCCCGCCTTCGCGGGGCATGACAGCGGTGAGTTACGGAGCGCTCTTCCCATCGGGAAGACAGCAACAGGACAACGGCATTGTTCGACAATCTGTCGGAACGGCTTGGTGGCATTCTCGATCGTCTGACGGGGCGCGGTGCGCTGACCGAGAAGGACGTCGACGCCGCGATGCGCGAGGTGCGCCGCGCGCTGCTGGAGGCCGACGTCGCGCTCGAAGTGGTCCGCAGCTTCACCGAGCGCGTCCGCGAGCAGGCGATCGGCGCCACCGTCGTCAAGTCGGTCACGCCCGGCCAGATGGTGGTCAAGATCGTCCATGACGAGCTGGTCAACACGCTGGGCGCCGAAGGCCAGACCATCGACGTCAATTCGGTGCCGCCGGTGCCGATCATGATGGTCGGCCTGCAGGGCTCCGGTAAGACCACCACCACCGCAAAGCTCGCCCGCCGCCTGGTCCAGCGCGACAAGCGCAAGGTGCTGATGGCCTCGCTCGACGTCTACCGCCCGGCGGCGATGGAGCAGCTGGCCGTGCTCGGCCGCGACCTCGACATTCCCACTTTGCCAATCGTTGCCGGCCAGCAGCCGCCGCAGATCGCCAAACGCGCGCTGGAAGCCGGCAAGCTCGGCGGCTACGACATCGTGCTGCTCGACACCGCCGGCCGCACCACGCTCGACGAAGAGATGATGGCAGAGGCGGCCGCGATCAAAGCCGCGGCCAATCCGCATGAAGTGCTGCTGGTTGCGGATTCGCTCACCGGCCAGGACGCCGTGAACCTGGCGCGCTCGTTCGATCAGCGCGTCGGCCTCACCGGCATCGTGCTCACACGCGTTGACGGCGACGGCCGCGGCGGCGCCGCGCTGTCGATGCGCGCCGTCACCGGCAAGCCGATCAAGCTGATCGGCACCGGCGAAAAGACCGACGCGCTAGAAGACTTCCACCCGGATCGTATCGCCGGCCGCATCCTCGGCATGGGCGACGTGGTGTCGCTGGTCGAGCGCGCCGCCGCCAATATCGACGCCGAGAAGGCCGCACGCACCGCCGAGCGCATGCGCAAGGGTCAGTTCGACCTCAACGACATGCGCGAGCAGCTGCTGCAGATGGCCAACATGGGCGGCATCAGCGGGCTGATGGGCATGATGCCCGGCATCTCCAAGATGAAGAGCCAGATCGCGGCCGCCGGCATCGACGACAAGATCCTGAAGCGCCAGGTCGCGATCATCGATTCCATGACGCGCGAGGAGCGGCGTCATCCGGACCTCTTGAAGGCCAGCCGCAAGAAGCGCATCGCGGCCGGCAGCGGCCAGAGCGTCGAGCACGTCAACAAGCTGCTGAAGATGCACCGGAACATGGCCGACGTGATGAAGGCCATGGGATCGGGCAAGCGCGGCCCGCTCGCCGGCATCGCACAGGCGATGGGTTTTGGCGGCGGCATGAAGATGCCCTCGCCCGAAGAGATGAAGGCGCTGCAGGAGAAGATGCAAGGCGCGGGCGGCGGACAAGGCCTGCCGAATCTGCCGAAGGATCTGCCGCCCGGTCTTCGCCAAGGCCTACCGAACCTTCCGGGACTAACCGGGCTGAGCGGCAAGCCGACGCTGCCGGGCCTCGGCGGTTTCCCCGGCAAGAAGAAATGAGGAATTCGTCGCACGGGATCATCAGCATCTCGCGCGGCGCGGAAATACCAATCAACCGAACAAAACGTACTTTGCAAACCACACTTTCAAGGAGAACTGAATGTCCGTCGTTATCCGCCTCGCCCGTGCAGGCACCAAGAAGCGTCCCGTCTATCACGTCGTCGTCGCCGATTCGCGTTTTCCGCGCGATGGCCGCTTCATCGAGCGTCTCGGCCATTTCAATCCGCTGCTGCCGAAGGACAACGAGACCCGCCTCAAGCTCGACATGGACAAGGTGAAGGCCTGGCTCGCCAAGGGCGCGCAGCCGTCGGACCGCGTCGCGCGTTTCCTCGATGCCGCCGGCGTCAAGAAGCGCGAAGCGCGCAACAACCCTGAGAAGGCCGTGCCGCGCAAGGAGCGCAAGGCGCAGGCCGAAGCCGCCGCCAAGGCGTAAGGCCGGATCATGTCGGCGCTGGTCTGCGTCGCGCGGATCGGCGCCGCGCATGGTGTGCGCGGTGCGGTCAAGCTGTGGACCTTCACCGAGGATCCCTTTGCCGTCCGCCGCTACGGTCCGCTGTCGACCAAGGACGGCAGGCGCCAGTTCGAAATCGCGCAGGTGCGCGAGGCCAAAGATCATCTGGTCGCGACATTCAAGGGTGTCGTGACCCGCGATGAGGCCGAGCGCCTCAACGGCATCGAGCTCTACGTCGCGCGCGAAAAACTGCCCGCGACGGACGAGGACGAATATTACCACACCGATCTGATCGGGCTCGCCGCCGTCACAACTGATGGCGATGCGCTCGGTCGCGTGCTCGCGATCCATAATTTCGGCGCCGGCGACATCATCGAGATCGCGCCGCCCAAGGGCCCGACGATGCTGCTGCCGTTCTCCAACGCGGTGGTGCCGGAAGTCGACCTCAAAGGCGGCCGCGTCGTGATCGCGTTGCCGCAGGAGATCGAGGGCGAGGACGAGAAGTCATGGCTATAAGTTCTCGTCTGAATTCATGCACAGGGACCGCGCGCGAAATGCGCAGGAGATTCCTGAGTGCGCCGGCGAGCGGAACTGAGAGCAAAGGTTCGGAGAGACATGTGAATGGACCGATGCCTCGCCTCGAATCTTCAATCAAGAAGCACCTGAATCCAACGCTCAAGAACGACGGCTTCGTCGGCTTCGGCCGCACATTTCGTCGTGTCTCGGAAGATCTCATCCACGTTGTTCAGGTTCAAGGATCGCGGTACGGCGGCAAGTTCGCGATAAACCTCGGCATCCAGCCTCGGTCGATCCCGGATGTCGCTGGCAACTCACCTGATCCAATGAAAATCAGAGAAGAGCTCTGCGAATTTCGGCGAAGACTGTCTGAAACAAAGAGCGATCAATGGTGGGAACACGAAGGGTCAGAAGAGAGCATGGACGCGGCCGTTCGGGCGGCAGCATTGGTCTACGCGACAATCGGTTGGAGGCTATTCTCCGAGGTGTCCGGACCAGAATCTCCGTTGCAAAAGGTCACGCCTGCACAATTCGAGGCCGGCGAGTATAGCTTTTCAGGCTTCGGCTCCACGAAGGTTCGAATGGCGCGCTCATTGGCGCTCATGAGGCAATCGATTGGCAATCTGGCTGACGCCAACGCCTTCGCCCGGATCGCGCTGGCGAGTTTGGCAAATGCGTCCGCTCTTCGTTCGGAACTGGAGGAGTTGTGTAGAGCAACGGAATCGAAGCAGACGTAACGGGACGCCGCGGCCCTAAAGATTGCCACTTGAGTGCGCCCCATGCCGGGTCTCGACCTGGCGCGCACGATGTCCTAACCAGCGAACATGACCAATCCCTCACCCTGGCGCGCGACGGTGCTGACGCTGTTTCCGGAGATGTTTCCGGGGCCGCTCGGCGTGAGCCTCGCCGGCCGGGCGCTCGCGTCTGGGCTCTGGCAGATCGAGGCGCGGGACATCCGGGCCTCCGCCACCGACCGCCACCGCAGCGTCGACGACACGCCGGCCGGCGGTGGGCCGGGCATGGTGCTGCGGGCGGATGTTCTCGCCGCGGCGATCGATGCTGCCGAGATCGGGCAAGACCCGTCAAAAGCGCGGCCACGCCTGCTCATGAGCCCGCGGGGTCGGCCATTGACCCAGGCACGGGTGGTCGAGCTCGCCCGAGGCCCCGGCCCCCTGATCGTCTGCGGGCGGTTCGAGGGGGTGGACCAGCGGGTGATCGACGCGCGCGGCCTGGAGGAGGTCTCGATCGGCGATTACGTGCTGTCCGGGGGCGAAATCGCAGCTTTAGCCCTGATCGACGCCTGCGTCCGGCTGCTGCCGGGGGTGATGGGCAAGGAAGCCTCCGGAACCGAGGAAAGCTTTTCGGACGGCCTGCTGGAGTACCCCCAATACACCCGCCCGCAGCTGTTCGAGGGGGTTCCGATCCCTGCTGTCCTCACCTCCGGCGACCACGCCAAGGTGGCCGCCTGGCGGCGGGCCAAATCCGAGGCCCTGACGGCCGCCCGGCGCCCGGATTTGTGGGAAAAGGCCGCGAATCGGGGGAGCGGCCAAAAAACGCCAAAAACCAAGACAGACGGGTGACAAACGCTCCGGCTTGCCTTATAGGAGCGGCCAAATCCGCAATGGCTGGATAGACGAATTTTGCGCAGCCCCCCGTTTCCAGGGCTGGGCGCGCCGATGGAGATTTACCCATGAACCTGATCAAGCAGCTCGAGCAGGAGCAATTCGACAAGCTGTCGGCCGGCAAGGACATCCCGGAATTCGCCCCCGGCGACACCGTGATCGTCAACGTGAAGGTCGTCGAAGGCGACCGCACCCGCGTGCAGGCCTATGAGGGCGTCTGCATCGGCCGTTCCGGCGGTGGCCTCAACGAGAGCTTCACCGTGCGCAAGATCTCCTATGGCGAGGGCGTCGAGCGCGTGTTCCCGCTGCTCTCCCCGATGATCGACTCGATCAAGGTGGTGCGCCGCGGCAAGGTGCGTCGCGCCAAGCTCTATTATCTCCGCAATCTTCGCGGCAAGTCGGCCCGCATCGTCGAGAAGCAGGACCGCGCTGCTGCCGTCGGCGAGTAAGCTTTCGCCACCAGGCAGGTCTTTCGAAAGCGCGGGGCTCGGCTCCGCGCTTTTTGTTTGCCTGACCGTCATTGCGAGGAGCCCTTGCGACGAAGCAATCCAGACTGCCTCCGCAGATGCATTTCTGGATTGCTTCGCGGAGCCCGTCATCGGGCCGCGCTACGCGCGGACCCCGTGGCTCGCAATGACGAGCTGAAACTCTCGCGCTTTTACCGGTGCGTGCTATATAGCTTCTAGAATGTTTCCAGATCTGACCAGCTTCGCCCGCATCCAGCGCATCGTCATCGACGATCGCTCGCGGCTGCCTGGCCGGTTCTTCGGACGCTTCGCGACCTCGGCAACGTCAGAGCTTAGCCGCGCAGCCTGAAGGCTGCGCTGACGATTTTGTTGCCCGCGCGCTCTGCCGCGCTCATCGCTGACACACATTCTTCGGAGCTCAAGCTCATGTCCAAGCCGACCACCCTGTACGACAAGATCTGGAACGACCATCTGGTGCACGAAGCCGAGGACGGCACCTGCCTGCTCTATATCGACCGCCATCTGGTGCACGAGGTGACCTCGCCGCAGGCGTTCGAAGGCCTGCGCGCCACGGGGCGCAAGGTCCATGCGCCCGAGAAGACGCTCGCCGTCGTCGACCACAACGTGCCGACCACCGACCGCACCAAGCCGAATCCCGACCCTGAAAGCATCGAGCAGATCAAGGCGCTGGCCGAAAACGCCAAGGAGTTCGGCATCGAATATTACAACGAGTTCGACAAGCGCCAGGGCATCGTCCACGTCATCGGCCCCGAGCAGGGCTTTACGCTGCCCGGCACCACCATCGTCTGCGGTGACAGCCACACCTCGACGCATGGCGCGTTCGGCGCGCTCGCGCACGGCATCGGCACCAGCGAGGTCGAGCACGTGCTGGCGACGCAGACGCTGATCCAGAAGAAGGCCAAGAACATGCGCGTCACCGTCGACGGCAAATTGCCGGATGGCGTGACGGGCAAGGACATCATCCTGGCCATCATCGGCGAGATCGGCACCGCGGGCGGCACCGGCTACGTGCTGGAATATGCCGGCGAAGCGATCCGTGCGCTCTCGATGGAAGGCCGCATGACGGTCTGCAACATGTCGATCGAAGGCGGCGCGCGCGCTGGCCTGGTCGCGCCCGACCAGAAGGCGTTCGACTTCCTGCGTGATCGCCCGAAGGCTCCGAAGGGCGCGGCCTGGGACGCGGCGATGCGCTACTGGGAGAAGTTGCGCTCCGATGACGGCGCGCATTTCGACCACGAGCTGCGCCTCGATGCCGCAAAGCTGCCGCCGATCGTGACTTGGGGCACCTCGCCTGAAGACGTGATTTCTGTCACCGGTATCGTGCCCGATCCTGATAAGATCGCGGACGAGGCCAAGCGCATCTCCAAGCATCGCGCGCTGAAATATATGGGCCTGACGGCGGGCACGAAGATCACCGACATCAAGCTCGACCGCGTCTTCATCGGCTCCTGCACCAACGGCCGCATCGAGGACCTGCGGGCCGCGGCGAAGATCGCCGAAGGCAAGACCGTGTCGGCGAACGTCAATGCCATGGTCGTGCCGGGCTCCGGCATCGTGAAGGAGCAAGCCGAAGCCGAGGGTCTCGACAAGATCTTCATCAAGGCCGGCTTTGAATGGCGCGAGCCGGGCTGCTCGATGTGCCTTGCGATGAACCCGGACAAGCTGAAGCCGGAAGAGCGCTGCGCCTCGACCTCAAACCGCAATTTCGAAGGCCGCCAGGGTTTCAAGGGTCGCACCCATCTGGTGTCGCCGGCGATGGCGGCAGCGGCGGCGATCGCGGGCCACTTCGTCGACGTCAGGGACTGGCGCTAAGCTGGTCCCTGCAATTGTAGCGATCGCGGCAAAGCGTCGTTAATCGACGGCGCCGACGATGTCCTCGCGACGGTTTCGCGAGGACACGTCATGGCCAACAAGCCGGAATATGTCGATCTCATCAGCGAGGCCACGCGCCAGCACCGGCGACGCGCGCCGCCGTTGCGCATCGTCGCCAAGCCGGAGGTCGAGGAGATCTCCAAGCTCAGCCGCTGGCCACCGGCGATGTTCAAGCAATGGAAGCTGGAGAACCTGATGCGGTGGAAAGCTTCGTCGTGGAAGCTGAAGGATTGGCTCTGACCAGTCTCTCCGTCATGCCCGGGCTCGTCCCGGGCATCCACGAACTCTCTGCGCAAGCCCCAAGAACGTGGATGGCCGGGACATAGGCGAGCGGAAGCGACGCCGTCCTTCGGACGGCTATGCCCGGCCATGACGCTGTTCGAGTAGTTCACATCACCAATAGTATCGGTACGGATAGTGCCACCGCGGCCAGTGGCAGACGCGGCGCGGGCCGTAATAGGTCCAGATGATCCGGCAGCGACGTGGATAGTAGGAAGGATAATAACCGCCGACATAATAGCGCCGGTGGAAGTGACGATGGCCGAAATGGGGGCGATGATGGCCCCAGTGCCGGTGGACACCACCATATCCGCCGTAGCGAAAGCCGTGATGACGATAACCGACATGCCTGTGATGAAAGGCTGGTGCCGCGCGGAAACCACCGATGTGGCCGCCGCGGAATCCGCCGCCATGGAAGCCATGTCCTCCACCGCGATGGAAGCCTCCTCCACGGAAACCTCCGCCGTGGAAACCATGCCCGTGCCCGCCATGCCCCTGACGAACCTGCGTGACGAGATCGTCGGTCGCAGCCTTGGCCGCGGGCGACGTGGCCGGATTGATCAAGCTCAGCGCTTCAGCGCGGCGCACGCTGCCGGCCGACAGCATCAGCGTCGCGGCGGCCGCAAGCCCGAGCAGGCGCATCGGGACAGCCCGGCGGCCAAACATCCTCAGCATGGAATCCTCCCTGAATCCGGACAGCAGAGCTGCGACGTCTCGGCCGCGCCATGGCCGTTCAATTGCGGTCGCTGCCGGGATCAAGTTGCGGACAGCGATGTGAACGCGCCATGAATGAACGACCCGCGGCGCCGCGATGCGACGCCGTGCCTCGCGCGATCGCAAAGCCGGCCGCCAAAGCGGCGCCTTACCAGAAGGGGCCGTAGGTGAACACAAACGGTGCCGGCACGCCGTAGGGATAGGGACGATAGTAGACAGGGCGCGCGTAGTAGCGCGGATCGCGGCGTACGGCAGGCCGCGCCATGTCATAGGTCCGCGCGTGTCGTCGTACATCGAAAACCGCAATCCCCGCAGACGCCTCCGGGACCGTCGCCCTTGGCGCGGCGGACGCGCGAGGCAGCCCAGTGGCCAGCGCGACGGCAAAGGCCCATGCGATCCATCTCGCCATCACACCCTCACGAGGTCGCCGCGAAGTCAGCCCCGGCGCCAGTAGCAGCTCACGCGCGGCACGATCACCGTGCCGCTCGGCCGGTACTCCTGCACATAGGTGGCGTTGCAGACCCGGACCGCGTCGGGGCCGGGATTGTAGCGGGGATAGACGCCGTCCGGGCTGTAATAGGGCGTGATGCGCAGGCGCGGCCGCTTGCGCGGCGGGGGGACATCGTCCGGCGAGACCAGTTGGGCCATCCGGATTTCGGAACTGGCGGCCTGCGCCTCGGCGCCGATGCAAAGCTGCGAAAACAACCCCATGCACAGTAGAGTCAGCGCTGTTTTCGCTCGCATTTTTCCGCCCACCCTGAACCGTCCCATCGATCGCCCCACGCTCCCCGTTTTGGCGGCGCCCGTCAACCTCGCCGCGCTTATAAAGCCAGATGCATCAGCGGGAAACCCGCGCTAAGAGGTGCTCATGTGGACGGAATTGAAAGCCCCTTCGCTGGCCGAAATGGAAGCGATGGCTCACGACGTGTTCGAGCGCCTGCCGGCGGAATTTCGCAAGCTTTGCGAGGGCGTGATCGTCCGTGTCGAGGACTTCCCGACCGAGGAGGTCCTGGACGAGATGGAATGCGAGAGCGAGTTCGACCTGCTCGGCCTGTTCCAGGGCGTAGGCCTGCCCCAGCAGAGCTTTGGCGACGTGGCACGGCTGCCCAACATGGTCTGGCTCTACCGCCGCCCGATCCTGGATTATTGGGCCGAGCACGACGAAAGCCTCGGCCACATCGTCCGCCATGTCCTGATCCACGAGATCGGCCACCATTTTGGTCTGTCGGACGACGATATGGCCGCGATTGAGGCTAAGGCGGAGTAGGACGCTCTCGGTCCACCTCTCCCCACCGGGGAGAGGTGAAATCCCGATGCCGCGCCAGTTCGGCTTCAAACCCCCTACGGCAGACTAGCCCTGCCGAATTCGGCCTAGGATTTCCGGCCCGATCGCGATAAATAGCCGGTTCCCTGAACCACGTGCGGGAAAGCGCAACCATGGACAAGTTCACCACGCTGGAAGGCGTCGCGGCGCCGCTGAAGATCATCAATGTCGACACCGACATGATCATTCCGAAGCAGTACCTCAAGACCATCAAGCGCACCGGCCTTGGCAAGGGGCTCTTCTCCGAGCAGCGCTACAAGGACGACGGCAGCGAGAATCCGGACTTCGTGCTCAACCAGCCCGCCTATCGCAACGCGAAGGTGCTGGTCGCCGGCGACAATTTCGGCTGCGGCTCGAGCCGCGAGCACGCGCCCTGGGCGCTGCTCGACTTCGGCATCCGCTGCGTGATCTCGACCTCGTTCGGCGACATCTTCTACAACAATTGCTTCAAGAACGGCATTCTGCCCATCCGCGTCACCCAAGAGGACCTCGACAAGCTGTTCGACGACGCCGAGCGCGGCGCCAATGCGACGCTGACGATCGACCTGCCGAACCAGGAGATCCGCGGCCCCGACGGCGGCAAGGTCAAGTTCGAGATCGACCCGTTCCGCAAGCACTGCCTGATCAACGGCCTCGACGACATCGGCCTCACCATGGAGAAGAAGGCCTCGATCGACTCCTACGAGGACAAGCTCAAGCGCGAACGCGCCTGGGCCTGATCGCAAGTTTTTGTTGAGCCCCGGCCCGCAAGCGCCGGGGCTTTTTCTTTGTTCTGATTATCCCTTATGACTTCCCGCATGCTGCCCGAGATCGCCACCTTCTGGCATGGCCCGATGGATGCGCTGCGCCAGACCTGTCTGCGCTCGCAACTGGCTGCCGGGCACAAGGTCACGGTCTACAGCTTCGACACTATTCCCGGATTGCCGGCCGGCGTCGCGAATGCCGAGGCCGAGGCGATCCTGCCGCATGCGTTCTCCGAACGCCTGCGGCCGCCGCAGCCGGATGGCAGCTGGCGCGACTGGACCATTCTGCAATTCAGCGACTTCTTCCGCATGAAGCTGATGGCGAAGGGCCTCGGCCTCTGGTTAGATGCCGACGTGCTGCTGTTGAGGCCGGTCGAGATCGATCCGGCAAAACCCTACTTCGCCTGGGAGCGGCCGCGCCAGCTCGGCAATTCCGTGCTCTATCTGCCGCCCGCGCACGGCATCGTTGCCGCCTTCGAAGAGCTGATGGAGCAGGAGGAGCTGACGCCGAACTGGCTGTCCGTGCGCCATCGCATCACCTTCATGATGCGCCGCCTGCGCGGCGGCTCGAACCGGCTCGCCGATATTCGCGTCGCGATCTACGGGCCCGCGGCGCTCACCGCGCTCGCGCGCCGTGCCGGCGAGCTGCAGAACGCATTGCCGAAGCAATCGTTCTACGCCGTGCATGCCGAGCCAAAGCTGTTCTTCGATCCCTCGAGCTATCTTGGCCTGGTCACCGACCCCGCCATCATCGGCCTGCACATCTCGCCGAAGGGACGCGGCGGCGAGAAGCCGATTCCCGGCAGCCTGTATGCCTGGGCGGCGGAGCGGTTCAGGTAGCTGCTGCGCAGGAGGTGCGCTCCCTCTCCCGCTTGCGGGAGAGGGTCCGGGAGAGGGTCTCTCTGCAATGGGACAATCCCCCAGAGGAAAGAGCCCTCACCCGCGCCTTCGGCGCGACCTCTCCCGCAAGCGGGAGAGGTTGGCAACCCCGCTCTTTCCTGTTTGATCCAGCGCAACGCGCTTCTGCATCATTGTGCTTATCTCGCTCCAATTCCGACCGTCCGAATGGAGCTTTCCATGAGCACCGCAACCAGGCCCTACCCCATCGTCCAGGATCTCATCGAGTCCTTCGCGAACTGGGTGAAGCACCGCCGCGAGATCAACGAAATGCGGCAGCTCGACCGCGCCGATTTCGACCGGATCGCCAATGATCTCAGGATCGCGCCGGACGATCTGGAGGAGCTGGTCCGTCATGGCCGGCACGCCGCCGACGAGCTGCCGAAGATGCTCGAACAGCTCGGCATCAGCAGTGAGGCGCTCGGCCGCGCGCAGCCGCTGCTGCTCCGCGACCTCGAGCGGGTCTGCTCGCTCTGCAATCACAAGGGACAGTGCGACCGCGATCTCACTGAGGGCACCGCCGCGGAGAATTACCACGGCTATTGCGCCAACGCCTCGACCCTGGAGACGCTCGAGCGTGCCGACCTCGTGCCGCGGTGAGGCATTGCGCTACTCGATCCATTTCGGCGCGTAAGCCATTCCTTGGCTTTGCGCCGTATCGTGATTGATCCAGATTTCGGCGTTCTCGACGCGTAGCAGCTCGACCGCCTTGGCCATCGACGCAACCGTCGCCTGCGGGTCGGCATTGAACGACGGCACGCGCATGTGCCGGAGGTTCTCCCGGTTGTGCGCGACGTCACCGCTCAGCAGCACGGCGCCGCGCCGCGGCAGCTTCACCAGCAGCGAGCAATGCCCGGGAGTATGGCCGGGCGTGAAGATCATGCGCACCGCGCCGTCGCCAAATAGGTCGTGGTCGCCATCGACAATCTCGAAAGGCCGCTCCTGCAGCGCCTCGTAGTGCGGCAGTGAGTAGCCGAACTGGTCGGGGTCAGGTCCGAACATGGCTTCGAACTCGGCCCGTTGAGCGATCCATCTTGCGTTTTCGAACAGGTCGACATTTCCGATATGATCGAAATGCGCGTGAGAGAGGAGGATCGTGCCGATATCGCGGGGCCGCACCCCGATTTCATCCAATTGGTCCGCGATAGGACGACGCACGATGCCGCGTATGCCGTGTGCGATGATCCGTCCTTCCGGATGCTTCGCCAGCTCATCCGCTATTCCCGTATCCCAGATCAGCCACTCACCGCGGTGACGAATGAGATAGGCATTGCAGCTCAACGTCATGGGAATGCCGACATTGATGCCGGGAGAATAGATCGAACCGTCTTCGACCTCAGCAATGCCTCCGTCGAGGATGTAGATCCTGTCGATCGTCGCCATGTGAGAACTCTTCAAGCCGCCGATTCGACGCGCCGCTTCGCCTCGCGCATGTCGCGCCCAGGCGGCATGCCGAACAATCGGCAATATTCCCGCGTAAACTGCGTAACGCTTTCGTAGCCGACCCGATGAGAGGCGGTCGCGATGCTCGCGCCATCGGCCAGCATGGTGCGGCGCGCCTCGATCAGACGCAACTGCTTCTGGAACTGAAGCGGGGTCAGCGACGTGATGCTGCGAAAGTGCAGGTGAAAGGCCGAGTGGCTCATCCCCGCGGCCTTGGCGAGCCGGTCGACACGCAAAGGTTTGGCATAGTCGGC
Source organism: Bradyrhizobium sp. IC3195 (assembly GCF_020193585.1). NCBI lineage: Bacteria > Pseudomonadati > Pseudomonadota > Alphaproteobacteria > Hyphomicrobiales > Nitrobacteraceae > Bradyrhizobium > Bradyrhizobium sp. IC3195. The sequence goes on along the minus strand of NZ_JADYVG010000021.1, from coordinate 125,219 downwards.
GCGAATGATCGCAACCGCACGGCCGATCCGCTGCGCATGGCTGTCGGCCATACCGAGCGCCCTGATGGCACCACCGTGCCGACCGGCCAATAGCCAATAATGCAGCTCCCGCAGCACTTGGCTCTGGAGGATCGAGGCGGACGAGGGCCGATCGATCAGGCGCAACAACCGCAGCGCCGCATCGCTCACATCCCGCTCCGCTGGCTCGACCCGAAGCGGCTGCGACGGAACATAAGGCGCGGCCCCCATCTCGACGACCAGCCCCTCGATGACGATGGGATCGAGCTCGACGACGAGCGACAAATAGGGCACCGCGGCTGTGGCGCGCGTGATCTGGCTGACCGTCGGCACGTCGCTCGAGATCACCAGCGAATCGCCCGCACCCAGGTCGAACGACGTGGCGCCGACCGCAACACGCTTGGCACCTTGCAGCACCAAAGCGACCAGCGGCTTGGAGATCGCAAATTGGAGCGCGCTCGGCGCGGTCTCACGAATGATCGAGATGCCGGCGAAAGGCGTGGACGCAAGGCCTTTGCCGTCGGCGTGAGCTGCGGCGTAATTGCTGGCGATCTGGAGCAGCGTTTCGGTCACGGGCCCAATCTAGGCCGCGCCATGCATGCGGGCAATTGCCGAGAGGCGATCGGGCAAGAAGACGGGAGTTTCAGGCAAGGCTGCCGCCGGCCGCATTCCTGGAGGATTGGGCAAGACGATCACAGGATCCGGCAACATCGGATGCTCGATCACAGGCAGAAAGGCCCCACCGAAACTTCACGAGGAAGCCTCAAATGCCCACCATTTCGCTCGTCACCGGCGCCAGCCGGGGCCTTGGCCGCAATACCGCAATCGCCATCGCGCGTCACGGCGGCGACGTCATCGTGACCTATCGCAGCGGCGCCGCCGCCGCCCGCGAGGTCGTCACCGAGATCGAGGCGCTCGGCCGAAAAGCGGTCGCGCTCCAGCTCGACGTCACCTCCGTATCGACCTTTCCGGCGTTCGCCGCAAAAGTCGCGTCGGCGCTGGCGGAGCATTGGCACGCCGACAAGTTCGATCATCTCGTCAACAATGCCGGCCAGGGCAAAATGGCCGCCATAGCCGAGACGACGGAGCAGCAGTTCGACGCGCTCTTCGACACCCATGTCAAAGGGCCGTTCTTTCTGACGCAGGCCTTGCTGCCGCTGCTTGGCGACAATGGCCGGATCGTCAACTTCTCGAGCGGGCTGACGCGCTTGTCTTTCCCCGGCTTCTCGGCCTATGCCGCCGCCAAGGGCGCCATCGAGGTTTTGACCATCTACATGGCAAGAGAATTCGGCGAACGCGGCATCACCGCCAACGTCGTCGCGCCGGGCGCGATCGAGACCGACTTCCTCGGCGGCGCCGTCCGCGACATGCCGGATTTGAACAAGCAGTTCGCGCAAATGACCGCGCTTGGCCGCGTCGGTGTGCCCGACGACATCGGGCCGATGGTCGCGAGCCTGCTCGGCCCGGAGAATCGCTGGGTTACGGCCCAGCGCATCGAGGTGTCTGGCGGCCAGACGATCTGAGTGCTGCGGCATTGGCGCACTCCGTCGCGAGGCGACGGAGTGTGCGAGCCCTCAGCCCTTCCGCATCACCGCGATCGCATCCGCGATTTCGTCACCGCTACCGTCACCGAGAAAGACCCGACCATCTGCCGGACCGCTGATGGCAGCGTACAGCAGAGCTTTCGCTTGTGCGCATCGTCGGATGACAACGGGCGTAAATAGTATGACTGTTTGCGCGGCGAGGATGCGGGGAAAGCTCACCGCAAATATCCGTGCTTGATCTCGATTATTAGCTCTGTTTGGATCGCTACCGTTCCGCAATCCGCATTTCGGATAATCATGGCGAATGAAACAGATGCTTCCCGTCGTTCGTTGGGTGCTCGTTCAACAGAGGACACCGTGACTGCCCACCGCAAGGGCATCGGGAATCGGCTATTGGCGGCGCTGCCGCCGGCGGATCTCGCTTTGCTGACGCCCCACTTCCAGAAGGTCTCGTTCGAACCCGATGCCGTCCTGGTGCGATCGGGCGACGAACTCGACCCCGTCTATTTTCCCCATAGCGGCGCGATCGCCTTCATGCTCGATATGCCGGACGGGCAAACGGTCGCGACCAGCTTGATGGGACGCGAAGGCGCTTTGGCCTCGTTCTCCGTGCTCGGCCCCTCGCCTTCATCCGTGACCGCGATTGCCCGCACAGCCGGCACTGCATCGGTAATTTCCGCCGCCAAATTTCGCGCTGCCCATGCGCAAAGCGCAGCGATCAGGAATGTCGTGCAGGTCCACGCCCGCGCCGTGTTGCTGCAGCTCCAGCATGTCGCCGCTTGCAACGCGCTGCACCGGGTGGATGGCCGCATGGCGCGGTGGCTCCTGCAGCTTCACGACCGCGTTCCCGAGGACCTGCTTCCGGTGACGCAGGAGGCGCTGGCGCAACTGGTTGGGGTCCGGCGGACGACGGTGACTTTGACGATGAGCAAGCTACGCGAGGCCGGCGCCATCCCGTCCGAGCGGCGCGGGTTTGTCGAGATCCATCGGTCGCGGCTCGAGAGGATCGCATGCGATTGCTATGCGCTCATGCAGCGCACGATCGATCGAATGTATTGCCAGGAATTGGCGGCGCCGCAGCCTGCCGATGCGCGGTTCCGGCAAAGCGCCATCGCCGCCTCCCACGGAGCAGGCGGTGAATTCAAAGCCGTTTCGCGGGCGGGACGATAGAGTGCAAAGCCTGCTTGGCGCGTGGAAAAGTTGCTCTCGCGCCTCAGCCCTTCCCCATCGCAGCGATCGCGTCCGCAATCGCGATCGTGCGCCGGGCCATGTCGGCGTGCAGGCGTTCCACCATCGCACCATCCAGGCGGATCGCGCCGCGCGAGGCGTTCTCCGGCAGTTCGAACGCCGCGATGATCTTTCGCGCGCGGGCGACTTCCTCCTCCGGCGGGGTGAAGATGGCGTTGCAAGCGTCGATCTGGGAGGGGTGGATCAGCGTCTTGCCGTCGAAGCCGAGATCGCGGCCTTGCGCGCATTCGGTGGCGAAACCGTCGGAGTTGGCGATGTCGCTGTAGGGGCCGTCGAGGATTTCGAGGCCGTGCGCGCGGCTCGCCAGGATGCAATGGGTGATCATCGGGATCATCGCGGCACGGCCCGGCAGCATCCTGATCCGCGTCTCGCGCGAGATGTCGTTGGGGCCGAACACGAAGCCCGAGAGGCGGCGCGAGGGATCGCGGCCGGCGGCGGCCAGTTCCTCGGCATGCAGCACGGCGCGCGCGGTCTCGATCATGGCCCAGACTTTGACGGTCGGCGCGGCGCCGAGCTCGGCCAGCTTGCGGCCGATGGCGTCGAGATCCTCGACGCTTGAAACTTTTGGAACCAGGATGCCGTCCGGCGAGGCCTTGGCGGCCATGGTGGCGTCATCTGGCCACCAGGGCGTATCGAGGCCGTTGGTCCGGATCAGGACCTCGCGCCTGCCAAAACCCTTGGCGGCGATCGCCGCCGCAATGCCGTCGCGCGCCGCCGCCTTGGCCTCCGGGGCGACGGAATCCTCGAGATCGAGGATCAGGCCGTCGGCGGCGAGATTGCGCGCCTTTTCCAGCGCGCGCGGGTTGGAGCCGGGCATGAACAGATGGCTGCGGCGCGGGCGGGTCATGCTGGCGTTCCTTCCTGGTCTGTCGTCCCCCAGCCGATAGCATTTGGCCTGCCCATTCGAAAGGCTTGTCGGCCTTGGCGGTATGTGATTAGGCATGGGCCATGACGACATTCCCGACGCACTTGCTGGAAGGCTACAAGGCCTTCGCCACCCAGCGGCTGCCGACCGAGCAGAACCGGTACCGTGAGCTCTCTGTCAAAGGGCAGTCGCCTGAGACCATGGTGATCGGCTGCTGCGACTCCCGGGTCTCCCCCGAGGTGATCTTCGACGCGGGACCAGGCGAGCTCTTCGTCGTCCGCAACATCGCCAATCTGGTGCCGACTTATCAGCCTGACGAAGGCGCGCACGGCGTCTCGGCAGCGCTGGAGTTTGCGGTGACAGTGCTGAAGGTGAAGCACATCGTGGTGCTCGGCCACGCCCAATGCGGCGGCATCCGTGCCTTCATCGACAAGATCGAGCCGCTCACGCCCGGCGATTTCATCGGCCGCTGGATGCAGATGTTCATCAAGCCGGGCGAGGTTGTGGAGCAGCGCGAGCACGAGACCATGGCGCAATTCGTCGAGCGCATCGAGAAGGCCGCCGTGTTCCGCAGCCTGGAAAACCTGATGACCTTCCCGTTCGTCCGCAAGGCCGTGGAGAGCGGCCGGATGCAGACCCACGGCGCCTATTTCGGCGTGGCGGAGGGATCGCTGTTCGTGCTGGACAAGGCGACCAAGGAATTCAGGAACGCACGCGAGGGATAATCCTGCCCACCCAGCGAAATGCGGGGCTATCGCATATGATTTGTGGCAGCGGCCTGCGCGCACGCCTCGTCCTTCGAGACGGCGCTTACGCGCCTCCTCAGGATGAGGCTAATCAGCGTCAGTGCTCCTTGAAACTGTTGCCGCGCACTCCGCCCTCATCCTGAGGAGCCCGCCCAAGCGGGCGTCTCGAAGGATGGCCGCAGGGAAAAACTCTCAAATGCGATAGCCCTCCTTGCGCAATAGGGCATATCGGAAGTGCAAATCCTGCCTGACGAATGGCGGAGAGGCGCCTGGTTCGCTAGAGTGTTCTCCATTCGCCACTCGCCATTTGCTCCATCATGCTGATCCTTGCCATCGATACTGCGCTCGAAGCCTGCGCGGCCGCCGTTCTCGACACCGACGCCGGCGAGCTCCTCGCACGGGAATCGCAGCTGATGAAGCGCGGCCATGCCGAGGCGCTGATGCCGATGATCGCGCGCGTGATGCAATCGGCCGGCCTTTCCTTCACCTCGCTCGATCGCATCGCCGTCACCGTTGGGCCCGGCAGCTTCACCGGCCTGCGCGTCGGCATCTCGGCGGCGCGGGGCCTTGCGCTTGCGGCGAAACGGCCGGCGGTCGGGCTGACGACGCTGTCGGCCTATGCCGCTGGGGTCGTCGCCAAGAGCGGAACGGCGCCGGTGATCTCTGCGATCGATGCGCGGCACGATCACGTCTATTTCCAGATCGTCGCCGGCGACGGCAGCCAGCTGGTCCGGCCGGCTGTCGCCTCCATCGACGCGGCGATCGCGGCCTCGCAATTCGGCGCGCCGCATCTGGTCGGCAATGCCGCCGGGATCCTCGCAGGTCGCTGGCCGAAGGACGGACCGCAACCCATCGCGGTCGACGCGCAGCCCGCGCCCGACATCAGTTGGGTCGCCTGGCTCGGCGCGGCGGCCAATCCCGACACCACACCAGCGCGGCCGTTCTATCTGAAAGCGCCCGACGCCAAGCCGGCGGCATCGACGCCGCTCGCAGCACAAGCCGCGACCTCATGATGGGATGGCTGTCGGAGTGGTGGCGCGGCGGCACCGCCGCCGTCGAGCCCGCGACCATGCGCGATGCCGCGCGCCTCGCGCAGCTGCACGGCGCCTCCTTCGCGCACGGCTGGGGCGAAGGCGAGTTCGAGAGCATGATGAGCGAGCGCAACACGCTGGTGCATCGCTTGCGGCTCGGCCGCAAGACGATCGGCTTTGCGGTGTCGCGGATCGGCGCGGACGAAGCGGAGATTCTCTCGATCGCGGTGGACGGGGCTTATCGCGGCCGCGGGCTATCCCGCACGCTGCTGATGACCCATCTCGGCCACCTCGCCGGGCGCGGCGTACGCACCATATTTCTGGAAGTGGAGGAGAACAACCAGCCGGCGCGGCGGCTTTACGATCGAGCCGGATTCGTGGTGGTCGGACGCCGCGATCGCTACTATAAGCAGCCCAACGGGGAACAATTGAACGCCCTTCTGATGCGGCGTGACTTGTCGTAACATCGGCGGCAGAAAGCGCCCGCCCAGGCAGACAACGCTATGACCACACTGAAACATTCTTCTGCGTCCAAGGCATCCGAGATCGAGGCGCGCTGTGCCGCAACGGGCATGCGCATGACCGAGCAGCGCCGCGTCATCGCCCGCGTGCTGGCGGAGGCGGCCGATCACCCCGATGTCGAGGAACTGTACCGGCGCTGCGTTGCGGTTGACGACAAGATCTCGATCTCGACGGTCTATCGCACCGTGAAGCTGTTCGAGGACGCCGGCATCATCGAACGCCACGATTTCCGCGAGGGCCGCGCGCGCTACGAGCAGATGCGCGACAGCCATCACGACCACCTGATCAACCTGCGCGACGGCAAGGTGATCGAGTTCACCTCCGAGGAGATCGAGAAGCTGCAGGCCGAGATCGCCCGCAAGCTCGGCTATCGCCTGGTCGATCACCGGCTCGAGCTCTATTGCGTCCCGCTCGACGACGACAAGCCGACGAATTGAGTTTAGTGCCCATCGATCTCATCATCTTCGATTGCGACGGCGTGCTCGTGGACAGCGAAGTGATCTCCTGCCGGGCGCATGCGGACGTGCTGACGCGGCACGGCTATCCGATCACGTCGGAGCAGGTACTGCTCCGATTCCTCGGCGTATCCGAGAAGGACGCGCGGCGGATGGTCGAACAGGAAATCGGCCGCAGCCTCCCCGAGGATCTGGAGCAGCAGATCAATGCGGCCACGCTGCAATTCTACGCCAGCGATCTGCAACCGATCATGCACGTCGCGGCAGCGATCGCCGCGCTCGATCTGCCCAAATGCGTTGCGTCGAGCGGCACGCCGGACAAGATCCACCACGGCTTGACCTGCGCCGGGCTCTACGACCTGCTCGCCCCGAACATCTTTTCCGCGAGCCAGGTCGCGCGCGGCAAGCCCGCGCCCGATCTGTTCCTGTTCGCCGCCGCACAGATGAAGGTCGCACCCGAGCGGTGCCTCGTGATCGAGGACAGCGTCCCCGGGGTCACAGGCGCGCACGCCGCCGGGATGACGGTGCTCGGCTTTCACGGCGGCGGCCACTGCCCGCCGGGTCACGCCGAACGGTTGCGCGCCGCAGGCGCCAACCTGACATTCGACGATATGCGGCAATTGCCGGAGCTGGTCCGGACGGCGGGAGCGAAGGCCCTGGCGGGCTGATTTTCACTCCGGACCGTCATTCCGGGGCACGCGCGACGCGCGTGAACCCGGAATCTCGCGCCAAAACCTCTGGATTCCGGGTTCGTGACTGCGTCGCGCCCCGGAATGACGGGTGGAAATGGCTCCATTCGCTGGATTTTCGGCCCTCCAGCCTATATTTGAAGGCCGTCCTCCACCTCCATTTCGGGTTCCATGACGCCGCCGCGCAAGCTGCACATCAAATCATATGGCTGCCAGATGAACGTCTACGATGCCCAGCGCATGGTGGACACGCTGGCCCCGGAAGGATTCGTGGAGACGGCGAGCGCGGAAGATGCCGACCTCGTCATCCTCAACACCTGCCATATCCGCGAGAAGGCCTCGGAGAAGGTCTATTCCGAGCTCGGCCGCCTGCGCGTTGCCAAGGACGAGGCCGCGCGTGCAGGCCGCGCGATGAAGATCGCGGTGGCCGGCTGCGTGGCGCAGGCCGAGGGCGAGGAGATCGTGCGCCGCGCGCCTGTCGTCGACGTCGTGGTGGGACCGCAGAGCTATCATCATCTGCCGGAGCTGTTGAAGCGCGCCGAGGGCGAAGGCCGCGCGATCGAGACCGAATTTCCCGCCGCGGACAAGTTCGGCTTCCTGGCCCAGCCGAAGCCGGACGCGATCCGCGCGCGTGGCATTTCCGCCTTCGTCACGGTGCAGGAAGGCTGCGACAAGTTCTGCACCTTCTGCGTCGTGCCCTATACGCGCGGCGCAGAGGTGTCGCGCCCCGTCGCGAAGATCGTCGAGGACGTGACGCGGCTCGCTGACAACGGCGTGCGCGAGCTCACGCTGATCGGGCAGAACGTCAACGCCTATCACGGCGACGGACCGGACGGAAAAACCTGGCCGCTCGGCCGGCTGCTCGAACATCTGGCGGCGATTCCCGGCATCGCGCGGCTGCGCTATTCGACCAGCCACCCCCGCGATGTCGACGACAGCCTGATCGCGGCCCATCGCGACCTCGGTGCCCTGATGCCGTTCGTGCACCTGCCGGTGCAGTCGGGCTCGGACCGCATTTTGGCGGCCATGAACCGCAAACATACCGCCGATGATTACCGGCGGGTCATCGACCGTTTTCGTACCGCACGCCAAGACATTGCTTTTTCATCGGATTTCATCGTCGGCTTCCCCGGCGAGAGCGAGCAAGATTTTCTCGCCACCCTCGCGCTTGTCACGCAAATCGGCTACGCTGCGGCCTATTCGTTCAAATACTCCGCCCGGCCGGGAACGCCGGCCGCGGATATGCAGGAGACGGTGTCCCCCGCCGAGATGGACCAGCGATTGGAGCGGCTCCAGGAACTGATCGACAGCCAGCAATCGGCCTTCAACAAGGCCGCGATTGGCTCAACGGTCGACGTGCTGTTCGAGCGTCCGGCGCGCAAGGAGGGCCAGATCGTGGGCCGCACCGCCTACCTCCAGCCCGCCCACGTAATGGCCGCGCCCGACATCATTGGACAGATCCTGCCTGTCAGAATCGACAGCCTCGAGCGCTACAGTTTTCTCGGCGAGCTCGTGACGCCGCGCAAGGCGCGCGAGCCCGCTTTATCGCAAGCCAGTGGAGCCTGAACCCTTGCCCAAAAGCGCATCGGATTCGTCTTCGTTCGCTCCCAGCCGCAAATTTGACCGCGACATGCAAGTTCCGCCCGAGACCCAGGTCGTCATCGACTTCGACGACAACCGCGCCGCTTCCGCGCTGGTCGGCCCCTACGGCCAGCACCTGGCGCAGATCGAGCGGCGGCTCGGCGTCATCGTCGATTCCAAGGGCAACCACATCACAATCGGCGGCACCCGCGACGGCTGCGACGCTGCGCGCCGCGTGCTGGAGATGCTCTACGCGCAGGCCGCGAAGGGGCACGATCTCGACCAGGGCGAGGTCGAGGGCGCGATCCGCGCCGTGATCGCGCAGGGCTCGCTGTTCGAGTTCGACGCCAAATCGGCCAAATCGACCTTCGACAGCATCAACTTGCGCAAGCGTCCGGTGCGGGCACGCACGGCGGCGCAGGATTCCTACATCCGCGCGCTGAAGCGGCACGAACTGGTGTTCGGCATCGGCCCCGCCGGCACCGGCAAGACCTGGCTCGCCGTCGCGCATGCCGCGCAGCTGTTCGAGCGCAAGGAGGTCGACAAGATCATCCTGTCGCGCCCGGCGGTGGAAGCCGGCGAGCGGCTCGGCTTTCTGCCCGGCGATCTCCGCGAGAAGGTCGATCCTTATCTGCGGCCGATCTACGATGCGCTCTACGACCTCATGGATGCGCGCATCGTCGAGCGCGCGCTGCAGACCGGCGAGATCGAGATCGCGCCGCTCGCCTTCATGCGCGGCCGCACGCTGACCAACGCCGCCATCATCCTGGACGAGGCCCAGAACACCACGTCGATGCAGATGAAGATGTTCCTGACGCGTCTCGGCGAGAACAGCCGCATGATCGTGACGGGCGATCCCTCGCAGATCGACCTGCCGAACGGCCAGACCTCGGGCCTGGCCGAGGCGACCCGCCTCCTGAGCGGCGTCGAGGGCATCGCCCAGGTTCATTTCAAGGCCGAGGACGTGATCCGCCACGAGCTCGTGGCGCGGATCGTCGCCGCCTATGAAGGGCCGCCGCAGCGGCCGGCCACCGGTCAATCCTGACGAGGCAGCACCGGACCAAAGAGGGTGCGAGCACCGCGCCCTTCGTCCGAGACAACACAATGTCCCATTCCAACCTTCCCATGACCGAGGTCCTCGTCGTCGCCGATTGCTGGCAGCGCGAGCCCGATTCCGAAGCCGTGGTCCAGCGCGCACTGGCGGCGGCCGCCGAGAGCGTCGACGAAGATGTTGCCGACGCCGAAGTGGCCGTGATGCTGACCGATGATGCCGGCATCCGCACGCTCAACAGCAACTGGCGCGGCATCGACAAGCCGACCAACGTGCTGTCGTTCCCGGCGCTGCAGCCGGAGGGCGCGTGGAAGCCGGGCGATGCCCCGCGCATGCTCGGCGATATCGCGATCGCCTATGAGACCATGCGGCGCGAGGCGGACGAGGAGCACAAGCCGTTCGACCATCATCTGAGCCACCTCGCCGTGCACGGCTTCCTGCACCTGATCGGCTACGACCACGAGAACGACGAAGACGCCGAGGAGATGGAAGCGCTCGAAACCGAGATCCTTGCCCATCTCGGCATCCCCGATCCCTATGCCGACCGCCCGGGGACGCACTGAGATGCCGGATTCCGAGCCTACCCACGACAATCCCCGCACCACGGCCAATTTGCCGGCCGTGGTGACGCCGGGCGAGGTGCTGCGCCCGAGTGCCGAAAGCTGGCTGCTGCGCGCCATCCGCACGCTGTTCGGCTGGAAGGCGGGGTCGGTGCGCGACGATCTCCAGGTCGTGCTCGACGCCTCGACGCCCGACGACACCGGCTTCTCCGCGGTCGAGCGCACCATGCTGCGCAACATCCTCAGCCTGCACGAGCGCCGGATCGCCGACGTCATGGTGCATCGCGCCGACATCGTCGCGGTCAAGCGCGACATCCCGCTCGGGGAACTGATGGACCGCTTCGAGAGCGCCGGCCATTCGCGCCTCGTCGTCTTCAACGAGACGCTCGACGATCCCGTCGGCATCGTCCACATCCGCGATTTGCTCGCCTTCATGACCGCGCGCGCCCGCGTGTCGGAAGCCACCAAGACCAAGCGCAAGAAGCCGCTGCCGGCCGGGCTCGATTTGCGCGCGGTCGATCTCGCGCTGCCGCTTCACGAGGCGCACATCATCCGCAAGCTGCTCTACGTACCGCCGTCGATGCGGGCGATCGACCTGCTCGCGCAGATGCAGGCCTCGCGCATCCATCTGGCGCTGGTGGTCGACGAATATGGCGGCAGCGACGGGCTGGTCTCGATCGAGGACATCGTCGAGCAGATCGTCGGTGAGATCGACGACGAGCACGATAGCGACGAGCCGCCCTCGATCGTGCGCCTGCCCGACAACGCCTTCATCGCCGACGCCCGCGCCAGCCTCGACGACGTCCGCTCGGTGATCGGCGAGGATTTCGTCACCGGCGAGGCAGGCGAGGAGGTGGAGACGCTGGGCGGCTATCTCGTCAGCTTCGTCGGGCGCCTGCCGGTGCGCGGCGAGGTGATCTCGGGCCCCGGCAATTACGAGGTCGAGGTGCTCGATGCCGATCCGCGCCGCGTCAAGCGGCTGCGCATCGCGACGCGGAAGGAACGCCCGGCGCCCCGCACCCAGCGCGAGAGCCGGCGGCGTGAAGCCACGCCGGAGAGCGGACAAGCGCCGGCCAGCGACACGCCGACATCGCCGCCGCGCGACGGGGCCGCCTCGCAGTGAGCCCATCGCAGCGCCTTCGGCAAATTGCGCTCGCCATCATCCTTACCTGGGGATGGCAGCGCGCAGTCGTCGCCATGGCGGCCGGAGCGCTGTCGGTGCTGGCGCTGGCACCGTTCAACCTCTTTCCGGTGCTGTTCGTCACCTTCCCGGTGCTGGTCTGGCTGATCGACGGCGCCGGGGCCGGCCGCTATGGCGGCGTGCCCGCCGCCGCCTTGACCGGCTATTGGTTCGGGCTCGGCTATTTCGTGCCCGGCCTCTACTGGATCGGCTACGCCTTCTTCGTCGAAGCCGACACATTCGCCTGGCTGACGCCGTTCGCGGTGCTGGGCCTGCCGGCCTATCTTTCGATCTTCACGGCGATCGGCTTTGCGCTGGCGCGCCTGCTCTGGAGCAAGAACGCCACGCGCGTGCTGGCGCTCGCAGCGAGCCTCACCATCAGCGAATGGCTGCGCGGCCATGCGCTGACCGGCTTCCCCTGGAACACGTTCGGCTATGCGTTGTCCGAGCCATTGCCGCTGGCGCAGACGGCCTCGCTGATCGGCCTGTGGGGCATGACGTTCCTGACGATTGCGATCTTCGCGAGCCCGGCGACGCTGATCGACCGCACGTCGGATCGGCGCCTGCAATGGCGGGTGCCGGCCGCGGCCGTCGCGCTCCTGCTCGTCATGAGCATCTTTGGCGCAATCCGCCTGTCGCTGCATCCGACCACGATCGTATCCGGCGCCAAGCTGCGCCTGATGCAGCCCAACCTGCAGCAGGACGAGAAATTCAACTATGCCGCCAAGCCGGAGGTGATGAAGAAGTACCTTGCGCTGTCGGACCGCGCCTCCGGCCCGCAATCGACCGGCGTGCGCGATGCCACCATCCTGATCTGGCCGGAATCCGCCTTCCCGTTCTTCCTGACCCGCGAAGCCGACGCGATGGCGCAAATCGCCGATCTGTTGCCGAAGGGCACGGTGCTGATCACGGGATCGGTCCGCGCGCCCGATGTGCCGCGGGGCACGCCGATCACGCGCGCCTACAACTCGATCTACGTGATCGATCACGACGGCAGCGTGCTCGCCGTCTACGACAAGCTGCATCTGGTACCGTTCGGAGAATTTCTTCCGTACCAGTCGTTGATGGAGAAGCTCGGTTTCGAGCAACTGACGCGTGTGCGCGGCGGCTTCATTCCAGGCACCGTGCGGCATGCGCTCCCCGTTGCCGGCGCGCCGCCCGCGTTGCCGCTGATCTGCTACGAGGCGATCTTTCCCGACGAAGTGGCTGTACGCAACGAACGTCCGGGCTGGATCGTGAACCTGACCAATGACGGCTGGTTCGGCATCTCGACCGGTCCCTACCAGCACCTGGAGCAGTCGCGGATGCGCGCGATCGAGCTCGGATTGCCGCTGGTCCGCTCGGCCAATACCGGCATCTCCGCAGTGATCGATCCGGTCGGCCGCACCGTCGCGAGCCTCGGTCTCGGCCTCGAAGGCATTTTGGACGCAAACCTGCCGGCCGCGATCCCATCGACCGTTTATGCACGGGTGGGTGATGTGCCCGCAATCATGCTCGTCGCGGTGGCCGTGCTGCTGGCGGTCCGCCGACGAATAGGCAAACGCCAGCCCTGATCGCACCGCCGCCGCAGCGGCCGGAATCCTTTGACAACCGTAGTCCCACGGTTGACAGACTGCACGCGGGCTCCCCATTCTGCACCGGCTGCGAAAGATGGCGGTGCATTGCTAAATTTCTCCGCAATGTTTCCCAATAACAGGGTTTGATTTTGACGGTGCTGCACCCGAGGCATGCTTGATCATTGCGCCGAAGGTGGTGTTTGGAGGGCTGAGGAAATGTCGAAAGCGCCCAACCCTGTTGACAAATATGTCGGCAGTCGCGTGCGCATGCGCCGCATCATGTTGGGCATGAGCCAGGAGAAGCTCGGTGAAGCTTTGGGCCTGACTTTCCAGCAGATTCAGAAGTACGAGAAGGGCACCAACCGGGTCGGCGCAAGCCGCATCCAGCAGATCGCGGAGATTCTGCAGGTGCCGGTGTCCTTCCTGTTCGAGGGCGGCCCGAGCGGCGTGCCGGGTCCGGATGGCTTCAGCGAAGGCGCCTCGCCCTCTTACGTCTCGGACTTTCTCGCCACCTCCGAAGGGCTCGCTTTGACCAAGGCGTTCACGCGAATCACTGATTCGAAGATGCGCCGCTCGATCGTCGATCTCGTCGAGCAGATTGCGGCCCGCGAAGGTCCGGACAAGCGTTGAAGCTCATGTCCCCCGCGATTTGAGACTGCATCAAATCTGGCCTATGTCGTCATTTACGACCGCGCTTTGATGCGCGTCCGCTTCGATGATGCGATTCAAAGGCACAGATGCGTCCATGACCGGCTCCAATTGGTTCGATTCACAAACTATTCTCGATGGCATCCGCCGCTGGGTGGAGATCGAGACGCCGACGGAAGCACCTGAACAGGTCAACAAGCTGGTCTCCGTGGTCGCGGAGCAATACGGCGACCTGCCCGTCACGCTCGAGCGCATCGCCGGCACGGACGGCTGCGGCGATCATCTCGTGGCGCGCACGAATTGGGGGCAGGATCAGCCGGGCATCCTGGTGCTGAGCCATCTCGATACCGTCCATCCCATCGGCTTCATCGAGCGCCTGCCGTTCAAGGTCGAAGGCGACGTCGCGTTCGGTCCGGGCATCTACGACATGAAAGGCGGCGCCTACATCGCCCACCACGCCTTCCGCGCGCTTTGCGCGACGGGCGATCGCTCGCCGCTCGGCATCACGCATCTGTTCACCTCCGACGAGGAGATCGGCAGCCCGACCTCGCGCGCGCTGATCGAGCAGGAAGGGCGCAACGCCAAATACGTGCTGGTGACCGAGCCGGCGCGCGACGGCGGCAAGATCGTCACCGGGCGCAAGGGCGTCGGACGCTTCCGGGTATTCATCAAGGGCGTGCCCGCGCATGCCGGCTCGCGGCCCGAAGACGGCCGCAGCGCCGTCCGCGAACTCGGCAACGTCATCCTGGCGCTGGAAGGAATGAACGATGTTGCGCGCGGCGTGACCGTCAATGTCGGCGTGGTGCGCGGCGGCACGCGCCCCAACGTCACGCCCGAGGAGGCCTATGCGGAAGTCGATCTGCGCGTCGTGAGCCTCAAGGACGCGGACGAGTTCGTCGGCAAGATTCTCTCTTTGACCTCGAAGACCGAGGGCGTCACCGTCACGGTCACCGGCGAGCTCAACCGGCCGCCTTACGAGAAGAGCAATGCAGGCGCCTCGCTGTACGAGCATGCCAGGACGCTCGCCGGCGAGATCGGCTTCGAGCTGATCGACACCCACACCGGCGGCGGCTCGGACGGCAATTTCACCGCTCCCTTCACCGCAACCCTCGACGGGCTCGGCGTCGACGGCAAGGGTGCACACACTCATTATGAGCAGCTCTATATCTCCTCGCTCGCACCGCGCGCGCGGCTGCTCCATCGCCTGTATCAGACGCTGCGATGAGCGAGCGTAAATCAAGCCCCGACCGCGACGACAGCGAGCGTGCCTTCTTCGGGCGCCGCAAGGGCCACAAGCTGAGGCAGCACCAGGCCGGCTTGATCGAGCAGCTGCTGCCGCATCTTGCCCTCGATATCGACGGTGAGGCGCCGGCGGACGCCCGCGACATCTTCGATCCCGCAGCCGACGACGTCAGGCTCGAGATCGGCTTCGGCGGCGGCGAGCATCTCGCGGCCGAGGCACAGAACTTCCCCACCACCGGCTTCATCGGCTGTGAGCCCTATGTCAACGGCATGGCCAAGATCCTCGCGCAGATCGAGGCGGCCAACATCGGCAACATCCGCCTGTTCGCGGGCGATGCCGCCGAGCTCTTGGCTTGGCTTCCCAAGGAGTCGCTGTCGCGGATCGACCTGATCCATCCCGATCCCTGGCCGAAGCGGCGACACTGGAAGCGGCGCTTCGTCCAGGACCGCACCATTGCCGCGATGGCGCGCGTGCTCAAGCGAGGCGGCGAATTCCGCTTCGTCTGCGACATCGACGATTACTGCGCCTGGACACTGGCGCATCTTGCGCGCTCGCAGGACTTCGTCTGGCTGGCCGAACGCGCCGACGATTTCCGGCTTCCATGGCCGGGCTACACCATGACGCGCTACGGCCGAAAGGCCGCGCGCGAGGGACGCAAGGCGGCTTATCTGCGGTTCAGGCGGGTGTAGATTTCGCGTGCACTCCATCCGCAGTCGTCATGCCCGGGCTTGCCCCGGGCATCCACGCACTTCCTCTCCGTGTGACGAAGAACGTAGATGGCCGGGACATAGGCGAGCGCGAGCGACGCCGTCCTTCGGACGGCTATGCCCGGCCATGACGACAAAGCCTGTTCTTCAAATCGTCTGCCGGTTGCGCCAGAAATTCACGACGCGTTCGGCGGTCGTCGGCATCAGGCGCGTGAAGTTGATGCGGGCGGCCTCGATGTCGGCGTCGGCCGGCGTGCGGTTCGAGCCGTACCAGAGCAGGATAAGCGCGCGTACCGTGGGCCAGCCGAGGTTCAGCACCCGACCGAGGATCAGCAGCGGATCGTAGCGGTCGCCTGCGATCAGGCGGTCGAGGACCTGGAGGCGAACGCCCGACATCGCCGACAGCGCGGCGACCGATTCCTCGTATTTGTGCGCCTTGGCGAAACCGAGCAGCGCGCTCTCGCCGAGATGGCCTTCGCGATTCAAGGTCAGCACCGTGCGCTGTGCCGCGGAGAAATCGCGGCGCGGACCCGGCGGCAGCGCGGCCTCCTCGATCGCCGCCATCGCGCGCTTGATCTCGACCTGGCGCGCGGGATTGACCACGGTGGAGAGGCGGCGGCGGATGACGTCGAGCGTGCCATCGAGCAGCTGCTTCAGGTGCTCGCCGGAAAGGTCGTTGCGCTGGCCGATCTTCAGCGTCAGCACGCCGTCCTGCGCCGCGCGCTTGATCATCTCGGAATAGCTGCCCGGCGAGAACACCGCACCGGCATTGGCGGCGGCACGGCGCACCACGTCGCGATCGCCGCGCTCGACCAGCACGTCGGTGACGGCGGGAGACAAAGCTGGACGCTCAGTCATCGCCAACAGATGACCCTGGCCCTTCAAGCGCGCGATCTCGACCAGAGCCGCGTCGTCGAGCACTGGCGAGCGGCGCAGCACGGGGCCGGCGACCGCGATCTCGTTTTCGCGCGCGAGCTGATTGACGAGGTGCGGCGGCGCGTTGTTCAGGCGCGAGAAACGCTCGGCCAGATCGGCGCGCGAGGCCAGCTCGGCATGCGGGACGAGATCGATCAGGAGATTGTCGAAGAGATCGATCAGTTCAGGGCGGAGCTTTTCCGCGTCCTGGAAGAACAGCTGGGAAATGGCGCGCGCGATCTCGCCACGACGCCTCGGGTCGCCGCGCTTGACGATATCGTCCAGTCCAGGAATGAGCGACGTGGCAACGGTCATGAAAACGCAACTCGAACGGGGCACGCCGCGGGTGCGCCCTAGGTCCAAGCCGCCCCACAATCGGGAAATCTAGGCCTGCTTGATGAAGGAAGCGTTGCAGGGCCCGCAGACGGGCGCAAAAAGGCCCCGTTCCCGCTGCAATGGGCCTTGTCCGGAGAAGCGGAAAGGGCTATATCAGCGCCAATTCATCTTCTCATACGATCCGCGTAGTGAGAGTGGGCCCGCAAGGACCCGCTCTTTTTTATTACCTGAACGCGGCTCGGCGGGAGATGCGCCCGACGTGTCGTCGGGAAAGTTCCGAAGCGGGCTTTGAAATCGTAACCAAGCCTTAACCCAAGCCTTAACCAACGAGCGCTCTGACCCTGGACATGACCGAACCGAACCCTGGTTCCACGGATGCCGAATTGCTGGCCGAGCCGCGGCTCGTGGTCGAGCCCGGCGTCGCGGCACGGGTGTCCGCGGTGGCAGGTCCCGTGCTCCAGGGCATGGGCTACCGCCTGGTCCGGATCCGCATTTCCGGCGAGGCCGGCTGCACCGTGCAGATCATGGCCGAGCGGCCGGACGGCTCGATGCAGATCGAGGATTGCGAGGCGATCTCGCGGGCCCTGTCGCCCGTGCTCGACGTCGCCGATCCCATCGACCGAGCCTATCGCCTCGAGATCTCTTCGCCGGGAATCGATCGCCCCCTGGTGCGCCGCTCCGATTTCGAGCGCTATTCCGGGCACCTGGTGAAGATCGAGATGGCGGTCGCGCATGATGGGCGCAAGCGCTTCCGCGGCACGCTCGGCGCGGTCGAGGGCGACCGCGTGCATCTGCATCGCGACGATGCCAAGGCCGGCGACGATGCCGACGTTCTCCTGACCATGGAGGATATCGGCGAGGCACGCCTGGTGCTGACCGATGAGCTGATCGCGGAATCCATGCGCCGTGGCAAGGCCGAGGAGCGCAAGATGCGCAGGGATCTCGGACTGGAGCCGCCGGCTGCACCGCACGCGGAGATCAGTGCGAAGATCACCAAGAACACCAAGCCGAAGAAGAAGCCGGCCCCGACCAACACGAAGAAACATCGCCTTGCCGCCGAACGCGCGCGGCGCGGCGAGATCGAGCCTGACCAAGGAGACTAGCCATGGCAGTCAGCGCCAACCGACTCGAATTGCTTCAGATCGCCGACGCCGTCGCACGCGAAAAGTCGATCGACCGCGGCATCGTCATCGCGGCCATGGAGGACGCCATCGCCAAGGCGGCGCGCGCCCGTTACGGCAGCGAGACTGACGTTCATGCCGAGATCGACCCGAAGAAGGGCGAGCTGCGGCTGTCGCGCCACATGCTGGTGGTCGACAAGGTCGAGAATCACTCCAACCAGATCTCGCTGGTGGACGCGCAGCGCGCCAATCCCGGCGCCCAGGTCGGCGACACCATCGCCGACACCCTGCCGCCGCTGGAATATGGCCGCATCGCCGCGCAATCGGCCAAGCAGGTCATCGTGCAGAAGGTGCGCGAGGCCGAGCGCGACCGGCAGTTCCAGGAGTTCAAGGACCGCATCGGCGACATCGTCAATGGCGTCGTCAAGCGCGTCGAATATGGCAGCGTGATCGTCGATCTCGGCCGCGGCGAAGCCATCATCCGCCGCGACGAGATGCTGCCGCGCGAAGTATTCCGCAACGGCGACCGCGTTCGCGCCTACATCTTCGACGTCCGCCGCGAGACGAGAGGCCCGCAGATCTTCCTCTCCCGCACCCATCCCCAGTTCATGGCGAAGCTGTTCGCGCAGGAAGTGCCGGAGATCTATGACGGCATCGTCGAGATCAAGGCGGTGGCCCGCGATCCGGGCTCGCGCGCGAAAATCGGCGTGATTTCCCGCGATTCCTCGGTCGATCCGGTCGGCGCCTGCGTCGGCATGCGCGGCTCGCGCGTGCAGGCCGTGGTCAACGAGCTGCAGGGCGAGAAGATCGACATCATTCCATGGTCGCCCGACATCGCGACCTTCGTGGTCAACGCGCTGGCGCCGGCGGAAGTCTCCAAGGTCGTGATCGACGAGGACCGCGAGCGCATCGAGGTCGTGGTGCCCGACACCAACAACCAGCTCTCGCTCGCGATCGGCCGCCGCGGCCAGAACGTGCGCCTGGCCTCGCAGCTCACCGGCTGGGATATCGACATCCTGACCGAGCAGGAGGAATCGGAGCGCCGCCAGGCCGACTTCGAGAACTCGACCCGGGTCTTCATGGAATCGCTCAACGTCGACGAAGTGGTCGGCCAGCTGCTGGCGTCCGAGGGCTTCACCTCGGTCGAGGAGCTCGCGATGGTGGACGTCAAGGAGCTCGCCGGCATCGAGGGCTTCGACGAGGAGACCGCGCAGGAGCTGCAGAACCGCGCCCGCGAATATCTGGAGCAGCAGGAAGCCGAGCTCGAGGCGAGGCGCAAGGAGCTCGGCGTCGAGGACGCGCTCAAGGACGTGCCCGGCGTGACCTCGAAGATGCTGGTGAAGCTCGGCGAGAACGACATCAAGAGCGTCGAGGACCTCGCCGGCTGCGCCACCGACGATCTGGTCGGCTGGACCGAGCGCAAGGAAGGCAGCGAGCCGACCAAGCACGCCGGTGCGCTCGACGGCATCGACATCTCCCGTGACGACGCCGAAGCGATGATCATGCAGGCCCGCGTCAAGGCCGGCTGGATCACCGAAGCCGATCTCGCCAAGCCCACCGAGGAGGCCGAGGCGACCGAAGATCAACCGGCTTAAGGGCAAAGGAGAATGTCGCCCGGATGCTTGCAGATTCCGACCTCGAACTTGACCATGGGCCGCGGACCGAAAGGTCCGCGACCATGCGCATGTGCGCGGTCAGCCGCGAGGTCCGGCCGATCGACGAGCTGATCCGCTTCGTTGCATCGCCTGACGGACAAATAGTTCCCGATCTCAAGCGCAAGCTGCCCGGACGCGGGATGTGGCTCACCGCCTCCCGCAAGACGGTTGCGGAAGCGGTGCGGCGTCACCAATTTAGCAAGGCCTTCAAGCGCGAGCTGCGCATCCCTCAGACGCTTCCCACCGACATCGAGGCGCTCCTGGTCCGGAGCGTGACCGAAGCCCTTGGGATCGCCGCCAAGGCGGGTCAGGTCGTGGCCGGCTTCGGCAAGGTCGAGAGCGCCCTGCGGGAAGGAACGGTCGAGGTCCTGATCCATGCCAGCGACGGGGCCGCGGACGGAATCCGCAAATTGGACATGCTGGCGCGTCAGAATGCCGGGAATCGCGGTGCTAAGGCGCAGATTCCCGTCGTCACCGCTCTGAAATCGGTAGAATTGGATTTGGCACTGACCCGGTCAAATGTGATACATGCTGCCCTGCTCGCGGGCCCGGCGAGCAAGCCATTCCTGTCACGTAGCCAGATCCTGGTCCGATACCGGATGGCGGACGACGACAAGACTGCCGAAAAACCCGGCCAGGATTTCTGAGAGACAACGACGACCCGATTGGATGGTGCGGCAACGCACAACACTGATAAATCAGGATTAGGACTGCTGAATGGTTGATACCAAGACCCCTGGCGACAAGAAGCTGAGCGTTCCGAGCAAGACGCTATCGCTCAAGCCGCGCGTCGAAACGGGCACCGTGCGCCAGAGCTTCAGCCATGGCCGCAGCAAGCAGGTCGTGGTCGAGAAGCGCGGCAAGCGCCGCATTGGCGACGGACCCGAGCCGCACGCGCCCGAGGTGACGGCAAAGCCGGCACCGGCCGCACCCGCCGCGCCGCCGCGTCCGGCTCCGCCCCCACCGCGCAACGCCGGTTCCGGCGTGGTGCTTCGCACCCTCACCGAGGACGAGCGTTCGGCGCGTGCCAGCGCGCTCGCCGACGCCAAGCTGCGCGAGGTCGAGGAACGCCGCCAGGCCGAGGAAGAGGCCCAGCGCCGCGCCGCCCGTGAGGCTGCCGAGCGCGCCGAGCGCGAAGCCGCCGAATCCCGCCGCAAGGCCGAGGAAGAGCGCCACCGTCACGAGGACGAAGCCAAGCGCAAGGCCGAGACCGAGGCCAAGAAGCGTTTCGGCGAGGGTGAGCAGCCGACATCCGCCGCGCGCCCCGCGACCGCAACACCCGCCGCTTCCGCACCGCGCCCCGGTGCGCCTGCGTCCCGACCTGGGACCACCACCACAGCACGTCCGGGAACCACGACGGCGCGCCCTGCAACCACGACCGCGCAGCGTCCGGGTGGACCGGCTGGCCGCGGCCCCGCCGTTGCGGCCGAAGCTGACGACGACGAGGCGCCGCGCCAGATCCGCCGCGGTCCCGGCGGCGCCGCGCGTCCCGTGGTAGCCCCCAAGCCCACCCACAAGCCCGGCCCGCAGAAGGAGCGCGGCCGCCTGACCGTCGTCACCGCGCTCAATGCCGATGAGGTGCGCGAGCGCTCGATCGCCTCGTTCCGCCGCCGCACCCAGCGCCTTAAGGGCCACGCTTCGAACGAGCCCAAGGAAAAGCTCATCCGCGAAGTGGTCATTCCGGAAGCGATCACCATCCAGGAACTCGCCAACCGCATGTCCGAACGCGCGGTCGACGTCATCCGCATGCTGATGAAGCAGGGCGCGATGCACAAGATCACCGACGTGATCGACGCCGACACCGCGCAGCTGATTGCCGAAGAGCTTGGCCACACCGTCAAGCGCGTTGCCGCCTCCGACGTTGAAGAAGGTCTGTTCGACGCGACCGACGATTCGACCGACACCGAAACCCGTTCGCCCGTGGTGACCGTCATGGGTCACGTCGACCACGGCAAGACCTCGCTGCTCGACGCGCTCCGTCACGCCAACGTGGTCTCCGGCGAAGCCGGCGGCATCACCCAGCACATCGGCGCCTATCAGGTGACATCGCCTGAAACCGGCAAGAAGATCACCTTCATCGATACGCCCGGCCACGCCGCGTTCACCGCGATGCGTGCCCGCGGCGCCAAGGTGACCGACATCGTCGTGCTGGTGGTCGCGGCCGATGACGGCGTGATGCCGCAGACGGTCGAAGCCATCAATCACGCTAAGGCGGCCGGCGTGCCGATCATCGTTGCCATCAACAAGATCGACAAGCCCGATGCCAAGCCCGAGCGCGTGCGCACCGAGCTGCTCCAGCACGAGGTGCAGGTGGAATCTTTCGGCGGCGAAGTCGTCGACGTCGAGGTGTCCGCCAAGAACAAGACCAACCTCGACAAGCTGCTCGAGATGATCGCGCTGCAGGCCGAAATCCTCGACCTCAAGACCAATTCGGAGCGTCCGGCCGAAGGCACCGTGATCGAGGCCAAGCTCGATCGCGGCCGCGGTCCGGTCGCGACCGTGCTGGTGCAGCGCGGCACGCTTCGCGTCGGCGACATCATCGTCGCCGGTGCCGAAATGGGCCGCGTCCGCGCGCTGATCTCCGATCAGGGCGAGACCGTGCAGGAGGCCGGCCCCTCGGTGCCGGTCGAGGTGCTCGGCTTCAACGGCCCGCCCGAGGCCGGCGATCGTCTCGCGGTGGTCGAGAACGAAGCCCGCGCCCGCCAGGTCACCAGCTACCGCGCGCACCAGAAGCGCGAGAACGCGGCAGCCTCGATCTCCGGCATGCGCGGCTCGCTCGAGCAGATGATGTCGCAATTGAAGACGGCGGGCCGCAAGGAATTCCCGCTGATCGTCAAGGCCGACGTGCAGGGCTCGCTGGAAGCCATCCTCGGCTCGCTGGAGAAGCTCGGCACTGACGAGGTCGCCGCCCGCATCCTGCATGCCGGCGTCGGCGGCATCTCGGAATCCGACGTGACGCTGGCCGAAGGCTTCAACGCCGCGATCATCGGCTTCTCGGTTCGCGCCAACAAGGAGGCCGCTGCGGCCGCCAAGCGCAACGGCATCGAGATCCGCTACTACAACATCATCTACGACCTCGTGGACGACGTGAAGAAGGCGATGAGCGGTCTGCTCGCGCCGACCTTGCGCGAAACCATGCTGGGCAATGCCGAGATCCTGGAGATCTTCAACATCTCCAAGGTCGGCAAGGTCGCCGGCTGCCGCGTCACCGACGGCACCGTGGAACGCGGCGCCAATGTGCGCCTGATCCGCGACAACGTCGTCGTGCACGAAGGCAAGCTGTCGACGCTGAAGCGCTTCAAGGACGAAGTGAAGGAAGTCCAGTCCGGCCAGGAATGCGGCATGGCCTTCGAGAACTACCACGACATGCGTGCCGGTGACGTGATCGAGTGTTATCGCGTGGAGACGATCCAGCGCTCCCTGTAAGTCCAAATCTTACCGAAGCGTTCGGATCTTTTTGAACTGAGATTGCGGGAGTGCGATGGCCGGATGTTTCCGGCCATCCACCCCCTCTTCGTTTCAACAGGACAAATGACAATGCCCGTGTCCCAGATGCGGGCATGACGAGGTGATTTTCGAAAAATGCCACGGCATCATCAGAAGAAGAGTTCCGCGCCCGGCGGCTCGCAGCGTCAGCTGCGCGTCGGCGAGCAGGTTCGCCACGCGATGGCCGATATTCTGGCGCAAGGCAATGTGCATGATGCCGACCTCGAAGGTCACATCATCACCGTGCCGGAGGTGCGGATGTCGCCCGACCTGAAGCTCGCAACGGTCTACGTGATGCCGCTCGGTGGCCGCGACACCGAGATCGTCATCGCTGCGCTCGAGCGCAACAAGAAGTTCTTGCGCGGCGAGGTCGCGCGGCGCGTTAACCTGAAATTTGCACCTGACATTCGCTTCCGCGTCGACGAACGATTCGACGAAGCGGAACGGATCGAGAAGCTTTTGCGAACGCCTGCGGTGCAGAAGGACCTGGAACAGGATCCGCATTCGGATCGGGAAGAAGAGCAATGACCATGGACCCCGCTCACGGCACGATCGGCGGCAACGACACCGATCAGCGCGACGCGCAGACCAACGATTTCGCGGAGATGGGCGGCAATTCGCAGCCGCATCAGGAGCCGCGCCGCGTCAACAACGATCCGCGCGCCAAGCAGCAGAAGGGCAACCAGGTCCGCCGCGACCGCCGCGACGTCCATGGCTGGGTCGTGCTCGACAAGCCGATCGGCATGACCTCGACGCAGGCCGTCGCCGTGCTCAAGCGCCTGTTCAACGCCAAGCGCGCCGGACACGCCGGCACGCTCGATCCGCTCGCCTCGGGGGGCTTGCCGATCGCGCTCGGGGAAGCCACCAAGACCGTCCCCTTCGTGATGGACGGCCGCAAGCGCTACCGCTTCACGGTCTGCTGGGGCCAGGAGCGCGATACCGACGACATCGAGGGCCGGGTGACCGCGACCTCGGACCAGCGACCGAGCCGGGAGGCCATCCTGGCCCTGCTGCCCCGCTTCACCGGGGTGATCGAGCAGATCCCGCCGCGCTATTCGGCGATCAAGGTCCAGGGCGAGCGCGCCTATGACCTCGCCCGCGACGGCGAGGTTGTGGAACTGGCGCCCCGCCCGGTCGAGATTCACCATTTAACCCTTGTCGATCAACCAGATAACGACCGGGCCGTGTTCGAGGCCGAATGCGGCAAGGGCACCTATGTGCGGGCGCTCGCCCGCGATATGGGCCGGATTCTCGGCACTTACGGCCATATCTGCGCGCTGAGGCGGACCCTGGTCGGCCCATTTGGCGAAAACGACATGATTCCGCTGGATCAGTTGGAGGCTTTGTGCGATAGAGCCGCGTCCGGCGAGGGCAGCCTCGCCGACGCGCTTTTGCCCGTTGAGACCGCGCTGGACGACATCCCGGCACTGGCCGTCACTCGGGCTGATGCGGCAAGGCTCCATCGGGGCCAGGCCGTTTTGTTGCGCGGACGGGATGCGCCCACTTGTAGCGGCACAGTCTATGTCACGGTGGCAGGCCGTCTTTTGGCGCTTGCCGAAGTTGGCAATGGCGAAATCATCCCCAAGCGTGTGTTCAACCTGACCGGCCTGACTGCCAGCCCCGGTCGCAACGAGAGAAATTGACGATGTCGATTGCCGCAGAACGCAAAGCGGAAGTCATCAAGACGAATGCCACCAAGGCCGGCGACACCGGCTCGCCCGAGGTTCAGGTCGCGATCCTGTCGGAACGCATCAACAACCTCACCAACCATTTCAAGACCCACGTGAAGGACAACCATTCGCGTCGTGGCCTCTTGAAGCTGGTCTCGACCCGCCGCTCGCTCCTCGACTACCTCAAGAAGAAGGACGAGGCGCGGTACAAGGCGCTGCTCGAGAAGCACAATATTCGTCGTTAAGAGTTCCTGCGCGCGCCACCGGCGCGCGTTTTCGCGCGTGGTTTCGAACGAAAGCGCTTGTTTTAAGCTTTTTGATCGAGGTTGCGCGCACGTCGGATGCAGGTCGTTGGCGGCCGGCATCCGGGCATGAACGGCGAAGACCGCGGTTCGGTGTTCGCAGTCGTGCCGACTGACAGTCCAGCGGCAATCCGGCGGCTGGGCACAACGGGCAAGGCGCCCGTATGACCCGAAAGGATGGACGCCATCCGACATCCAAAAACCATGGCAGGATCGCAGGACGCTGATCATCCGCTCCGATCAGCGTCCCGCAATCTTGCGCATGGTTTTTGTTTTTCGAGAGCCGTCCCTTCTTTCGAGAACCCATGAAAGAAGACCTCTATGTTCAATAAGCATTCAGTCGAGATCGACTGGGGCGGACGCCCACTCAAGCTCGAAACCGGCAAGATCGCCCGCCAGGCCGACGGCGCCGTCGTCGCCACCTATGGCGAGACCGTGGTGCTCGCCACCGTCGTCGCGGCGAAGGCGCCGCGCGAAGGCGTCGACTTCCTGCCGCTGACCGTCGATTACCAGGAAAAGGCCTACGCTGCGGGCCGCATTCCCGGTGGCTATTTCAAGCGCGAGGGCCGTCCGACCGAGAAGGAGACGCTGGTCTCCCGCCTGATCGACCGACCGATCCGCCCGCTGTTCGTCGACGGCTGGCGCAACGAGACCCAGGTGATCGTCACCGTGCTGTCGCACGATATGGAGAACGATCCCGACGTCGTGGCGATGGTCGCGGCCTCCGCGGCGCTGACGCTGTCCGGCGTGCCGTTCAAGGGCCCGATCGGCGCGGCCCGCGTCGGCTTCGCCAATGACGAGTTCATCCTCAATCCGACGCTCGACGAGATGGTCGACACCCAGCTCGACCTCGTCGTCGCCGGCACTGCCGACGCCGTGCTGATGGTGGAATCGGAAGCCAAGGAACTGAACGAAGACATCATGCTCGGCGCGGTGATGTTTGGTCACCGCCACTTCCAGCCTGTCATCAACGCGATCATCGAGCTCGCCGAGAAGGCCGCCAAGGAGCCGCGCGAAGTCACCGTCATCGACAACGCCGCGCTCGAGAAGGAGATGCTCGGCCTGGTCGAGCAGGAGCTGCGCGCCGCCTACGCGATTCCGATCAAGCAGCAGCGTTATGCCGCCGTCGGCGTCGTCAAGGAAAAGGTGATGGCCCACTACTTCCCGGAGGGCCAGGAGCCGAAATACGACAAGCTCCGTGTCGCCGGCGTGTTCAAGGAGCTCGAGGCCAAGATCGTTCGCTGGAATATCCTCGATACCGGCAAGCGCATCGACGGCCGCGACAGCAAGACGGTGCGCAACATCGTCGCCGAAGTCGGCGTGCTGCCCCGCGCCCACGGCTCGGCGCTGTTCACCCGCGGCGAGACCCAGGCGATGGTCGTGACCACGCTCGGCACCGGCGAGGACGAGCAGTACATCGACGCGCTGTCCGGAACCTACAAGGAAACGTTCCTGCTGCACTACAACTTCCCGCCCTATTCGGTCGGCGAGACCGGCCGCCTCGGCGGCACCAAGCGCCGCGAGATCGGCCACGGCAAGCTGGCCTGGCGCGCGATTCGTCCGGTGCTGCCGCCGCACCATGAATTCCCCTATACCACGCGCGTGGTCTCGGAGATCACCGAGTCCAACGGCTCGTCCTCGATGGCTTCGGTCTGCGGCGCCTCGCTGGCGCTAATGGATGCGGGCGTGCCGCTGAAGCGGCCGACCGCGGGCATCGCGATGGGCCTGATCCTCGAAGACAAGCGCTTTGCGGTTCTCTCGGACATCCTCGGCGACGAGGACCATCTCGGCGACATGGACTTCAAGGTCGCCGGCACGGAAGCGGGCATCACCTCGCTCCAGATGGACATCAAGATCGAGGGCATCACCGAAGAGATCATGAAGGTCGCGCTGGCTCAGGCCAAGGACGGCCGCATCCATATCCTCGGCGAGATGGCCAAGGCCCTCACCGCGGCCCGCGCCGAGCTCGGCGAATACGCGCCGCGCATCGAGACCTTCAAGATCGCCACCGACAAGATCCGCGAAGTGATCGGTACCGGCGGCAAGGTGATCCGCGAGATCGTCGAGAAGACCGGCGCCAAGGTCAACATCGAGGATGACGGCACCGTGAAGGTCGCCTCCAGCGACGGCGAGGCGATGAAGGCGGCGATCAAGTGGATCAAGTCGATCGCGTCCGATCCGGAAGTCGGCCAGATCTATGACGGCACTGTCGTCAAGGTGATGGAGTTCGGCGCCTTCGTGAACTTCTTCGGTTCCAAGGATGGTCTCGTCCACATCAGCCAGCTCGCGGCCAATCGCGTGCAGAAGACCTCGGACGTCGTCAAGGAAGGCGACAAGGTCAAGGTCAAGCTGCTCGGCTTCGACGACCGCGGCAAGACCCGCCTGTCGATGAAGGTGGTCGACCAGACCACGGGCGAAGACCTCGAAGGCAAGGACAAGGGCGGCGAGGGCGAGAAGGCCCCGCGCGAAGCCGCCGGCGAGTAAGGCCTCGCGACAGTCCGGAAACGCGAAGGGCGGCCGAGAGGCCGCCCTTTTTCTTTGCCGTGCCGCCTGCATCATCGCAGGCCATGCGCGCTTCCGCCGCAGCGTCGGAGTGACCGCGTTCGAAACCCGGACTGGTTGGTGTTGCGTAACTATCGTACCGCCGTACGCTTCATCAGCGGATCGTCCCAAGACAGGAGAACCAAATGACGTCCATATCCCGGCGCCGCCTCATGTTCACTGCAACCGGCCTCGTCGCGGCTGCCGCTGCCCCGCGTATGGCGTTTGCGCAAGCCGCCGCGGCGTCCGCAGGGCCGTTCAAGCTCGATCCTTTGGCCTATCGTGCGAATGCGCTGGAACCGCATATCGATGCCAAGACGATGGAGATCCACCACGACCGCCATCATCAGGCGTTCGTCACCAACCTGAACAATTTCGCCAAGGACAATCCGCAGATCGCGGGAAAGCCGGTCGGCGAGGTGCTCGGCAATCTCGGCGCCGTTCCCGACGCGATCCGCACTGGCGTCCGCAACAACATGGGCGGCCACGCCAACCACACGATGTTCTGGCAGATCATGGGACCGAACGGCGGCAAGCCGGAAGGTGCCCTGCTCGCTGCGATCGACAGCGATCTCGGTGGCATGGAGAAATTGCAAACGGACTTCAACGCTGCCGGCGGGCGCGTGTTCGGCTCGGGCTGGGTGTTCGTGACCGTCAGCAAGGACGGCAAGCTCGCAATCGAGACAAGGCCCAATCAGGACAATCCGATGATGGACGGCAAGCGGGCGCTGCTCGGCAACGACGTCTGGGAGCACGCCTATTACTTGAACTACCAGAACCGCCGCGCCGATTATCTCAAGGCATGGTGGAACACGTTGAATTGGAAGGTCGTGGGCGAGCGCTACGCTGCCGCGAAGGCAGGCACACTCGACGTGTGAGCACAATCGGAAACGATAAAAAGGGCGGCCTCTCGGCCGCCCTTTCTTGTGACTACTGCGCCCTCTCTCTCGCAAGCGGGAGAGGTGTCACCCTCATGCCGCGAGGTCGTAGCGGTCGAGATTCATCACCTTGGTCCAGGCCTTGGCGAAGTCCTTGACGAACTTCTCCTTGGAGTCCGAGGTGGCATAGACCTCGGCGAAGGCGCGAAGCTGCGAGTGTGCGCCGAAGATGAGATCGACGCGGGTGCCGGTCCACTTCACCGCATTGGTCTTGCGATCGCGTGCCTCGTAGGTGCCGTCGGCAGCGGCCGTCCACTGCGCGCTCATGTCGAGCAGGTTGACGAAGAAGTCGTTGCTCAGCGTTCCCACCTTGGTGGTGAGCACGCCGTGCTTCGAACCGTTCGAATTGGCACCGAGTACACGCAGGCCGCCGACCAGCACCGTCATCTCGGGGCCAGTGAGCCTGAGCAGCTGCGCACGATCGACCAGCGCTTCCTCCTGCTGCATGAACTGATGCCGCTTGCCGATGTAGTTGCGGAAACCATCGGCCCGCGGCTCCAGCGGTGCGAACGAGGCGGTGTCCGTCTCCTCCTGCGAGGCGTCCATGCGGCCCGGCGTGAAGCCGACCTTGACCTCGACGCCGGCGTCCTTGGCAGCCTTCTCGACCGCGGCGGTGCCGCCGAGCACGATCAGGTCCGCGAGCGAGACCTTCTTCGCGCCGGATGAGGCGTTGAAGTCCTTCTGGATCGCTTCGAGCTTGCCGAGCACCTTGGCGAGCTGGGCCGGGTCGTTCACCTCCCAGTCCTTCTGCGGAGCAAGGCGGATGCGCGCGCCGTTGGCGCCGCCGCGCTTGTCCGAGCCGCGGAACGTCGAGGCCGACGCCCAGGCCGTCGAGACCAACTCCGGCACCGTCAGGCCCGAGGCCAGGATCTTCGACTTGAGCGCCGCGATGTCCTGCTCGCCGACCAGCTCGTGGTTCACGGCCGGAATCGGGTCCTGCCAGATCAGCGTCTCCTTCGGCACCAGCGGGCCGAGATAGCGCTGGATCGGACCCATGTCGCGATGGGTGAGCTTGAACCAGGCGCGGGCAAAGGCGTCCGCGAACTGATCCGGGTTCTCCAGGAAACGTCGCGAGATCTTCTCGTAGGCGGGATCGAAGCGCAGCGACAGGTCGGTGGTCAGCATGGTCGGCCGATGCTTCTTCGACTTGTCGAAGGCGTCGGGAATGACGGCGTCGGCACCCTTCGCCGTCCACTGGTTCGCGCCGCCCGGGCTCTTGGTCAGCTCCCATTCGTACTTGAACAGGTTCTCGAAGAAGTTGTTGCTCCACTTCGTCGGCGTCGTCGTCCAGGTCACCTCGAGGCCGCTGGTGATGGAATCACCCGCAAGGCCCGAAGCGTGCTTGCTCTTCCAGCCAAGGCCCTGATCTTCCAGCGCGCCGGCTTCCGGCTCCGGGCCGACCAGCGACGGATCGCCCGCGCCATGGGTCTTGCCGAAAGTGTGGCCGCCGGCGATCAGCGCGACGGTTTCCTCGTCGTTCATCGCCATGCGGAAGAAGGTCTCGCGGATGTCCTTGGCCGCGGCGACCGGATCCGGCTTGCCGTTCGGACCTTCCGGATTGACGTAGATGAGGCCCATCTGCACCGCGCCGAGCGGCTCGGCGAGCTGGCGTTCGCCGCTGTAGCGCTCATCGCCGAGCCAGGTGCCTTCCGGGCCCCAATAGAGCTCTTCCGGCTCCCAGACGTCGGCGCGGCCGCCCGCAAAACCGAAGGTCTTGAAGCCCATCGATTCCAGCGCGACGTTGCCGGCGAGCACCATCAGATCGGCCCAGGAAATCTTGCGGCCATATTTCTGCTTGATCGGCCACAGCAGACGGCGGGCTTTGTCGAGATTGGCGTTGTCAGGCCAGGAGTTGAGCGGGGCGAAACGCTGCTGACCGGCGCCGGCGCCACCGCGGCCGTCGGTGATGCGGTAGGTGCCCGCGCTGTGCCAGGCCATGCGGATCATCAGGCCGCCGTAGTGACCGAAGTCGGCCGGCCACCATTCCTGCGAATCCGTCATCAGGGCGGTCAGGTCCTTGATGACCGCGTTCAGGTCGAGCGACTTGAACTCCTTGGCGTAATCGAAGTCCTTGTCCATCGGATCGGACTTGTCCGAATTCTTGTGCAGCACCTCGATGTTGAGCTGCGTCGGCCACCAATCGCGGTTTGTGCGCGTGGGTTTTCCGCCCGAAAACGGGCACTTCGAAGTGTCGTCCATGAATACCTCCTCTGGCGGCGTCGAACTCGCGCCCTTGACCAGGTAGAACCACTCTAAGCGCCGCCTCCTATCAGGGGAAGTTGACTTTAATGATCGCTGCGATAGGATTTTCTGATGATCAATCTGACGCTGCGCCAGCTCCGGTATTTCGACGCGCTGGCCCGTCACGGACATTTCGGCCGCGCGGCCGAGTCCTGCTCGATCTCGCAGCCGGCCCTGTCGATGCAGATCAAGGAGCTGGAGGAGGCGCTGGGCGGCCTGCTGCTGGAGCGCAGCGCCCGGCAGGTCGCGCTGACCCGGTTCGGCGAGGAGCTGGCGCAACGGGTCCGCGACATCCTGCGCTCGGTCGACGAGCTCGGCGATTTTGCGCGCGCTTCGCAAGACCGCTTCGCCGGCCGTCTGCGCATCGGCATGATCCCGACCATCGCGCCCTATTTGCTGCCCAAGATCACCAAGAATCTCACGCGCATGCATCCGGAGCTCGACATCCGCGTGCGCGAGACCATGACGCCGCGGCTGATCCAGGAACTGGTGGAGGGACGGCTCGACACCGCCATCGTGGCGCTGCCGGTGTCGGAGCCATCGCTCACCGAGGTCGCGCTGTTCGAGGAGAAATTCCTGCTGGTGCGGCCGGGCGCCGATGAAGGCACACCGGTGCCGTCACGCGAGATGATGCGCGAGATGCGGCTTCTGCTGCTCGAGGAGGGGCACTGCTTCCGCGACCAAGCGCTGTCGTTCTGCAACATGCAATCGGCGCCGCCGCGCGAGATGCTGGATGCGAACTCCCTGTCGACGCTGGTGCAGATGGTCAGCGCCGGCATCGGCGTCACCCTGATCCCGGAGATGGCGGTGCCGGTGGAGACGCGCTCCGCCTCGGTCTCGCTGGCGCGCTTCCGCGACCCCGAGCCGTCGCGCACCATCGGCATGGTCTGGCGCAAGACCAGCCCGCTGGCGCGGCAGCTGCTGCAGATTTCCGAGGTGGTGTGCCTGTCGGCCGGCAAGGTGCGCGCGCGGCAATCCCTGCGCAGCCAGAAGGCTTGACCGGCGGATGTCGCATCCGGTCATCCGCCCCGCCCGCGCGGCCGAGTACGACGAGATCGGGCGCGTCTGGATGGAGAGCTGGGTCTCGACCGGGCTCGCCGAAGCCAGCGACTTCCTGCTGGCGAACCTGCGGGCGCGCATCCGGCGCGAGATCGAGAACGGCTGGAGCCTGTTCGTCGCCGACGATCGCGGCACGATCGCCGCGATGCTGGCGCTGCATTTGCCGAAGCTCTATCTCGACATGCTGTTCGTCGCGCCCGCCTATCAGGGCCGATCGCTCGGCCGGAAGCTGCTCGCCTTCACGCGCACGCAAATGCCCGACGAGATGTATCTGCGCTGCGTCCGCGAGAACGAAAAGGCCTGGCGCTGGTACGAGCGCGAAGGCTTTGTGCTCGAGAGGGAAGAGATCGAGCCGTCGAACGGGTTCGTGATGAAGTGTTATCGGTGGAAGCGATAGTAGGCGCCGTACGCAGCTTGCTTGGGAGCCCCGCTGTCAACCTGCCGCGTTGACCAACATGTCGTTCGCGCAGCCGGCTCCTTGCCCAGACGTAGTGCGTTGCGAATGCGCTACAAACGCGTCATGAATCGCGCTGTTCGCTTCTCGCCGATGGAAGGTTCCCGCCATGATCAAGCTTTATTGGTCGCCCCGCTCGCGCTCGTTCACGACGCTCTGGCTGATGGAGGAGAGCGGCCTGCCCTATGAGCGCGTGCTGACCGACATCTCGACCGGCGCGCAGAAGGCGCCGGACTATCTGAAGATCAATCCGATGGGCAAGGTGCCGGCGCTGACCGACGGCGATGCCGCGCTCGCCGAAGCCGCCGCGATCTGCGCCTACATCGCCGACCGCTATCCCGAAACCAGGCTCGCGCCAGCCGTGACCGATCCGCGCCGGGCGCGCTACCTGCAATGGCTGTTCTTCTCGCCGGGCTGCATCGAGCCCGCCATTATCCAGATCTTCACCAAGATCGAGATCCCGACCTCGACCGCGGCCTGGGGCAGCGCGACGCAGGTGTTCGACGTGCTGGAGGCCGCGCTCGAGAAGGGCCCGTGGATTCTCGGCGAGGAATTTTCCGCAGCCGACGTCGTCATCGGCTCCGGCCTGAATTTCGCGGTGCGCCTGTTCAAGATGGTGCCGTCGCGCCCGGCGTTCGACGCCTATCTCGCGCGCTGCACGGCGCGGCCGGCCTTCCAGCGCGCGGAGAAGATCGCGGCGGGTTAAGCAAGCTCTCGTAGGGTAGGCAAAGCGAAGTAGCTGCAGTAGCCCGGATGGAGCGCAGCGCAATCCGGGGCAATCGCATCCGCGGATGAGCCTGTCCCGGATTTCGCTGCGCTCCATCCAGGCTACGAAGCTATTCCGATGACTTCAGATCATCCGGCCGCGGCATCAGGATGACGTTGTAGCCGGAATCCACATAATGGACTTCGCCGGTCACCCCGCCGGAGAGATCCGACAACAGATATAGCGCCGAGCCGCCGAGGTCGTCGAGCGTGACGCCGCGGCGCAGCGGCGAATGCTTCTGCATGAAGGCGAACATCGCCCGCGCCTCGCCGATGCCGGAGCCGGCGAGCGTGCGGATGGGGCCGGCGGAGATCGCGTTGACGCGGATGCCGCGCGGTCCGAAATCGGCGGCGAGATAGCGCACGGAGGCCTCCAGCGCCGCCTTGGCCACGCCCATCACGTTGTAGTTCGGCATCGCGCGCTCTGAGGCGCCGAAGGTCAGCGTGATCATGCTGCCCCCCTCCGTCATCAGCTCGGCGGCGCGCTTTGCGACCTCCGTGAACGAGAAGCAGGAGATCACCATGGTGCGCGAGAAATTCTCGCGGCTGGTGTCGGCATAGCGGCCCTTCAGCTCGTTCTTGTCGGCAAAGCCGATCGCGTGGATCACGAAGTCGAGCTTGCCCCACTTTTCGCGGAGCACCGCGAAGGTGGCATCGACGCTTGCGATGTCCTCGACGTCGCAAGGCAGCACCAGATCGACGCCGAGCTGCTCCGCCAGCGGCTTGACGCGCTTGCCGAGCGCCTCGCCCTGGAAGGTGAAGGCAAGCTCGGCGCCATGGGCATGAAGCGTCCGCGCCATGCCCCAGGCGATGGAATGATCATTGGCGATGCCCATGATCAGACCGCGCTTGCCTTTCATCAAACCTTCCATTGCCGCCATCGCTCCTATTTTCGACGTCATCGCCCGCGCAGGCGGGCGATCCAGTATTCCAGAGACCGTCGTGATAAATAGAGAAGCCGCGGCGTACTGGATGCCCCGCCTTCGCGGGGCATGACAAAGTCAGAGATCACGCATCCAGCCGGCTGAACACCAGCGTGGCGTTGGTGCCGCCGAAGCCGAAGGAGTTCGACAGCACGGTGCCGATCTTGGCGTTGTCGATGCGCTTGCGCACGATCGGCATGTCGGCGAACACGGGGTCGAGCTCCTGGATGTGCGCGCTCTCGCAGATGAAGCCGTTGTTCATCATCAGCAGCGAATAGATCGCTTCCTGCACGCCGGTGGCGCCGAGCGAATGGCCGGTCAGCGCCTTGGTCGCCGAGATCGGCGGGCACTTCTCGCCGACGCCGAATACTTTGCGGATCGCCTCTATCTCCGGCGGATCGCCGGCCGGCGTCGAGGTCGCGTGCGGGTTGATGTAGTCGACCTTGGTTTTCACCGTCGACATCGCCATGCGCATGCAGCGCTCGGCGCCTTCGCCCGACGGCGCCACCATGTCGTGGCCATCAGACGTCGCGCCATAGCCGACCACCTCGCCATAGATGCGCGCGCCGCGCGCCTTGGCATGCTCGAGCTCCTCCAGCACCAACACGCCGGCGCCGCCGGCGATGACGAAGCCGTCGCGATTGAGATCGTAGGGACGCGAGGCCGTGGCCGGCGTGTCGTTGTACTTCGAGGACATCGCGCCCATGGCGTCGAACAGCACCGACAGCGACCAGTCCAGCTCCTCGCAACCGCCGGCGAAGATGACGTCCTGCTTGCCGATCTGGATGGTCTCATAGGCATTGCCGACGCAATGGTTCGAAGTCGCGCAGGCCGAGGAGATCGAATAGTTCACGCCCTTGATCTTGAACCAGGTCGCGAGCGTCGCGGATGCCGTGGAGGACATCGCCTTCGGCACCGCAAACGGGCCGACGCGCTTCGGTCCCTTGGAGCGGGTGATGTCGGCGGCTTCGACGATGGTGCGCGCCGAGGGGCCGCCGGAGCCCATGATGATGCCGGTGCGGATGTTGGAGACTTCGTCGGGCGACAGGCCGGAATCCTGGATCGCCTGCTCCATCGCGATGTGATTCCACGCCGCGCCCTGGCCGAGGAAGCGCATCGCGCGGCGGTCGACCACCGTCGACGGATCGAGCGACGGCTCGCCTTGCACCTGCGAACGGAAGCCGAGCTCGGCATATTTCTCAGCCCGCGAAATGCCCGACTTCGCCTCGTGAAGGCTCGCAAGCACTTCCTGGGTGTTGTTTCCGATCGACGAGACGATGCCCATCCCGGTGACCACAACCCGCCTCATGACAGCCTCGCCTCAATCGTTGTCTTCTTAGTGATGCGCTCAGCCCAGGCTCGTGCCCTGCTTGAACAGGCCGACCTTCAGATCCTTGGCGCGATAGATAATCTGGTCATCGACCGAAAGCCACCCGTCGGCGATGCCGAGCACGAGCTTCGAACGCATCACGCGCTTGATATCGACGTTGTACACAACCTTGCGGGCGTCGGTCAGCACCTGGCCGCCGAACTTCAGCTCGCTCAGGCCAAGCGCCCGGCCGCGGCCTTCCCCCCCGCTCCAGCCGAGGTAGAAGCCGACCATCTGCCACAGCGCATCGAGTCCGAGGCAGCCGGGCATGACCGGATCGTTCTTGAAATGGCAGCCGAAGAACCAGAGGTCGGGCTTCACGTCGAGCTCGGCGCGCACCAGACCCTTGCCGAACTCACCGCCATTGTCGTTGATGTCGGTGATGCGGTCGAACATCAGCATCGGCGGCAGCGGCAGCTGGGCGTTGCCTGGGCCGAACATCTCGCCGCGGGCACAGGCCAGCAGATCTTCATAGTCGTAACCGTTGCGCCTGTTCAGCATTCACGAGCCTCTGTTCAAATCCCGATTGAGCGGCGTTCCTGGCGAAAATGGGCCCGTCTCGATCGGACCGCCAATCGCCACCGCCGGCCGCGACTTGCGCAAGCTTCGCATGGATTGCCAACCGGGCCTCCATGCCCGGCTGCGCCAAAATCGGCTAAGCGGAACCGCGCGCTCTCTAACACAGGCCATTTCGGGTAGCAAAGCGCAGAGATGAAGGTAAAATGACGGGCTCCCCCAACCGGTTCCGAGCCTAATTAGAACGTCTCTAGTTGCGAGAAACTTGCATCTGCATCTTTCTCTTCTTATGTTACAGGGAGATATTGTTCACGCGTGCCCGAAATCTTGGAAATGAACGAGAATACCGCGTCCCAACACGACGACGACCATGCCGCGGCCCTCCTGTCCGGCCGCCAGCCGGCCCTGACCGGGTGTCCCTGGCACGACGTCAACGAAATGCTGCAGTCCGCGGGGTTGCGGCCGACGCGCCAGCGCATGGCGCTGGGCTGGCTGCTGTTCGGCAAGGGCGCACGCCACCTCACGGCTGAAATGCTCTACGAGGAAGCCACCCTCGCCAAGGTCCCGGTGTCGCTGGCGACCGTCTACAACACGCTGAACCAGCTCACCGATGCCGGCCTGCTGCGCCAGGTCAGCGTCGACGGCACGAAGACCTATTTCGACACCAACGTCACCACCCACCACCACTATTATCTCGAGAACAGCCACGAGCTGGTCGACATCGAGGATCCGCATCTGGCGCTGTCCAAGATGCCGGAGGTGCCCGAGGGCTACGAGATCTCCCGCATCGACATGGTCGTGCGCCTGCGCAAGAAGCGCTGAGCTAATCCTGCATCACTGATTTGGTCGTCATGGCCGGGCATAGCCGTCCAAAGGGACGGCGTCGCTTGCGCTCGCCTATGTCCCGGCCATGCACGTTTTGGGACTAGTCAGAAGAGCGTGGATGCCCGGGACAAGCCCGGGCATGACGTTGGGGCGGCAGATTGCTCCGCCGCCCGACGGCGTCAGTTGACCTGCTCGTCCGAATAGACGCCCCAGAGGCGCTCCTGCTGGATCCAGCCGTCGAATCCATTACCGATGACGCGGCACCAGCCTGCGGCGCATTTCTTGACCTGGGTGACGACGCCGGCCTGGAGCTTGGCCGCAACCGCGCTGTCGGGATCGGGCCGGTCATAGATCGGAGCCAGATCGTCCTTGTGCTTCATGGTGACGACCGCGGTGCGGCGGCCCGACAGCAGCGAATGATAGACCCAGCCCTCGGCGCCTTCGGAATCGCGCACCCGGCGCCAGTTCTCGAACTCGGCGGTAATTTCGACCGGCAGACCGGCACGGGTGTAGACCCAGGCGACGTCATTGTCCTTGGTCGGGCCGGCGCGGACGTTCACGTGATCCGATTTGAGGCTGACATAGCGCGGCACCGGCAAGCCGCTGGTGGTCTGCGGGGTATTGTCCTTCGCCGCATGCGAGGGCCCGACCGAGGCGCTCAACCAAGTGCAAACGAGCGCCATCACCCAACAAAAACGCCCCAACGCCATCAACCCGTCTCCTTCGAAGACCCGGCACACCGGGCCCTCACCCCAAATTCCAAAACCCTGCCGCGCCTGCCCCTTCTCCCCGCCCCACGCGGGTTCCAAGCCTTGAGCCGTGGTTCTTGTCTTGGCCCGGCCTTCTGCTAGAGAGAACGGGCACTTGAGCAACCAATTGGCCCCGATTTTCCGGCCGGAAATGTCGGGTGAGCTTGGAGGAAACGCCGGGGACGGACACGGCAAGGGCAGTGTCGAACAACCGGGTTAATGAGGCCTCAACGACCGGCCTTTGGCGACAGAGGCGGCCTGCGATGTCTCATGAGAGCAGGACATGTCGGTGAAGAAAAAGCCCCTCGTCGTGGTGACGCGCAAGCTGCCGGATTCGATCGAGACGCGGATGCGCGAGCTGTTCGACGCGCGGATCAATCTCGACGACACGCCGATGTCGCCCGAGCAGATCGCGGAAGCCGCCCGCACCGCCGACGTGCTGGTTCCGACCGTGACCGATCACATCAGCGCCGAGGTCGTGAACCAGCCCGACTGCAAGCTCCGCCTGATCGCCAATTTCGGCAATGGCGTCGACAATATCGACGTCGCAGCCGCCCATGCCCGCGGCATCACCGTCACCAACACGCCGAAGGTGCTGACCGAAGACACCGCCGACATGACCATGGCGCTGATCCTCGCGGTGCCCAGGCGAATGATCGAAGGCGCCTCGATCCTGACCGAAGGCAAGCCCTGGGCCGGCTGGTCGCCGACCTGGATGCTCGGCCACCGCATCGGGGGCAAACGCCTCGGCATCATCGGCATGGGCCGCATCGGCCAGGCGGTGGCACGCCGCGCCCGCGCCTTCGGCCTGCAGATCCATTATCACAACCGCCGTCCCGTCGCCCCCGTGATCGCCGAGGAGCTGGGGGCGACCTATTGGGAAAGCCTCGACCAGATGCTGGCGCGGATGGACATCATCTCGGTGAACTGTCCGCACACGCCGGCGACCTATCACCTGCTCTCGGCGCGGCGGCTGAAGCTGATCCGAAAAGACGCCTATATCGTCAACACCGCGCGCGGCGAGGTCACCGACGAGGACACGCTGATCAAGCTGATCGAAGGCGGCGAGATCGGCGGCGCCGGCCTCGACGTCTACGAGCACGAGCCCGCGGTCAATCCGAAGCTGGTGCGGCTCGCCAGGGCCGGCAAGGTGACGCTGCTGCCGCATATGGGCTCGGCCACGATCGAAGGCCGCGTCGAGATGGGCGAGAAGGTGATCATCAACATCCGCACCTTCCTCGATGCCCACAAGCCGCCGGACCGCGTGCTCCCGAGCATGCTTTGAGGTTTACTTCCCGCGCCCTTCGCGCTTGCGCCAATCCGCAACGAAATCGATGAACGCGCGCAGCGCTGGCGGCGTCTGGCGCCGGCTCGGATAATACAGGAACGGGCCTGGAAACGGCTCGCACCATTCTTCCATCAGGCTGATCAGATCGCCCGACTTCACGGCATCGCCAACATAGCCGTCGAGCGTGGCCCAGATGCCGACGCCGTCGAGCGCGGCGCGCATCGCAAGATTCATATTGGTCGAGATCAGCTTCGCCGGCGGATCGACCTTCACCACCTGCCCGGCTCTCTCGAATTCCAGATCGTGCATGACGCCGCTCGAATAGCGTGCGCGGATGCAATCATGGTCGAGCAGGTCCTTTGGATGCTTCGGTCTGCCGCGCCGCGCGATGTAACCGGGCGAAGCGACCACGACGTAGCTCTGTGGGCCGCTCAGCGGGATCGCCACCATGTCCTGCGCGAGATGCTCGCCATAGCGCACGCCGGCGTCATAGCCCCCGCTCACGATGTCGACGAAGCCGCTTTCGCTGACGATGTCGAGATCGACCTGCGGATGGGCGCTCAGGAACGGCCCGGCCAACGGCGCCAGCACCAGATCGACCGCGGGCGGCGGCGCATTGATGCGCAGGCGGCCCGAGGCGACCCCGCGCAGGCCCCGGACCTGCTCCAGGGCATCGCCGACATCGCGTAGCGCCGGTGCGACGCGCGACAACAGCAGCTCGCCCGCCTCGGTCAGCGCGACGCTGCGGGTCGTGCGGTTCATCAGGCGCACGCCGAGACGTTCCTCCAGGTCCCGCAACCGTTGGCTAAGGCTCGATACGGACACGCGAATTTCGACCGCCGCCCGCCGGAAATTGCGGGTGCGGGCAACCGCCACGAAGACATCGAGATCGCGCAAATCGGGCTCGGCCATTGTTCGTCAATGTGAACAAGGCGTTCTGGATTGTCCAGCTTATCGGCGCAATCGCTCTGGCTCATATCTGGCCTCGTGACGCGGCGCAGCCGCCTTTTCGAGGATGATCATCATGGAACAGCGCAAACTCGGTTCAACCGGCCCGACCGTCTCCACATTCGGCCTCGGCTGCATGGGCATGTCGGAGGTCTACGGCGCCGCCGATCGCGGCGAGGCCATCGCCACGGTGCACGCGGCGCTCGACGGCGGCATCACCCTGCTCGACACCGGCGATTTCTACGCCATGGGGCACAACGAGATGCTGTTGCGGGAAGCCCTGAAGGAGGTGTCGCGCGAAAAGGTGCAGCTCAGCGTCAAGTACGGCGCGCTGCGCGGCCCCGCCGGTGAATTCGCGGGAATGGACACGAGGCCGGCGGCGACAAAGAACTTCCTCGCCTATTCGCTGCAGCGCCTCGGCACCGACTATGTCGACATCTACCGTCCCGCGCGTCTCGATCCCAATGTGCCGATCGAGGAGACCATCGGCGGTCTCGCCGATCTCGTGAAGGCCGGTTATGTCAGGCATATCGGCCTGTCCGAGGTCGGCTCCGACACCATCCGCCGCGCGCATGCGGTGCATCCGATCGCCGATCTCCAGATCGAATATTCGCTGATCGAGCGCGGCATCGAACGCGATATCCTGAAGACCTGCCGCGAGCTCGGCATTGGCATCACCGCTTACGGCGTGCTCGCGCGCGGCCTGATCAGCGGTCACTGGTCGAAGGACTCAGGCAGGGCCGGCCGTGACTACCGGCTGATGACGCCGCGCTTCCAGGGTGCGAACCTCGATACCAATCTCGCGCTGGTGGAGCAGCTGCGCGCAATCGCGAACGAGATCGGCGCAACGCCGG
The DNA here is from genome assembly GCF_020193585.1 of Bradyrhizobium sp. IC3195. Classification (NCBI taxonomy): domain Bacteria; kingdom Pseudomonadati; phylum Pseudomonadota; class Alphaproteobacteria; order Hyphomicrobiales; family Nitrobacteraceae; genus Bradyrhizobium; species Bradyrhizobium sp. IC3195. The sequence goes on along the minus strand of NZ_JADYVG010000021.1, from coordinate 84,620 downwards.
CACAGGTTGCGATCGCCTGGGTCGCTGCACAGGACAACGCGATCGTGCCGCTGGTTGGCGCCCGCACCCGCAACCGCCTCAGGGAAGCGCTTGGCGCAACGAAGGTGACGCTGACGCCGGTGCATGTCGCGGCGCTGGCCAAGGCGTTTCCACCCAATATCGCGGCCGGCACGCGCTACCCGGCCGAGCATATGGCGCATCTCGACAGCGAGAAGCCGGCGACGGCGTAACCGCGGCGATCAGCTGCGATGGACGCTGAGATCCTCGAACACGGGCCCGTCGCCGTTGAGCGGATTGGCGGGATCGCGTGAATAGCGCAGCGTCTCGAAGCGCATCGCGCGCGCATCGATCATCAGGAGGCGGCCGACGAGGCCGTCGCCGAAGCCGACGATCTCGCGGATGGCCTCCAGCGCCATCATCGAGCCGAGCACGCCCGCGAGCGCGCCCATGACGCCGGCCTCTGCACAGGCCGGCACCGTGCCGGGCGGCGGCGCTTCCGGAAACAGGCAGCGGTAGGTCGGATTGAACTCGCCCTGCTCGTTCGTCTCATGCGCGCGGATGGTGGTCAGCGAGCCGTCGAAGGTGCCGAGCGCCGCTGATATCAGCGGCCGCTTGGCGAAGAAGCAGGCATCGGAAACGAGATAGCGCGTCGAGAAATTGTCGGAGCCGTCGAGCACCAGGTCGTAATCGCCGATCAGGCCGAGCGCGTTATCCGCGTTGAGCCAGGTGGCGTGACCGATGAAGCGGACATGTGGGTTGAGCGCCGCGATCCGCTCGGCGGCACTCTCGACCTTGTGCCGGCCGATGTCGGGCGTCGTATGGATCACCTGGCGCTGCAGGTTGGACAGCGACACCACGTCGTCGTCGACCACGCCGAGCGTGCCAACGCCGGCGGCGGCCAGATACATCAGCGCGGGCGCGCCGAGCCCGCCGGCGCCGATCACCAGCACCGAGGCCCGCTTCAGCGCCGCCTGGCCGGGGCCGCCGACGTCGCGCAACACGATGTGGCGGGCATAGCGTTCGAGTTCGTCCGGGCTCAGCACCTTCTCTTACTCCTGAACCGCCCCATCATTGTTCGCGACCAACGAGATGTGCTTCAATCGCACGCTTTTCAATGTTCTGGCGTTCAACGGGCTGGTTGGATTTGTCATGAGATCGATGCTTGCGGCAACACTGATGTTGGCGGCTGCCACGGGCGCGCACGCCCAGATGACGACGCCCCAAGTGCCAGGCGCCACCCCGAAGACGGTCCAGACCGTTCCGGTCAAGCCCCCTGCGATGCAGACGCCGTCCGCGACGGCCGATGCCATGGCCAAAGCCGAGCGGCTGGCCCTGCAGTCCGACCTCGCCTGGGTCGGACAATATAACGGCGCCATCACCGGCGACGTCAGCGAGCGCATGGTCAACGCCATCAAGGAGTACCAGAAGGCCAAGGGCGGCAAGCCGACCGGTGTGCTCAATCCGCAGGAGCGCACCGCGCTCACTGAGGCGGCACGCAAGAAGCAGGAGAGCGTCGGCTGGAAGATCGTGACGGAGCCGACCAGCGGCGCCCGGCTCGGCATTCCCGGCAAGCTGGTGCCGCAGCAGGCAAGCGACGCCAACGGCTCGAAATGGACCTCGCCGACAGGGACGGTGCAGGTGGTTCTCAGCCGCCGCAAGGAAGTGAGCCCGACCTCGGCCAAGCTCGCCGATCTCGAGAAGGAGCCGTCCGGCCGCAAGGTCGATTACACCGTGGTGAAGCCGGATTTCTTCGTGCTGTCGGGCTTGCAGGGCCAGAAGAAGTTCTACGTCCGCGGCACCTTCAAGGGTGACGAGGTCCGCACCATGACGATCCTCTACGACCAGGCGACAGAGAATACGGTCGAGCCGGTCGTGATCGCGATGTCGAGCGCGTTCAACGCGTTTCCGTCGGGACCGCTGGCCGGGCCGCCGCCGCGCAAGACCGTTGAGTACGGCACCGGCATCGTCGTCAGCGAGGACGGCGCGATCGTCACCGACCGCCTCGTCACCGACGGCTGCCTCGCGATCACGATCGCCGGCCATGGCAGCGCCGACCGTCTCGCCGAGGACAAGGAGCACGATCTCGCGCTGCTGCGCATCTACGGCGCGCGCGACCTGAGGCCGCTCAGCCTCGCCGGAGGGGCCGCGAAGACCAATGTCGATGTCGTCGGCATCGCCGATCCGCAAAGCCAGGGCGGCGCCGCCGCCGTGTCGAACCTCAAGGCCGCGTTGACGCCGGCGATGAGCAGCAATTCCGCGCTCTCGCCGCCGCCAGCGGTCGGCTTCTCCGGCAGCCCGGCCGTCGACGGCGACGGCAAGTTCGCCGGCATCGCGCTGCTGAAGCCGGCGGTGGTCGCGGGACCCGCGACGTCGGTGCCGGCATCACAGGCGATGATGGTCTCTGCCGAGGCGGTGCGCGGGTTTCTCAAGGCGAAGGGCGTCAGCCCGAATGGCACGTCGACCGACGCCAAAGCCGCCGTCGTGCGCGTGATCTGCGTGCGCAAGTAGGTCTCGTGCCCCTGGACGCGTTGCAGCGCTTGCGCTGCCGCGCAGAGCCGGGGCACGGCGGTGCGGGCCACCTTACGTACGATTACGGAGCCGGTAATGGTACGGATTCGCTGGCATTCGCGATTCCGCCATCATCGTTGCCGTTGATTCGGACCTCCGCGATCCCCTTTGGATCGGGCCGGCACGTCCTGAGCGAGAAGCGCTCAGCATCCAGAAGCGATGCACGTTCGCGTGGCGTATCCCTGACCCAGCACTCCAAAGGATTGACCTTCAATGCACACGATCGTACTGGCCACCCAAAAGGGCGGCAGCGGCAAGAGCACGCTCGCCATCGGCCTCGCCTTGGCCGCCAAGCAGGCCGGCTTCACCGTCCGCCTGATCGAGACCGACCCGCAGGGCACCCTCTCCAACTGGCAGCGCCGCCGCTCTACCGACGATCTCGTCGTCGAGCCGATCTATCACGCCGCCGATATCGCGCCGCGTCTCAAGATGCTCGCCGACAGCGGCCTCCAGCTCGCGATCGTCGACACCGCCGCCGGCCTCAGCGCCGCCACCACCGCCGCGATCCGCCATTCCGACCTCTGCCTGATCCCGGCCCGTCCCAGCGTCGCCGACATCGAGGCGACCGTCTCGACGCTCAGCGTCGCCCGCGCCTGGAAGCGGCCTTACAGCTTCGTGCTCAACCAGACGCCGATCCGCGGACAGCGCATCGACAACGCCGCGACCGCGCTCGCCGAGGAAGCCGCGCTCGATCTTGCCGAGGTGCTCGCGCGTCCGCTGATCGTGATGCGCAACGATCACCAGGACGCGCTTGCGAGCGGCCTTGCCGTGAGTGAATTCGCGCCGAACGGCAAATCGGCGGACGAGATCCGCGGCCTCTGGCGCTGGATCGAGACCCGGCTCGAGCTCGAAGCCACCACCAATGTCCTGATCGACCAGGTCATCTCGGCTGCGCACGGCATGCTGCAGATCGCTGCGGAACAGGCGGCGGACGAGACCACGGCACTGGCGTCCTGAGCGGGGCGATCGCTCGGACGACAGTCGGGCTCTTCGCCATCCGGTGAACGGGCCCAAGCGACGAAGCAGTTCGGCCACCAGCCCGGCCGGATTGCTTCGCCTCGCGCGTTGTAGCGAGGGCTCCCGTAGCCTGGATGAAGCGAAGCGCAATCCAGGAAGGTCTCTCCGCGGAGAGGCCGGCCCCGGATTACGCTGCGCTCCATCCGGGCTACGACGCTGCGGCAATCCCGACGGTCACTTTTGACATTTCGCGCACCAGAACGTCGAACGACCGTTCTGCACGAACCGCTTGATCGTGCCGCCGCAGCGCGGCGTCGTGCATTTTTCGCCTTCGCGGTCATAGACCCTGAACGAATGCTGGAAATAGCCGAGCTCGCCCGAGGTCTGGCGATGGTCGCGCAAGCTGGAGCCGCCGGCCTTGATGGCATCGTTCAGCACGGTGTGGATCGCGCCGACCAAGCGCTGCGCATGATCCGTCGGCTCGCCCTTCCTGGTGGATAGCGTCGCAGCAATGCGCCGCGGCGACAGATGCGAGCGGTGCAGCGCCTCGCAGACATAGATGTTGCCGAGCCCGGCCACCACGCGCTGGTCGAGCAGCGCGGCCTTCAGGCTGGTGGTCTTGCCTTGGCAGGAGCGCGCCAGCATCGCGGCGTCGAATTCGTTGCCGAGCGGCTCGGGGCCGAGCCCGCGCAGCAGCGGCTCGTCTTCGAGCGCGCCACGCGCAATCACTTTCATGTATCCGAAGCGGCGCGGATCGTTGAAGACGATGTCGGCGCCCGAGGACATCCGAAACAGCACGTGGTCGTGGGCGGAATCCTTGGCCTTCGGATAATGAAACTCGCCTGGCTGAGCCTCGTTGTCCGGCTTGATGACGCGGAACGAGCCCGACATGCCCAGATGCATCAAGAGCACGTCGCCCGAGGCGAGATCGGCCATGAGATATTTTGCACGGCGCCCGAGGCCCGTGACGACTTGCCCCCTGAGCCGGGCCACGAAGTCGGGCTGGAACGGAAAGCGCAAATCTGGCCGGCGGGCCTCCGCATCGAGGATTTTCGCGCCCTCCATCACGGGCTGAAGGCCGCGGCGGACGGTCTCGACTTCGGGCAATTCAGGCATGGTCGGGCATTCACCTTATGAAGGCGGTGTGATAGCGCCATTGCGGCGGGCGGGCTATGGTCCGCCGAGTGGAGTAGAGTAATGGATCGGCCGGGCGAAACCACGCATTTTGGCTTCAGGGACGTTCCCCTCGGGGACAAGCAGACGCTGGTGAACGATGTGTTTCGCAGCGTGGCGTCGCGCTATGACCTGATGAACGATTTGATGTCCGGTGGCCTGCACCGGGTCTGGAAGGACATCATGATCACCGCGCTGGATCCGCCGAGGGGCGACCGGCCGTTCGCGCTGCTTGACGTCGCCGGCGGCACCGGCGACATCTCGTTCCGTGCCGCCAAGTCCGCCGGCCCCGGCTTCCACGCCACGGTGTGCGACATCAATGCGGACATGCTGGCCGTGGGGCGCGAACGCGCCGCCAAGCGTCATCTGGACACCCAGGTCGATTTCGTCGAAGGCAATGCCGAATCGCTCGGCTTCGCCGACCGCAGCTTCGATGCCTATACGATCGCTTTCGGCATCCGCAACGTGCCCCGGATCGACCTTGCGCTGCGCGAGGCCTATCGCGTGCTGAGACCCGGCAGCCGCTTCCTGTGCCTGGAATTCTCCACTGTCGAGATGCCCGGCCTCGACAAGCTCTATGATCTGTTCTCGTTCAAGGTGATCCCCCCGCTCGGGCGCATGGTCACGGGCGACGCCGAATCGTACCAGTATCTCGTCGAGTCCATCCGCAAATTTCCGAAGCCCGCCGCCTTCGCCGACATGATCCGCGAGGCCGGCTTTGCCCGCGTCAGCTGGCAGACACTCTCCGGCGGCATCGTCGCATTGCATTCGGGCTGGCGTTTGTGATCTCTGCCGTCACCCACATTGCGCGCCTGATCCGCGCCGCGTTCGTGTTTGCGCACGAAGGCGTGTTCGGCGCGGTCGATCCGAGCCTGGTGCCGCCGCCGGGACAGCTCGCGCTGAAGCTGGCGCGCATCATCGAGCGCCGTGGCGCCAAGCAGGGACCGCGGATCTCGCGCGCGCTGACGCGGATGGGCCCGGCCTATCTCAAGCTCGGCCAGTTCCTGGCCACGCGCCCCGACGTGGTCGGCGTCATCATGGCGCGCGACCTCGAAAGCCTGCAGGACCGCCTGCCGCCGTTTCCGCAGCAGGAAGCCGAGGCCACGATCGCGACCTCGCTGGAACGGCCGCTGACGGACATCTTTGTGAGCTTCGGCCCGCCGGTCGCGGCGGCCTCGATCGCGCAAGTGCATCGCGGCGAGGTGGTGCGCGACGGCATCCGCAAGTCCGTCGCGATCAAGGTGCTGAGACCCAACGTCGCCGCGCGCTTCCGCCGCGATCTCTCCGATTTCTTCTACGTCGCGCACAAGGCTGAGGCCTATTCGGCCGAGGCGCGGCGCCTGCGCCTGATCGAGGTCATCAACACCATGTCGCGCTCGGTCGCGATGGAGATGGACCTACGGTTAGAGGCTGCCGCGCTGTCGGAGATGGCGGAGAACACGCGCGACGATCCCGATTTCCGCGTGCCCGCCGTCGACTGGGACCGCACCACGCACAACGTGCTGACGATGGAATGGATCGACGGCATCGCGCTGAACGATCACAAGCGCCTCGCCGAGGCGCGGGTCGACCTGCCCGATCTCGGCCGCAAGGTGATCCAGAGCTTCCTGCGCCACGCGCTGCGCGATGGCTTCTTCCATGCCGACATGCATCCGGGCAATCTGTTCCTGGATGACGCCGGCCGCCTCGTCGCGGTCGATTTCGGCATCATGGGCCGGCTCGGCATGAAGGAGCGGCGCTTCCTCGCCGAGATCCTGCTTGGCTTCATCACCCGCGATTATCGCCGCGTGGCCGAGGTGCATTTCGAGGCCGGCTATGTGCCCGCGCATCATTCGGTCGAGAATTTCGCGCAAGCCATCCGCGCCATCGGCGAGCCGATCCACAACCGCACGGCGGAAGAGATCTCGATGGCGCGGCTGCTCACGCTGCTGCTCGAGGTCACCGGCCTGTTCGACATGACGACGCGGCCCGAGCTGATCCTGCTGCAGAAGACCATGGTGGTGGTCGAGGGCGTGGCGCGCGGCTTCGATCCCAAGCTCGACATCTGGCGGATCGCCGATCCCGTGGTGCGCGAATGGATCGAGCGCAACCTCGGACCCATCGGCCGCATCGAGGGCGCGCTCACAGGGACCGGGGACATCGCGCGGGTCTTGATGCGCCTGCCTGAGATCGCCGAGCGGTCGGTGAAGGTGCTCGAGCAGCTCGAGACCATGACGCGGGAGGGCATCAGGCTTTCGCCGGAGAGCATCGCGGCGATGGGACGCAGCGAGGGCCGCAAGAACCGCTGGCGCACCGTCGCGCTCTGGATCATCGCCGCGACCTTCATCGGGATTCTGATCGCCGTCCGGAATCTGTGATTGCACTGCAATCACTGGAGTGATAGCATCGCTATCATTCCGTGCCGGAGGGCGTCATGGCAAGCCTGACCATCCGCAAGCTCGACGACGCCGTCAAAACCTATTTGCGGCTGCGCTCGGCCAAGAACCACAGGTCGGTCGAAGAGGAGGTCCGGGTCATCCTGCGGGAGCTGATCGAGGGCCGCGAGGAGCCGCTGACGCCGTTTGCGGTGCCCTCCGCCGCCCCGACGCCGCAGCGCAGCGGCGCCGTTCCCGAGGTCAGCGTCACCCTGATCATCGGCGGCGGGATTGCGGCCTACAAGTCGCTCGACCTGATCCGCAGGCTGAAGGAGCGCCGCATCGAGGTCCGCTGCGTGCTGACCAAGGCGGCGCAGCAGTTCGTGACGCCGCTGGCCGCGAGCGCCCTGTCGCATGAGCGCGTCTATACCGACCTGTTCGACCCGCAGAGCGAGTTCGATGCCGGCCATATACGCCTCGCGCGCGACTGCGACCTGATCGTGGTGGCGCCGGCCACGGCCGACCTGATGGCGAAGATGGCGAACGGCCATGCCGACGACCTCGCCAGCGCCATCCTGCTCGCGACCAACCGCAAGGTGCTGCTGGCGCCGGCGATGAATCCGCTGATGTGGAGCAACGCGGCGACGCGCCGCAACGTCGCCCAGCTCCAGCGCGACGGCGTTGTGCTGATTGGCCCGAATGCGGGCGAGATGGCCGAGGCCGGCGAAGCCGGAACGGGCCGCATGTCGGAAGCCATCGAGATCGCCAATGCCGCCGAGCGCCTGCTGCGGCCGCCGACGCCGAAGCCGCTCGCGGGCACGCGCGTGCTGATCACCGCCGGTCCCACCCATGAGGCGATCGACCCGGTGCGCTATATCGCTAACCGTTCCTCCGGCAAGCAGGGCTTTGCCATTGCCGCCGCTGCACAGGCCGCGGGCGCCGAGGTTACTCTGGTGAGCGGTCCGGTCGACCTCGACGATCCCCCGGGCGTGACGGTGAAGCATGTCGAATCGGCGCGGCAGATGCTGGAGCAGGTCAAGGCCGCGCTTCCCAGCGACGTCGCGATCTTCGCCGCCGCAGTCGCCGACTGGCGCGTCGCCAATGAAGGCGAGCAGAAGCTGAAGAAAACCGCGGCCGGCATGCCGCCGCTGCAATTGGTCGAGAACCCCGACATTCTCGCCACCATCTCCAAGCTCGCCGACAAGCGCCCGAGGCTCGTGATCGGCTTTGCCGCCGAGACCGAGCACCTCATCGACAACGCCAAAGCAAAATTCGCGCGCAAGGGCTGCGACTGGATCGTCGCCAACGACGTCTCGCCCGCCACCGGCGTGATGGGCGGCGACCGCAACACGGTCCACCTGCTCAGCCGCAAGACCGGTGCGCCGGACGGCGAGATTGCAGTTGATTCCTGGCCGGCGATGACCAAGGAACAGGTCGCGATCGAACTGGTCGCGCAGATCGCGAAGAGCGTGACCGGCAAATCCCTGGAGTCCGCATCTTGAGCACCGAGGTTACCGTCGAGCTGCAACGCCTCGCCCACGCTGAGGGCCTGCCGCTGCCGGCCTATCAGACCAGCGAGGCCGCCGGCCTCGATCTGATGGCCGCGGTGCCGGACAACGAGCCCATGACGCTCGCACCAGGCCAATACGCGCTGGTGCCGACGGGCCTTGCCATCGCCTTGCCGCTGGGACACGAGGCGCAGGTGCGGCCGCGTTCGGGGCTGGCGGCCAAGCACGGCGTCACCGTGCTGAATTCGCCAGGCACGATCGATGCGGACTACCGCGGCGAGATCAAGGTGATCCTGATCAATCACGGCACCGCGCCGTTCGTGATCAAGCGCGGCGAGCGCATCGCCCAGATGGTGATCGCGCCGGTGCTGCAGGCCGCGCTGGTTCCCGTCGCCACATTGTCGTCGACCGACCGCGGCGCCGGCGGTTTTGGTTCTACCGGGCGCTAACCCAAGACAACTCCAGCCGAATCATCTTCAGAATCACGCGCCTTGGAACCGCGCGGCCCGCATTTTTTTGGGGCCGCCTTTGCGTTCACGATCTGGACTCTTACCGGCGGAGTCGCGGTGAGGGTATTGTCTTTTGATTCGCGCGCGACGGGGGTCGCCGCGCGCAGATTCGTGCGGTCTTGAATTTCCGCGTCTTGGGGCAACTATGTCAGGCGTGATCGTGTCGATGCGTCGGACGCTGTTGTCGTGCACATCGCTGGCGCGCAACGGCTTGGTGGGAGGCGCTCTCGCAGCGCTGCTGCCGGCTGCGCCGGCCAAGGCCGCCGACCTCATCGACACCCTCGCCCTCGTGATGGATCTCAACCGGCAGGAACTCGCGGTGCTCGCCACCGCGCTGGCCCTGCTCGGCTTTTCGGTGATGGCCGCGATCCTGTTGATGCGGACGCGGGTGCGCACGGCGAAGAACGAGGCGCGGCTGCGCGCGCGGATCGGGGAACTTCAGCTCCAGGCCGACCGCTTCGGCGCACTGTTGTTCGCCGAGCCGCAGATCCTGATCTCATGGCCGGCGGGCGACAACCGCGCGCAGATTTCCGGCGATATCGCGCTGGTGCTGCCGCGCGATTCCTCGCCGCAGCGCGTGCTGGCGTTCGGAACCTGGCTGCCGCCGGAACCGGCGCTGCTGATGGACCATGCGGTCGATGCGCTGCGCGAGCGCGGCGACGGGTTCCAGCTGACGCTGACCACCGCGCACGGCCATATGCTGGAAGCGATCGGGCGCGCCATCGGCGGCCAGGCCATCGTCCGCATTCGCGAGCTCTCGGGCCTGCGCCGTGATCTGGCCGAAACCAATCTGCGCTACAAGGCGCTCTCCGACGAGACCGAGATGCTTCGCGGCTTTGCCGCGGCCGCACCGTGGCCGATCTGGGCAAAGGGCGAGAACGGCGCGCTGACCTACGCCAACCCGGCCTATGTGCGCGCCACTGAGGCGACCAGCGCCATCGATGCCCAGGAACGCAAGCTCGAGCTGCTCGACAGCGACGACCGCAATGCGATGGAGCGGGGGCTGAAGGACGCCGCCAATTTCACCTCGCGGCTGCCGATCGTGGTCGGCGGCGAACGGCGCATCTACGACGTGCGCGCCGTCAATGTCGGCAGCGGCAGCGTCGGCGTCGCCATCGATGCCAGCGAGGCGGATGCGCTGAGCTCGGCGCTTGTGCGCATGGCGGAGGCGCACCGCCGCACGCTCGACCAGCTCTCCTCCGGCGTTGCCGTGTTCGACGGCCAGCGGCGCCTTGCCTTCTACAACGATTCCTATCGCCGGCTGTGGGATCTCGATCGCAACTTCCTCGACGCCCATCCGGACGATTCCAGCGTGCTCGACCAGCTCCGCGCCGCGCGCAAATTACCGGAGCAGCCGGATTTCCGCGCCTGGAAGGCCAAGCTGCACGAGGCCTATCGCGCGGTCGAGACGGCCAAGGACACCTGGTTCCTGCCTGACGGACGCGCGCTCTCGGTCGTCACCACGCCGAACCCGGAAGGAGGCGTCACCTATCTGTTCGACGATGTCACTGAAAGCCTCGACCTCGCCCGCCGCTTCGACGGCCTGATCCGCGTCCAGCGCGAGACGCTGGACAGCCTCGCCGAGGGGGTCGCGGTGTTCGGCAGCAACGGCAAGGCGCAGCTGTTCAATCCGGCCTTCGTGCGGATGTGGAAGCTGTCGAGCGATGCCATGCGCGACGAGCCGCATATCCAGACCGTCGAAGGCTGGTGCCATCAGCTGTTCGACGATCCGCAAGTCTGGCGCCAGATCCGCGAGGCCATCACCGCGATCGAGAACCGCGCCGACCTGCCGCTGAAGCTGGAGCGCAAGGACGGCAGCGTGCTCGACGGCATGATCCGGCCGCTGCCGGACGGCGCCACCATGCTGACCTTCCAGGACATCACCGACACCGAGAATGTCGAGCGCGCGCTGCGCGAGCGCAACGAGGCGCTGGAGGCGGCCGACCAGATGAAGGTGGATTTCGTCCACCACGTCTCCTACGAGCTGCGCTCGCCGCTCACCACCATCATCGGCTTCGCGCATTTCCTCAGCGATCCCTCGACCGGACCGCTGACGCCGAAGCAGGCCGAATATCTCGACTACGTCACCAAATCGACCAACGCTCTGCTCGCGCTCACCAACAACATCCTGGATCTCGCCACCATCGACGCCGGCGCGATGAAGCTGGAACTCGGGCAGGTCGACGTCAGCAAGGCCATCGAGCTTGCCGCCGAGGGCATCCAGGACCGGCTCGCCACCGACCGCATCCGCCTCAAGGTCGAGATCGCGCCCGACGTCGGCAGCTTCGTCGGCGACGAGAAGCGCGTGGTGCAGGTGCTCTATAACCTCCTCGCCAACGCCGTCGGGTTTTCTCCACAGGATTCCACCGTCGGCATCAGCGCGCGGCGCACCGAACGCAGCGTGGTCTTCACCGTGACAGATTCGGGCCCTGGAATACCTGCCGACATGAAAGACAAGGTGTTCAACTGGTTCGAAAGCCGCTCGCAGGGCTCGCGTCACCGCGGCGCCGGGCTCGGCCTGTCGCTGGTGCGCTCCTTCGTCGAGCTGCATGGCGGCAAGGTGCGGGTGGATTCGATCGTCGGCCGCGGCACGGTCGTGATCTGCGATTTCCCGACCGACCAGGCGGCGCATCGCGACGCCGCCGAATGACGGAAACAACCACATTCTCCGTCGCGCTTCACAACGAGACGGCCACGGCGCAGCTCATGGCCGACCTCGCGCTGCTGGTTGGCCCCGGTGACGTCATTACGCTGACCGGCGATCTCGGCGCCGGCAAGACCGCGGCGGCGCGCAGCCTGATCCGCTATCTCGCCGCCGACGATGCGCTGGAAGTGCCGAGCCCGACCTTCACGCTGGTGCAGGGCTACGAGCTGCCACCCTTCCCGGTGCTGCATGCCGATCTCTACCGCGTCGAGGACGAGAGCGAGCTCGAGGAGATCGGGCTGTCGCCGCTGCCCGATGCCACGCTGGTGCTGATCGAATGGCCGGAGCGCGCTCCGTCGGCGATGCCCGAGGACCGCATCGACATCGCGCTGACGCACCGGCCGGCGCTGGGCGCGAGCGCACGTGCCGCCGACATCACAGGCCATGGCAAGAGCGCAGCTACAGTTGCGCGGCTGAAGGCGCTGCGCGACTTCCTCGACGCATCCGGTTACATCGATGCGACGCGCAGGCGCATGCCGGGCGACGCCTCGACACGCTCCTACGCGCGGCTCGTGCGCGATGAGGAGATCGTCATCCTCATGAACTTCCCGCAGCGGCCCGACGGCGCAGCGCTCTACAACGGAAAATCCTACAGCGCCGCGGTGCATCTGGCCGAGAACGTAAAACCCTTCGTCGCCATCGACGAAGGCCTCCGGGCGCAGGGGATCTCCGCGCCTGCGATCCATCATTTCGATCTCGACCAGGGCTTTCTGATCTCCGAGGATTTCGGCAGCGAGGGCGTGATTGAGGGCGATCCGCCGCGGCCGATACTCGGGCGCTACGAAGCCGCCACCGACGTGCTGGCGATGCTGCACGGCAAGACGCTACCGGAGACGCTGCCGCTGGACGGGCAGACCTACGCGATCCCCGTCTTCGACGTCGAGGCGCTGCTGATCGAGATCGGGTTGATGCCGGAATGGTATTTGCCCGATCGCAACGCGCCGCTGAGCGATGAGGCGCGCGCGGAATTTTTTGCGATGTGGCGCGAACTGCTGAAGCGGCCGCTGGCAGCGCCGAAGACGTGGATCATCCGCGACTATCACTCGCCCAATCTGATCTGGCTCGGCAACCGCAGCGGTATCGAACGCGTCGGCGTGATCGATTTCCAGGACACCGTGCTGGGGCCGCAATCCTACGACGTTGTGTCGCTGCTCCAGGACGCCCGCATCGACGTCCCCGAGACGATCGAGCTGACGCTGCTATCGCGCTACATCAAGGCGCGGCGGGCGCAGGATTCGAGCTTCGACGCCGCCGGCTTCGCCGAGCTCTACGCGATCATGTCAGCCCAGCGGAACACGCGCCTGCTCGGCACCTTCGCCCGGCTCAACCGCCGCGATGGCAAGCCGCATTACCTGCGCCATCAGCCGCGGATCTGGACCTATCTCCAGCGCTCGCTGGCGCATCCCGCGCTCGCCCATCTGCGCGACTGGTATCTCGCCAACGTCCCGCCGCCGGGCTGATTCAGGACCGATTTACCGGCCGTTAGCCAAGATGTCGCTATTCTGGCGCCGAGGGAGCCGGAACATTGCGGGGCTGGAGCGGGGGCAGATGGCAGCGAAAGCGGATCAGCGCGGAAATAGCCGGGTTATTTTCGAGCGCGGGTTTTCGGCCCAGATGATGGGAATCGACGGCACCTGGCGGCGCGACTGCACCATGGAGGACGTCTCCGAGACCGGCGCCAAGCTGACGATCGACGGCTCGGTCGAAGGCCTGCATCTGAAGGAATTCTTTCTCCTGCTGTCGTCCACGGGGCTCGCCTACCGGCGTTGCGAGCTGGCCTGGGTCAATGGCGACCAGATCGGCGTCAATTTCCTGAAAGTGGGCGACAAGAAGAAGAAGGTACGTTCCACAGCCGTTGGGGCGTGACGGCAACACCCGTCGTACAACCGTCACGGCGGGTGGTTAAGGCGGTTGAGATGCGGTGCGGCAGATCGAGCCTCGTGTTAGGATTGCTGCGAACGCGAAAGGTCCTGAGAAGGGGAAGGATGTCCGTCAAGCCGACCAAAGCCATGGTGCTCGCCGCAGGGTTTGGCCTGCGCATGCGCCCCCTGACGGACAAGATGCCGAAGCCGATGGTGCCGGTCGCAGGCCAGCCGTTGCTCGACCACGTGCTCGACAAGCTCGGCCAGGCCGGCGTGACCGAGGCGGTGGTCAACGTGCACTATTTGCCGGACCAGATCATCGACCACGTCGCATCACGCCAGCTTCCGCGCGTGACGATCTCCGACGAGCGCGACCAGGTGCTCGGCACTGGTGGCGGCGTCGTCAAGGCGCTGCCGCTGCTCGGCGATGCGCCGTTCTTCCATGTCAATTCCGACACGCTGTGGATCGACGGTGTGCGCTCGAACCTGACGCGGCTCGCGGAAAATTTCGACCCTGATCGCATGGACATCCTGCTCCTGATGGCGCCGACCGCGACCAGCATCGGCTATGGCGGCCGCGGCGATTACGGCATGCTGCCCGACGGCGCCTTGCGCAAGCGCAAGGAGAAGGAGGTCGTTCCGTTCGTCTATGCCGGCGCGGCGATCATGTCGCCCGCGATCTTCGTGGACGCACCCAAGGGCGAATTCTCGCTGACGAAGATGTTCGATCGCGCGGGCGAGCAGGAACGGCTGTTCGGCCTGCGCCTCGACGGCGTCTGGATGCATGTCGGCACGCCCGACGCCGTGCACGCCGCGGAAGAGGCTTTTTTGGAGAGCGTGGCTTAGGGGCTGCCTCGAAGAGGCCGTAGCCCGGATGGAGCGTAGCGTAATCCGGGGCCTCTCGCCGCGGAGCAGCATCCCGGATTGCGCTGCGCTCCATCCGGGCTACGAACCTCGGCGAACAGCGGGGACGACTCCTCCTCCACCCATGACCATTTGACCCCGCCTCCCTATATTGCCTGATCCTTCGAATCAGGCAGCCCATGCGCGTCTTCAGCGTTCCCATCTCAGTTCCGTTCCTGCGCACGGTCGTCACCGCCCTGCTCGATGGGCGGCTGGTGGAGGGATTCGAGGCGCGCAAGGAACCGGCGCGGCTGGCGGACGCGACGCTGTATCTGCCGACGCGTCGCGCCATGCGGATCGTGCGCGAGATCTTCCTCGACGAGATGAAGGCGGATGCCGTCGTGCTGCCGCGCATCGTCGCGCTCGGCGATATCGACGAGGACGAGCTCGCTTTCGCGGGCGAGAGCGAGCAGTTTTCCGGGACCGCGCCGCTCGACATTCCGCCGCGCCTGGGCGAGCTCGAACGGCGCCTGACGCTGGCGCAGCTCGTCGCTGCCTGGGCCAAGGGCCCGGTGCTGGCGCCGCTGGTGGTGGGCGGCCCCGCCTCGACGCTGGCGCTGGCGTCCGATCTCGCGCGCCTGATCGACGACATGGTGACGCGCGGCGTCGACTGGAGCGCCCTTGACGGCCTCGTGCCTGACAACCTCGACCGCTACTGGCAGCACTCGCTCGAATTCCTGCGCATTGCCCGCATCGCCTGGCCCAATCACCTCGCCGAGATCAACCGGATCGAGCCGGCCGCGCGGCGCGATCTTCTGATCGCAGCGGAAGCGAGGCGCTTGACCGCGCATCCAAGTGGACCCGTGGTCGCGGCGGGCTCGACCGGCTCGATGCCGGCCACCGCAAAGTTCCTGCATGCGGTCGCCTCGCTGCCGCATGGCGCCGTGGTGCTGCCCGGTCTGGACACCGATCTCGACGAGGATGCCTGGCGCAGCATCGGCGGCAGCAGGGACCTCTTGGGCATCACCGAGAATCCGGCGTCGAACCATCCGCAATATGCGATGCATGCGCTGCTCGATCGCTTCGGCATCAAGCGCAGCGATGTCGAGATTTTGCAGCCGCCGGCGGAAGACGGCCGCGACCTGCTCGCGTCGGAATCGATGCGGCCGTCCGCCAAGACCGAGGTCTGGCACGACCGGCTGAAGCAGCCCGATGTTGCCGCGAAGATCGCGGGCGGCATGAAGAACCTCGCGGTGGTCGAAGCGCCCAATCCTGAAATGGAAGCGCTCGCCATCGCCATCGCCATGCGCGAGGCCAGACACCTGGACAAATCCGCGGCGCTGGTCACGCCCGACCGCGCCCTGGCGCGGCGGGTGATGGCGGCGCTGACCCGATGGGATCTCGCCTTCGACGATTCCGGCGGCGACGTCTTGATGGAAACCTCCGCCGGCACGTTTGCGCGCCTTGCGGCAGAGGCGGCGACCAAGGGCCTGGAGCCGCCGACGCTGCTGGCGATGCTGAAGCATCCGCTGTGCCGGCTCGGCCGCGCGCCGGGCGCGTGGAAGATGGCAATCGAGAGCCTGGAGCTTGCGGTGCTGCGCGGCACGCGTCCGCCGGCAGGTACCGCGGGCCTCCTGCGCGAGTTCAACGGCTTCCGGGATGAGCTGGCAAAGCTGTGGCGCAGCGAGGTCTCCGCACTGCATCGCGCCGAGCCGCGGGCGCGTCTCAAGGCCGAGGATCTCGATCGCATCCAGGCTCTGATCGACGCCCTGCAAAAAGCATTGGCGCCGATCGAGAGCCTGCCGCCGTCGAAGCCGTATGATTTCGCCGAGCTTGCGCATCGCCATCGCGAGATCATGATCGAGCTGTCGCGCGACGAGCAGGGCATTCCGCTCGCTTTCGAGGATCGCGATGGTCTCGCGCTCGCCGGCGCCTTCGACGATCTCTTGCGCGGCGGCACGACCAGCGGATTGATGGTGCAGCTAGCGGACTATGCGGACGTCTTCCAGACCGCCTTCGGCGACCGCGCGGTGCGGCGGCGCGACAGGCCGGGCGCGCGGCTGCAAATCTACGGCCCGCTGGAATCGCGCCTGATGCAGGCCGACCGCATCATCATTGGCGGCCTGATCGAAGGCGTCTGGCCGCCGGCGCCGCGCATCGATCCCTGGCTCAGCCGGCCGATGCGGCACGAGCTCGGGCTCGATCTGCCGGAGCGCCGTATCGGCCTGTCCGCCCATGACTTCGCGCAATTGCTCGGCGGCGACGAGGTCATTCTCACTCACTCGGCCAAGGCCGGCGGCGCGCCGGCGGTGGCCTCGCGCTTCCTGCATCGGCTGGAGGCGGTGGCCGGCGATGAGCTCTGGCAGGCGGCCGTTCGCGCCGGCGAGACATATGTGCAGTTCGCTTCGGCGCTCGACCAGCCCGACGAGGTCAAGCCGATCAAGCAGCCGGAACCACGGCCGCCGCGCGCGACACGCCCGCTCAAAATGTCCGTCACCGAGATCGAAGACTGGCTGCGCGACCCCTACACGATCTACGCCAAACGCATCTTGCGGCTCGATGCGCTCGATCCCGTCGACATGCCGCTCTCGGCCGCCGACCGCGGATCGGCGATTCACGATGCCATCGGCGAATTCACGGAAAGCTATGCGGCGCGTCTGCCCGACGATCCCGCGCGGGTGCTGCGCGCGATCGGCGAGAAGCACTTTGCACCGCTGATGGAGCGGCCCGAAGCACGGGCGCTGTGGTGGCCGCGCTTCCAGCGCATCGCGCGCTGGTTCGGCGAATGGGAGACGGCGCGGCGCGAGGCGATCGCGGCGATCGTCGCGGAGACCCGTGGCGAGATCTCGTTCATGCTCGATAACAAGCGCAGCTTCCGCCTTTCCGCGCGCGCCGACCGCATCGAACGCCGCCAGGGCGGCGGCTACGCCATCCTCGACTACAAGACCGGCCAGCCGCCGACCGGCAAGCAGGTCCGCATGGGCCTGTCGCCGCAGCTGACGTTGGAAGCCGCGATCCTGCGCGAGGGCGGTTTTCCCGACATCGACGCCGGCGCCTCCGTGAGCCAGCTCGTCTATGTCCGCCTCAGCGGCAACAATCCACCCGGCGAGGAGCGCATCCTCGAGCTCAAGTACAAGCCCGGCGACGAGCCGCAGCCGCCGGACACCGCGGCCGCCGAGGCGAGGGCAAAGCTGGAAGCGCTGATCCGCGCCTTCGAGGACGAGAACCAGGCCTATACATCGCTGAACCTGCCGATGTGGGCGAATCGCTACGGCACCTATGACGACCTTGCCCGGATCAAGGAATGGTCCGCGGCCGGCGGGTTGGGGATCGAGGAATGGTGAAGGCGCCGCGTCCCATCCCTGACGAGGTGCGAGCGCGGCAGGCGCGCGCCTCCGATCCGACCGCGTCGGCCTTCGTCTCGGCCAATGCCGGCTCGGGCAAGACGCATGTGCTGGTGCAGCGCGTGATCCGCCTGCTGCTCTCGGGCGTGCCACCGGAGAAGATCCTCTGCATCACCTTCACAAAAGCTGCCGCCGCCAACATGGCCGAGCGCGTGTTCACCACGCTCGGTCATTGGGTGACGCTGGACGATGACGCGCTCGACGCGGCGATCCGCGCGGTCGGCATCCCGCATCCCGGCGCAAAGCTGCGCCGCGACGCGAGAAAACTGTTCGCCTGCGCGCTGGAGACGCCGGGCGGGCTGAAGGTGCAGACCATCCACGCACTGTGTACCCGCCTGCTCCAGCAATTTCCGTTCGAGGCCAACGTTCCCGCACGCTTCGCCGTGATCGACGAGCGCGACCAGACCGACATGATGGAACGCGCCAATTTGAAGGTGCTGCTGGAAGCCGCACGCGATCCGGAGAGCGTCACCGGCCGCGCGCTGCTGACGGCGATGGCGAGCGCCGCGGATGTCACCTTCAAGGAGGTCGTGCGCGAGGCGTGCCTCAGCCGCGATCATTTCATGGCCTGGACCGACCAGGCCGGCAATGCGGAAGCCGCAGCGGCGCAGATGGCTGCGGTGCTGGGCGTTGACATCGGCGACCGTATCGAAGCCGTCGAGACGGAAATTCTCGACGGCCCGTTCCTGCCGCGCGTGCGCTGGGACGACATTGCGATGGCGCTGGAGGACGGCAGCAAATCCGATAATGACCAGGCCGGGCGGCTGCGCGCGGCAAAGGTGTTTTCCGGCAGCGATCAGGTCGACGCCTATCTGTCCGTGTTCCTCACCGACGACAAGCTGCCGCGCAAGGCGGTGCTGACCAAGAAGTTCTGCGATCACAATCCGTCCGTGGCGCGCCTGTTCGAGGCCGAGGCGCAACGCCTTGCGGTTCTGATCGAGAAGCGCCGCGCCGTGACGGTTCGGGACCGCACCGCGGCCCTGCTGCATATCGCGACAGCGGCCGCCGCGAATTACCGCCGCGAGAAGCAGGAGCGCGGCCTGCTCGACTACGACGACCTCATCGACAAGACGCTGGCGATGCTGGACCGCATCGCCTCGGGCTGGGTGCATTACAAGCTCGACCGCGGCGTCGATCACGTGTTGATCGACGAGGCGCAGGATACCAGCCCGCGGCAATGGGACATCATCGCGCACATCATCTCCGAGTTCACCGCCGGCGAAGGTGCGCGCGAGGGGCTGAACCGCACCATCTTCGCTGTCGGCGACGAGAAGCAGTCGATCTTCTCGTTCCAGGGCGCAGCTCCCCACGAGTTCGACGCGCGCAGGCGCGAGCTGCATCGCAAGTTCACCGCCGCCGGCCTGAAATTCGATCCGGTCGCCTTCACCTATTCGTTCCGCTCGGGCGCGACGATCCTGCATTCGGTCGACCACGTCTTCCGCGATCCCGCGATCTACAAGAGCATCCATTCGGTCGAGATCGGCCATCCCCTGCACAATTCGCTGAGCGATGCCGGCCCGAGCGTGATCGAGCTGTGGGATCTCGCCGAGGCCGACGATCGGCAGGACATCGAGGGCTGGCGTGCGCCATTCGACGGCGTCGCCGTCACCAGCCCCGAGGTCAAGCTTTCCCGACGCATCCAGGCCGAGATCAAGCGGCTGGTCGAGAGCGGCACGCTGACCGGGCACGAGGGCGAGCGTCGTCCTCTTCGCTATGGCGACATGCTGATCCTGGTGCGCCGGCGCGGCAACGCATTCGACGCCGTGATCCAGGCGCTGAAGCACGCTGGTATCCCGGTCGCCGGCGCCGACCGCCTCAAGCTGACCGAGCACATCGCCATGATCGACCTGATGAACCTGGCCGACGCGCTGCTGCTGCCGCAGGACGATCTCGCGCTCGCGGTGGCGCTGAAGTGCCCGCTATTCGGGCTCGATGACGACGATTTGTTCCAGCTTGCGTGGGACCGCAAGGGATCGCTGCGCCGCGCGCTGGGCGACCATGCGGCCACAAGCGAGAAATTCACCACGGCGTTGCGACGCCTAGAAGCCTGCGAGATCCGCGCCCGCGAGGAGACGCCGTTCGCGTTCTACGCCTGGCTGCTGGGCGGCGATGGCGGGCGGGCGCGCATCCTGCGCCGGCTCGGCCACGAGGCCAATGACGCGCTCGACGAATTCCTGGAGCTCGCGCTGAACTACGAGCGCAAGGCGCCGGCTTCGCTGCAGGGCTTCATGGCCTGGCTCCGCTCGGCCGACACCGAAGTGAAGCGCGACATGGAGATCTCGCGCGACGAGGTGCGGGTCATGACCGTACACGGCGCCAAGGGCCTGGAGGCCTCGGTCGTGTTCATGGTCGACACCACGTCTTCGCCCGCGGACTCGCAGCGGCTGCGGCTGATCCAGGTACCGCGCGGCAATGGCGGCGAGGTCGTGGTCTGGGCCGGCCGCAAGGCCGACGATCCAAGGCCTGTCGCCGAGGCGCGCAAGGCGATGCTGGAGGAGACCGAGGACGAATATCGCCGCCTGCTCTACGTCGCGATGACGCGCGCGGCCGATCGGCTGATCGTCGGCGGCTGCATGCCCGGCAACATGAAGACGGTGCGCAAGCTGAGCTGGTACGACCTCGTCGACACCGGGCTCAAAGGCTCGGGCCTCGACAAGCAGGTGATCGAGACGCCGCTCGGCAAGGTGACGCGGTTCGCCCGTCCGGAGGATGTCGCGGCGCTGGGCGCGGCGGCGGCCTCCGTGCACCAGACCATCGCGCTGCCGGAGTGGCTGCGAACACCGGCACCGCGCGAGGCCATCGACGAGGATCCGGTGCGCCCCTCGGGCCAGTCTGCCGGGGAAGGACGCAGCGTCCGATCGGGCGAATCGGTGCAGTCGCGCGCGCTCGCGCTGCAACGCGGCACGCTGGTGCATCGGCTGTTGCAATCGCTGCCCGACATCGCGGGCGAGCGCCGCCGCGAGGCCGCGCTCGGCTTCATGGCGCGCAACGCTTCGGACTGGCCGGAAACCGACCGCATCGCGCTGGCCGACAAGGTGCTCGCCCTGATCGCGGACCCGCGTTTCGCCCCCGTCTTTGCCGCCGGCAGCCGGGCGGAGGTCGCCATCGCCGGGCGGCTGGAGCGGCCGGGCCGCACGCCGGCCCTGGTATCGGGACAGATCGACCGGCTGGTCGTGCGCCCAGAGGAAGTCCTGATCGTCGACTTCAAGACCAACCAGGCAGCGCCCAAAAGCGCGGCCGAGGCGCCGGCGACCTATGTCCGCCAGCTTGCGCTGTACCGGGCGGTGCTGTCGCGGCTTTATCCCCAAAGGCCCGTCAGGGCCGTCCTGCTCTGGACCGAGGCCCTTGAATATATGGAGATTTCGGCCCCCGCGCTGGACGCGGCGCTGGCATCCCTTCATCTCGGTGTGAGCGTCCTTGACCCGGCAAGGGGCCGTTCATAGGTTCACCCCATGATCCCGGGTGCGATTCCAGGTCGCGCCGATTCTCTTTCAACCGAGTGAGGTACTCCCAATGGCCGTTAGCAAGGTTTCCGACGCCGATTTCGAAGCCGAAGTGCTCAAGGCGAACGGCCCCGTGGTCGTCGATTTCTGGGCCGAATGGTGCGGCCCCTGCCGCATGATCGCACCCGCGCTCGACGAGATCGCCGGCGCGATGGGCGACAAGGTCAAGATCGTGAAGCTCAATGTCGACGAGAGCCCGAAGACCGCCTCGAAGTACGGCGTGATGTCGATCCCGACCCTGATGATCTTCAAGGGCGGCGAGATGGCCTCGCGCCAGGTCGGCGCCGCGCCGAAGGCGAAGCTGCAGCAGTGGATCACCTCCGCGGTCTGATCAACTGGCCAGGATTATTGGCGCAAGATTATTTTCGACAACGGCCGGCGAAAGCCGGCCGTTTGGCGTTGATGGGACGTGTTCAGCGTATGACGAGTCCCGCCCTTGCCTGCTCCTCCCCGAAAGCGCGACCGCAAGCCCACCGCTCTCGCCGCAATGGAGGCGCGCTCGGTCGACGCGATCCCGCGCGGCGGTGAATGGCAATATGAACCCAAGTGGGACGGCTTCCGCTGCCTGTTGGCGCGCAACGGCAGCAACGTCGACCTGCGCTCCAAATCCGGCGAAGACCTCGCGCGCTACTTCCCGGAAGTCGTCACTGCTGCCTTGGAGCTGAAGGCCGACCGTTTCACGCTCGACGGCGAAATCGTCGTGCCGCACGGCAAGAGCTTTTCCTTCGACGCGCTGCTGCAACGCATTCATCCGGCGGCAAGCCGCGTGAAGAAGCTCTCGGTGGAGACACCGGCGCTCTACCTCGTCTTCGATCTGCTCGCGACATCCGGACAGAAGGGCCTGGCTGAGAAGACGCTGCGCGAACGGCGGCCGGCGCTGGAAGCCTTCGCGAAAGCCAACCTCAAGGGCAGCCTCTTCCGTCTTTCGCCGACGACGACGAGCTACGCCACAGCCAAAAAGTGGCTCGCGCAATCCGGCGGCGGCTCGGACGGCGTCATCGCCAAGCGGATCGATCTGCCCTACCAGGCGGGCAATCGCGACGGTATGCAGAAGATCAAGAAATTCCGCAGCGCCGATTGCGTGGTCGGCGGCTTCCGCTACGCCACCAACAAGATCGCCGGCCGAAACGTCGTCGGCTCGCTGCTGCTCGGGCTCTACGACGATGATGGCCTGCTGCATCACGTCGGCTTCACCTCGGCGATCAAGGCGGAGGCGAAGCCTGATCTGACCGATCGGCTCGAAGCACTGATCGGCGAGCCCGGCTTCACCGGCAACGCGCCAGGCGGGCCGAGCCGCTGGTCGACCGAGCGCTCCGCAAAGTGGTGTCCGCTCAAGCCGAAGCTGGTGATCGAGGTCTGCTACGACCATTTCAGCGGCGAGCGTTTTCGCCACGGCACCTCGATCCTGCGTTGGCG
The DNA here is from genome assembly GCF_020193585.1 of Bradyrhizobium sp. IC3195. Lineage (NCBI taxonomy): Bacteria > Pseudomonadati > Pseudomonadota > Alphaproteobacteria > Hyphomicrobiales > Nitrobacteraceae > Bradyrhizobium > Bradyrhizobium sp. IC3195. The sequence continues at coordinate 61,819 of NZ_JADYVG010000021.1, read as the reverse complement.
CCCGGACAAGGCGCCGCGGCAATGCACATTCGAGCAGCTGAAACAGAAGGCGGCCGATCCGATGAAGCTGTTGAAGTAGCCCGTAGCCCGGATGGAGCGGAGCGTAATCCGGGAATCATGCCCCAAGCAACGATGGCCCCGGATTGCGCTCCGCTCCCTCCGGGCTACGCAGCAACACCTACTTGATCCACCCCGTCGCCAGCGCGTTCGCAAGCTCCGGCTGACCATTGCGGCGCGCCAGCGCGGCCATGGCCTCGTGATCGTAGGCGACGTGGCGGAACGTCACCTGCCAGGCAGCATCGACGCGTTCGAGGATCGCATAGCGCGCGTGCGGCGTGCCGGCCTCGACGACATGCGGGTACGGATGCTTGTCGCGAAAGCCAGGGCTGCCGACGCTGCCGGGATTGACGATCAGCCGGCCATCACGCAGGCGCACCGCGCGGGCGAGATGGGTGTGGGCGCACAGGATCAGCGATTGCGTGATGCCTTGGGCGAGTGGCTCGATGTGGTCGAGCGCGGACAGCGCCACCGTGCCGTCGGGATGCACGCTGTCGAGCCAGTACACCTCGTCATTGTCTGGCGTCGCGTGGCAGAGAAACACCTGGTCACGGAACACCCGGGTCATCGGCTGTGCGCGCAGCCAGTCGAGTTGCCCGGCATCGAGGGCTGCATAGGCGGGACGATCCCACGACCCCATCTTCTCCGGCGGACGGTCGAGCAAATAGCGGTCGTGATTGCCGAGGACGTGCACGGCGTCGAGCGGCATCAGGATCTCAATGGTGCGGCGCGCATCGAGCGGGCCACTCAGCATGTCGCCGAGATTGACGATGTCGGCAATACCGAGCGCGCGGATGTCGGCGAGCACGGCCTCCAGCGCGAGATAGTTTCCGTGGACATCGGCAATCGCGGCGAAGCGCATTGGCATTTCCTGTAGCCCGGATGGAGCGCAGCGTAATCCGGGACCTTCCTTGCTTGTGGCACGATCCCGGATTGCGCTTCGCTCCATCCGGGCTACGGCAACCTCTATGCAGGCGGCGTGCCGTTGATCGCCAGCACGTGGCCGGCGAGATACAGCGAGCCGGTGATCAGGATCCGCGGCGGCAGCTCGTAGGCGAGCTGCGCCAGCGCGCGCAGGGCGGCCTCGACGCCGGGGGCAGGCTCGACGCGCATGCCGAGGCTGCGCGCGGCATCGGCGAGACGGTCGACCGGCATCGCATTCTCCGTGTCGGGAATCGGCACTGCGATGATGTGGCGGGTGAGGCCGGCGAAATTGGCGAGGAAGGCGTGCGCATCCTTGTTGGCCATCATGCCGGCGATGATCACCAGCGGCCGCGACACCCGCTCCTCGAGGTCGCCGAGCGCGGCCGCCGCAACGCGCCCGCCCTCGGCATTGTGGCCGCCGTCGAGCCAGATCTCCGAGCCCTGCGGACCCCAGGACAGCAACTCGCCCGAGGTGAGGCGCTGCATCCGCGCCGGCCAGTCGGCACCGACGATGCCGGCCTCGAACGCGGCGTGATTGACCTTGATGGTCGGCAGCGCGCGCAACGTCGCGATCGCGAGCCCGGCATTGGCGAACTGGTGGCGCCCGAACAGACGCGGCGCCGGCAGATCCATCAAGCCGCGGTCGTCGGAATAGACCAGACGCCCGCGCTCGACATTGAGGTGCCAGCTCTCGTTTGCGGCGAACAGCGGCGCACGCATGCGCCTCGCCTGCGCTTCGATCACGGCCATCGCCTCCGGCATCTGCTCGGCGCAAATCACGGGCACGCCGCGCTTGATGATCGCGGCCTTCTCGCCGGCAATCGACGCCAACGTATCGCCGAGGAAATCCATGTGATCCATGCTGACGGGCGTGATCACAGAGGCCGCCGGCTGATCGACCACATTGGTCGAATCCAGCCGGCCGCCGAGGCCGACTTCGAGCAGCACGATGTCGGCCGGGTTCTGCGCGAACAGCAGGAAAGCGGCCGCCGTCTTCAGCTCGAACAATGTCGCGGCCTCGCCGGCATTGACGCGCTCGACCTCTTCCAACGCCGCGCGCAGCTCGTCGTCGCCGACGAGCACACCGCCACTGAGGCGGCCGAGCCGGAAACATTCGTTGATGCGGACGAGATAAGGGGACGTATAGGCGTGGACGCGCAGACCTGAAGCCTCCAGCGTCGCGCGCAGGTAAGCAAGCGTCGAGCCCTTGCCGTTGGTACCGGCAATGTGGATCACCGGCGGCAGCTTGCGCTCGGGGTGGCCGAGCCGCTCGAGCAGGCGGTGCATCCGCTCCAGCCCGAGATCGATGCGCTTCTGATGCAGGGCCGACAGCCGCCCGATCACTTCATCGAGCGGTGTCTTTGCACTGTCAGGGGAGGCGTTCACGCGTGCGGCGCAGCCGGCGCCGTTTCGGCGGCCGATACGATCTGCGCCGGGCTGGCGACCGGCTGCACGGACTTCGATGCACCCTCCTGCGCCGGCGCCTTGGTCAAGAGGCGGCAGAGCCGCGCCAGCGTCGGCCGCAGTTCGTGGCGATGCACGACCATGTCGACCATGCCGTGCTCCTTGAGGTACTCGGCGCGCTGAAAGCCTTCAGGCAGCTTCTCGCGGATGGTTTGCTCGATCACGCGCGCGCCGGCGAAGCCGATCAGCGCGCCGGGCTCGGCGATCTGCACGTCGCCGAGCATCGCATACGACGCGGTGACGCCGCCGGTGGTCGGATTGGTCAGCACGACGATGTAGGGCAGCTTTGCCTCGCGCAGCATCTGCACCGCAACGGTGGTGCGCGGCATCTGCATCAGGGACAAAATGCCTTCCTGCATGCGTGCGCCGCCGCTCGCGGCGAACACGATGAACGGCGACTTCTTCTCGACCGCGAGCTCCATCCCGCGCACGATGGCCTCGCCCGCGGCCATGCCGAGCGAGCCGCCCATGAAGTCGAAATCCTGCACGGCGACGACGACCGCGGAGCCTTCGAGCTTGCCGTAGCCGACCTTGACCGCATCGTTCAGATTGGTCCGCGCCCGCGCATCCTTGACGCGGTCGACATATTTCTTCTCGTCGCGGAACTTGAGCGGGTCAGGGGTGACCTCGGGCAGCGCCACGTCGAACCAGGTCTCGTTGTCGAAGATCGACTTGAGCCGCGCGACCGCGCCCATGCGCATGTGATAGTTCGAGCCGGGAATGACGAACTGGTTGGCCTCGACGTCCTTGTAGAACACGAGCTGTCCGGAATCCGGGCACTTGATCCACAGGTTCTCCGGCGTCTCCCGCCGCAGCATGTTGCGGATCTTCGGCCGGACCACGTTGGTAAGCCAGTTCATGGTTTGCTCCGATGTGCGATCCCGCCGGGAATCGCCTGAAGGATATATGGCGGCCGGACATCTGCCCGGCAAGCCGCCGTGTCGCCCGCGTTAGAGCATGATCCGGAAAAGTGTGAAGCGGTTTTCCGACCAGATCATGCCCAAACTAAAGAGCTACAGCGGAATTATGGCCTATTCCGCCGCCTGCTGCGCGCCCTTGACGCCCTGGGCCAGAGCGGCCGTCAATTCGGCGACGGCGTTAACGGTCTTGGCGGTCGCCCGTCCCTCGGCATCGAGGCTGTTCTTGAGGGCGTCCACCAGCGCGGTGCCGACCACCGACCCATCGGCCTTCTCGGCAATGGCGCGCGCCGCCTCCGGCGTGCGGATGCCGAAACCGACACAGATCGGCAGCCTGGTATGCCGCTTGATGCACGCGACAGCTTCGCCGACGGCATTGGCGTCCGCCGCCGCTGCACCGGTGATGCCGGCGATCGAGACGTAATAGACAAAGCCTGATGTGTTCGCGAGCACCGCAGGCAGGCGCTTGTCGTCAGTGGTCGGCGTCGCCAGGCGAATGAAGTTGAGCCCCGCCTTCAGCGCAGGAATGCAGAGCTCGTCGTCTTCCTCCGGCGGCAAATCGACGATGATCAGGCCGTCGACGCCGGCCGTCTTGGCATCAGCCAAGAACTTGTCGACGCCGTAGATGTAGATCGGATTGTAATAGCCCATCAGCACCAGCGGCGTGACATTGTCGTCCTTGCGGAAGTCGCGCACCAGCTCCAGCGTCTTCTTCAAGGTCATGCCTATCTTGAGCGCACGCAGGCCTGCAGCCTGGATCGAAGGACCATCCGCCATCGGATCGGTGAAGGGAATGCCGAGTTCGATGACGTCGGCGCCGGACTTCGGCAGCGCCTTGACGATCTCGAGCGAGGTCGCGGGATCGGGATCGCCGGCCATCACATAGGTGACAAAGGCCGCGCGGCCTTGGCTTTTGAGCTCGGCAAAACGGGTATCGATACGCGTGGTCACTTCTTGCCCCTCAGGATGTCGCCGACCTGCGGGACGTCCTTGTCGCCGCGGCCGGAGAGGTTGACGACCATCAGGTGGTCCCTCGGCCGCTTCGGCGCGAGCTCCATCACCTTGGCGATGGCATGCGCGGGCTCGAGCGCGGGGATGATGCCTTCGAGCTTTGACAGCAGCTGGAACGCGGCGAGCGCCTCGTCATCGGTTGCGGAGAGATAATTGACGCGGCCGACCTCGTGCAGCCAGGAATGCTCGGGGCCGATGCCGGGATAATCGAGACCGGCCGAGATCGAATGCGCGTCCTGGATCTGGCCGTCGGCATCCATCAAGAGATAGGTGCGGTTGCCGTGAAGCACGCCGGGGCGGCCGCCCGCGATCGAGGCCGCATGCAGCTGCGTCAGGCCATGGCCGGCGGCTTCGACGCCGAAGATCTCCACGGAGGAATCATCGAGGAACGGATGGAACAGGCCCATCGCGTTGGAGCCGCCGCCGATGCAGGCCACCAGCGAATCCGGCAGGCGCCCCTCGATCTCCTGCATCTGCGCCTTGGTCTCGTCGCCGATGACCGACTGGAAATCGCGCACCAAGGTCGGATAGGGATGCGGACCGGCCACCGTGCCGATGCAATAGAAGGTGTTATGCACGTTGGTGACCCAGTCGCGTAGCGCCTCGTTCATGGCGTCCTTCAGCGTGCGCGTGCCCGACTGCACCGGCATCACCTTGGCGCCCAGCATCTCCATGCGGATGACGTTGGGCTGCTGCCGCTCGACGTCGACGGCGCCCATATAGACCACGCATTCGAGGCCAAAGCGCGCGCACAGCGTCGCGGTGGCAACGCCGTGCTGGCCCGCGCCGGTCTCGGCGATGATGCGCTTCTTGCCCATGCGCCGTGCCAGCATGATCTGGCCGAGCACGTTGTTCACCTTGTGCGAGCCGGTGTGGTTGAGCTCTTCACGCTTGAGGTAGATCTTGGCGCCGCGGAGATGCTCGGTCAGGCGCTCGGCGAAATAGAGCGGCGAGGGCCGGCCGACATAGTTCTTGAGATAGCCGTTCATCTCGGCCTGAAACGCCGGATCGGCCTTGGCTGCCGTGTAGGCCTTCTCCAGGTCGAGGATCAGCGGCATCAAGGTTTCGGCGACGAAGCGTCCGCCGAAAATGCCGAAATGGCCGCGATCGTCGGGGCCGCTGCGGTAGGAGTTTGGCTTGGCAATGTTCATCGGACGCTTAACTCTTGGGTGGCGCGCGCGGCGCGGATGAAGGCCTTGATCATCTCTGGGTCTTTCACGCCGGGAGCGCTCTCGACACCGGAGGACACGTCGACGCCGCTGGCGCGGGTGACACGAAGGGCCTCGGCGAGATTCTCGGCGTGCAGCCCCCCCGAAACCATATAGGGCAGTTTCAGATCGAGCTTTTCGAGCAGGTGCCAGTCGAAGGGCTCCCCGAGGCCGCCGGGCCGCGTCGCGTCCTTCGGCGCGCGCGCATCGAACAGGATGCGATCGGCGACCGCGGCGTAGCCGGGCAGCACCGCGAGATCGGCCGCTGTCGCGACCGGGACCGCCTTCATCACCGGGCGGCCGAAGCGTTGCTTGAGGTCGCGCAGCCGCGCCACGCTCTCCCCGCCGTGGAGCTGGAAGATGTCCGGCGACAGCGCGTCCATGATGTTGTCGAGCGTTGCGTCATCGGCATCGACCGTGAGCGCCACCTTGAGCGCGCGCCGCTTGACCTGACGGCCGAGGTCACGGCCGAGTTCCAGGGACAGGTGCCGGGGCGACGGCGGAAAGAACACGAACCCGACCATGTCGGCGCCCGCCTCGAGCGCCGTTTCGAGCGTCTCGGGCGTGGACAGGCCGCAGATCTTGACGAGCAGGGACATGGTCTCAAAGCGGGTAGAGGCCGCGGGTCCGCGGCCGGAAAACGGGGCTTTTCGGTCGGGGCCGCTTCTACAACGTCGCGCGCTGCTTGTCTCGCCCGACGGGCCCGTACAGGCCCATCCCGGAGGGAACGGGAAGGCGCTGGGACTCCGCCTTCGCTGCCGTCGCCTGGGCCCGCAGATCGGCCAGTTCGGCCCTGACGGCCCGGGCCTCCGCGTCATTCCGGCGCGCCGCGCGCCGCCAGCGCCGCTGGCCGAGCCAGACGGCGGAGCCGCCCGCGACAACGCCCAGGGCCGCCGCCAGGATCAGCAACAGGAACAGCGGCAGGGTGATCGACAGCGAGGGGTCGTCGGCAATGAAGGGGTCGAAGGAGACCGTGACGAAATGCCTGTTGGCGACGGCGAACGCCACCAGGATCAGGCCCAGCGGAAGTACGATCAGCGCGGTCAGGAACTTTCGCATCTGGCTTCGCTCGCCTTAAATCAAGCTTGCGTCCGCATCCTGTGCGACCGCGAAAAACCCAAAGCGCGCTCACATCGCGCTCTAGTCTACGCCGCCGGGATCCGGATGGTCGCGGTTCAGCCGCTCGCGCATTTCCTTGCCGGTCTTGAAGAACGGAACGCTCTTCTGATCGACGGGCACATGGGCGCCGGTGCGTGGATTGCGCCCTGCGCGCGCAGGGCGATGCTTGACCGAGAAGGCACCGAAGCCGCGCAGCTCGACGCGGTCACCGCGTGCAAGCGCCGCTACGATCTCTTCGAGAATCGCATTCACAATGTTCTCGACATCCCGCTGGTACAGATGCGGGTTGTGCTCGGCGATACGCTGAACAAGTTCGGATTTGATCATCGAGAGATAGGACCCGGGAGCGTGCGGATGACCATTTCCGTGAAAATACCGTGATCTGTCAAGACGCTAAATCAAGGATGGGCGTCGTGAAAATGCGTGACAAATGCCGAAAAAGCAGGCTGCGCCAGCACGCGTCAGACGCGAAAAAGCTCTGAAACTCGCCTGCCGACGGTCAGTTGGACGCAGCCGGCTGCCACAAGGCCAGCATTCCATCCATTCCGAGCCGATCCACCGCCTGCGCGACGCCGGTTTGCCCGATCTGGTGCGCGATCGAGCCCAAACCGAGCGCTTCCAGCGTCAATGCGGCCGCCGTCTTCAGGAACGGCAGGTCGCCGAAGCGCGGCTGGAGCTTGTAGTCGCGCACCGGTAGCCCCTTCTTGACGCCCTTCTGCTCGACCAGCCAGGTCACGGCCGTCTTCTCGTCGCCGATCTGGTCGATCAGCTTGAGATCGATCGCCTGGCGCCCGGTGAAGACGCGGCCGTCGGCGACTTTTTCGAGCTGCGTGTCATCCATGCCACGCCGCTCCTTCACCATCCCCTTGAACCAGGCATAGGAATCCTTCACCAGCGCATCGAGCGCGGCGCGCGCCTCGGGACTGGTCGGCTCAAAACCGTTGGGCGCCGCCTTCAGCGGCGAGGACTTCACCTCCTCGACCTTGACGCCGATCGTCTTCATGAGCTCGGAGAGGTTGGGGTACTGGAACAGCACGCCGATGGAGCCGACCAGGGAGCTTTGCTGGGCGACGATGTGGTCGCTCGCAATCGCGGTGATGTAGCCCCCGGAGGCGGCCAGCCCCTCCACCACCACCACCAGCGGCTTTTTCGCCTTGAGACGGACCAGCGAGTCATAGAGCTGCTCGGAGCCTGCGGTGGTGCCGCCGGGCGAGTTGATGTGAACGATGACGGCGGCGGCCTGCGAATTCTCGAGCCGCTCCAGCGCCTGCGTGCGGTCGGAATCGCTGCGGATCAATCCCTCGATCTGGACGCGCGCGATCGAGCCGGCGGATGCGAGGGTGCCGCGTGCACCGGGCGTCGCAATCAGCGCGAAGCTTGCAATCGCCGCGATCGCGATCAGCGCCGCCATCACCCGCCAGAACGTCAGCTTGCGGCGGATCCTGCGGCGATCGACGATGATGTCCGAATCGAGCGACATCGGAATATCTCCAAATGAAAGATCAGGCGCGTTGTGCCGTCACGGCGTGACCATTGGCCTATCTCGATACATCAATTGCGGCGCAATTTGAAGAAAACAAGGCCTGCGGCGACGTAGCCCGGATAGAGCGCAGCGTAATCCGGGATTCCTGCCACACTGGAGCCGCCCCGGATTTCGCTGCGCTCCATCCGGGCTACAGAAAGACAAGCGTAACAAAAAAGCCCCGGCTTGCGCCGAGGCCTTGATGTCGCAAAACGGACGTTTCGCTTACTTGCTGTCGCGGTTCTTCAGCGCGGTGCCGAGGATGTCGCCCAGCGTCGCACCCGAATCCGAGGAGCCGTACTGCGCGATGGCTTCCTTCTCTTCGGCGACTTCGAGCGCCTTGATCGACACCTGGACCTTGCGGGCCTTCTTGTCGAACTGGATGACGCGGGCATCGACCTTCTCGCCGACGGCGAAGCGTTCGGCGCGCTGGTCGTTGCGGTCACGGGCGAGCTCGGAGCGCTTGATGAAGGTGGTGAAGTCGGTACCGGCGATCTTAACCTCGATACCGCTTTCCTTCACTTCGAGCACTTCGCAGGTCACGACCGCACCCTTCTTGACATCGCCCGGCTCGGCGAAGGGATCGCCTTCGAGCTGCTTGATGCCGAGCGAGATGCGCTCCTTCTCGACGTCCACATCGAGCACCACGGCCTTCACCATGTCGCCCTTCTTGTAGTTGTCGATCACCTGCTCGCCCGGAAGCTTCCAGTCGAGATCGGAGAGGTGGACCATGCCGTCGACGTCGCCCTCGAGGCCCAGGAACAGACCGAACTCGGTCTTGTTCTTGACCTCGCCCTCGACCACCGAACCGGTCGGGTGCTTCTCGACGAAGACCTCCCAGGGGTTGCGCATGGTCTGCTTGAGGCCGAGCGAGATGCGGCGCTTGACGGAATCCACTTCCAGCACCTGCACGTCGACTTCCTGCGAGGTCGACACGATCTTGCCAGGGTGCATATTCTTCTTGGTCCACGACATCTCGGAGACATGGATCAGGCCTTCGATGCCCGGCTCGAGCTCGACGAACGCACCGTAGTCGGTGATGTTGGTGACGCGGCCGGTGAAGCGGGCACCCAGCGGGTACTTGGCTTCGATGCCCTGCCACGGATCGTCCAGCAGCTGCTTCATGCCCAGCGAGATGCGATGCGTCTCGTGGTTGATCTTGATGATCTTGACCTTCACGGTCTGGCCGATCGAGAGCACCTCGGTCGGGTGGTTGACGCGGCGCCACGCGATGTCGGTGACGTGCAGGAGGCCGTCGATGCCGCCGAGGTCGACGAACGCACCGTAATCGGTGATGTTCTTGACCACGCCGTCGATGACCTGACCCTCTTCGAGGTTCTGCACCAGCTCCTGGCGCTGCTCGGCGCGGGTCTCTTCCAACACCGTGCGGCGGGACACGACGATGTTGCCGCGGCGGCGGTCCATCTTCAGGATCTGGAACGGCTGCGAGTTGTTCATCAGCGGCGCAACGTCGCGGATCGGACGGATGTCGACCTGCGAGCGCGGCAGGAAGGCCACGGCACCGTCGAGGTCGACGGTGAAGCCGCCCTTGACCTGGTTGAAGATGACGCCGTTGACCTTCTCGTTGTTCTGAAACGCCTTCTCCAGCTTGCCCCAGCTCTCTTCGCGGCGCGCCTTGTCGCGCGACAGCACGGCTTCGCCGAGGGCGTTTTCAATGCGATCGAGGAACACTTCCACCTCGTCGCCGACCTTGAGGTCGCTCTCACGGCCGGGGCCGGAAAATTCGCGCAGCGCGACGCGGCCCTCGGTCTTCAGGCCGACGTCGATGACGGCCATGTCCTTTTCAATTGCAACCACCTTGCCCTTGACGACGGAGCTTTCCTGCAGGTTGCCACCTGCGAAGGACTCGTCGAGCATCGCGGCGAAATCGTCGCGCGACGGGCTATAGGTATCAGCAGAAGTCGAAGCCATTTGTTCTCCAGTTGCGGATGTCTGCCGGCCGTTGGGTTCATGGGCGCATCGCGCGCGCAGTGTCGGAAGGTCCGCAAGACCTTCGAGCGACCGCTCGTTGCCCCGATCTAGCGACCAGAACAGCGGAAGCGGGCCGGCTGAGGCCCGCGCGTTCGATACGTTGAAAGCTTTGTCCGGAACCTGGATCGCGCCGGTCCCAAAACCGGGACGAAGCGTATCGACCTCAAAGAGCGGGAGCGGGCACTTCCTCCAATGACGGCGGCGGCTTAACCCCGCGACCGGCCCGCTCGGACAGCCTCGATAATGTCGATGGCGGCCCGGACGCCGCCTTCTATATCCAGTTGGGAGTTATCTAGCAAGTAAGCATCCGGGGCCGGTTTCAGAGGCGCAATCGGCCGATTCTTGTCACGTTCGTCACGCTGGAGGATGTCGGCGAGTACGGCCGCCTCGTCCGCCTCCTCGCCCCGCGCTTTGGCCTCCATGGTGCGGCGCCGGGCGCGGACCTTGGGGTCGGCGACCACGAAGATCTTCACGTCGGCATGGGGGCAGATCACGGTTCCAATATCGCGGCCGTCGAGCACGGCGCCGGGCGGATCGGCGGCGAACTGGCGCTGGAAATTGACCAGGACCTCGCGAACCCGAGGGATTGCCGAGACGATCGAGGCCCCCTCGCCGGCCTTCTGGGTCTTCAGCGCAGGATTACCGAACTTTTCGGGATCGAGCTCCAACGCGGCCTGCACCGCGGCCGCCTCATCGTTGAGATCGTGCCCCGACTGCATCAAGGCGTAGGCGACCGCGCGATAGATCACGCCGGTATCGAGATGACGATAGCCGTAATGGTGGGCGAGACGCTTGCCGAGCGTCCCCTTGCCCGAAGCCGCGGGCCCGTCGATGGCGATGATCATGAAAACTCGGCCCCTAGCGAACGCATCATCGGAATGAAATCCGGAAAGCTGGTGGCGATGAAGGCGGTGTCGTCGACCGTAACAGGCTGATCGGAGGCGCAGCCCATCACCAGCGCGGACATCGCGATGCGATGGTCCATATGGGTGGCGACAGTGCCGCCGCCCGGGACGTGGCCGCGACCCCTTACGATCAGATCGTCGCCGGAGACCTCGACCTTGACGCCGTTGACGCGCAGCATGGCGGCGGTGGCTTCAAGCCGGTCGGATTCCTTGACGCGCAGCTCCTGCAGGCCGCGCATGATCGTGGTGCCTTCGGCGAACGACGCCGCCACCGCCAGCACCAGATATTCGTCGATCATCGACGGCGCGCGCTCGGGCGGCACCTCGACGCCGCGCAGCTTCGACGCCCGCACGCGCAAGCGCGCCATCGGCTCGCCGGCATCGCCGCGCACTTCGCTCTCCTCGATGGAGGCGCCCATTTCGCGCAGCGTGGTGAACAGCCCAGTGCGCAGCGGATTGGTCATGACGTCGGACAGCACGACATCGGAGCCCTCCACGATCAGCGCCGCGACGATCGGGAAGGCAGCCGAAGAGGGATCGGCGGGCACCACGACATTGGCGCCATGCAGCTCGGGCTGGCCCACCAGCGTGATGCGGCGGCCGTGCCGGCCTTCCTGGACCGAGGTGATGTCGGCGCCGAAATGCTTCAGCATCAGCTCGGTGTGGTCGCGGCTGGCCTCGGTCTCGATGACCGTGGTGGTGCCGGGAGCGGCGAGGCCCGCCAGCAGCACGGCCGATTTGATCTGGGCCGAGGCGACCGGGGTCTTGTAGACGATCGGCAGGGGGTCGCGCGCGCCCTGGAGGGTCAGCGGCAGGCGCCCGCCCTCGCCGCCGGCGGTGACTCTGGCACCCATCTTTTCCAGGGGATCGAGGATCCGGCGCATCGGACGGCTGCGCAGCGAGGCGTCGCCGTCGAACACCGCCGAAATCGGGCAGCCGGCGACGGCGCCCATGACCAGCCGGCAGCCGGTGCCGGAATTGCCGAAATCCAGTGCTGCCTTGGGCTGGGCGAAGCCTCCGACCCCGACGCCGTTGACGGTCCAGGCGAAATCGCCGGTGCGCTCGACGCTGGCGCCCAGCGCCTGCATCGATTTGGCGGTGTTGAGGACGTCCTCGCCCTCGAGCAGGCCCGAAATCCTGGTTTCGCCGACCGCGAGCGCGCCCAGGATGAGGGCGCGGTGGGAGATCGACTTGTCGCCGGGCACCCGTACTTTCCCGGTCAGGGGACCGCTGGCGCGAGACTGGAGCGGCCTCGGTTGGTCGGAATGGGTCAAGATTGTGTCCTTGAATAGGCCCGGTGGGCTGGCGCGCAGGTACCACATGGTCCGCGCCCCGTCACGGGCATGTCGTTCTCCCGTAATGCGCTATTGACAGCGGGCCGCCAACTAGCCAAGTGAAGCACCGCTTTTCAGACATTCCCAGGATTCCTGCCGTGGCCAAGTCCGAACTCGGAACCAAACGTATTTGCCCGACCACGGGCAAGAAGTTCTATGACCTCAACAAGAATCCGGTGATCTCGCCCTATACCGGCGAAGTGGTGCCGATCGCCCCGGTCGCTCCTGTCCGCGGCCCCCGTGCGGCCGAGGCCCGCAACATGGCCCAGGACAACGCGCCGGAGCCGGCGGAGACCGAGGAGTTGGTCTCGCTCGAGGAGGCCGATGCCGAGGAGAACACCGGCAAGGTCAAGGCGGTCGTGCCCGAATCGGAGGACGATATCGAGGTCGACGAGACCCTCGACGACGATGATGACGACGATTCGACCTTCATTGCCGACGAGGAAGAGGGCGATGAGGACGTGACCGACATCATTGGTGATGTCGGCGGTGATGAAGAGACTTGAGATCAGCCCTGATCTGTGAAAAAGGGTGCACCGCGCGAGTCGCCTAGAGCGCTCGCCGGCCGGGACGGGTCCCCCAGGATCCTCCCATTTGGACTAAGGGGCCATAGCTCAGCTGGGAGAGCGCTTGCATGGCATGCAAGAGGTCGGCGGTTCGATCCCGCCTGGCTCCACCAGCCTTCGCTGGCTTCGCCAGCTACGGCTCGGCAAGCCAGCTCCGCTCCCTCGTGGCGAAGCTAGCGAAGGCTGCCGCGGCGAAGCCCGAAGGGCGAAGCCGGGCTTCAGCAAAACAAGGAGCGGGTGTAAGCTCTCCTCGCCTACCGAGGAGTGTGCCCGTGAAGTACGTCTACATCCTTGAGAGCCTTGATTCTCTCCTCTTCTATGTCGGGATCACTGACGACCTCCGCGCCCGACTGGCAAAGCACAATGCTGGCGAGGTGCCCCACACTTCGAAATACGGACCTTGGCGGCTCAAGACTTACGTCGCATTCAGCGACGAGAAGCAGGCCGTCGCATTCGAAAAGTACTTGAAGTCAGCATCAGGCGGCTCCTTCGCCAAGAAGCGGCTTTAGCCCCTACTCCCCGATCACCGCATTCAGCCGATCCCTCAGCGCGACGATCTCGTCTTTCATCGCGACCAGCTCCGACACCGAGCAGTCCGATGCCGCCAGGATCGATTGCGGCACGCTGCGGGCCTTCTCCTTCAGTGCATGGCCCTGCGGCGTCAGGGCGATCAGAACCTGACGCTCGTCCTCACGCGAGCGGGTGCGCCTGACGAGATGGGCGGCCTCGAGCCGCTTCAGCAGCGGCGTCAGCGTGCCCGAATCCAGGAACAGCTTCTCGCCGATCTCCTTGACCGGCACGTCGTCGCGCTCCCACAGCACCAGCATGACCAGATATTGCGGATAGGTCAGGCCGAGCCGATCGAGCAGCGGCTTGTAGACGCGGTTAAAGGCGTGCGTAGCGGAATAGACCGCGAAGCAGATCTGGTTGTCGAGACGAAGCGGGTCTACCGCCGTTGATTTCCGGGCCATGAAGAATCCTGCGCGTTTCTCCCATTCTGGGCCCGGCCGGCGCCACATTCAATTGCGAACAATTAAATGTGAGGCGCGACGAATTAGATTGCGCGCAATCTAATTGTCTGCGATAAAGCTTACACCCCAACCCGGAAAGACCCGAGGAGACGACAATGTCCGTGAACGTCCTCTACAAGACCAGCGCCAAGGCCACCGGCGGCCGCGACGGCCATGCTGCGACCCTCGACGGCGCGCTCGACGTCAAGCTCACCACGCCGAAGGAGCTCGGCGGTGGCGGCGGCGCTGGCAACAATCCCGAGCAGCTGTTTGCGGCCGGCTATGCCGCCTGCTTCATCGGCGCGATGAAGTTCGTGGCCTCGCAGGGCGGCCCGAAGGTGCCTGCCGACGCCTCGGTCACCTCGACCGTCGGCATCGGCCCGCGCTCCGAGGGCGGCTTCGGCCTCGATATCGACCTCGCGGTCTCGCTGCCGGGCCTTGCCCGCGCAGACGCCGAGGCGCTGGTGGCGAAGGCGCACCAGGTGTGCCCGTACTCCAATGCCACGCGCGGCAATGTCGACGTTCGCCTGACGGTGGTCTGATCGGCAGCGCGGATTGGCTGGCCCGGGAATCCCCCCTCGGGCCGGCCGCATCCGACTGAATTTGCCATGCTGCGGCATGGCTGCTCGGCGGCGCATACGGCTCCACGCTCGGCGCCATTGCTGGCGCAAACAAACCTCGCTAGGCCTGTGATCCAATGATCGACACAGGGAAGCGAAGGCATGACTGAAGCAGCAACGGGCGCCATGAGCGGATTGCGCGTCATCGATCTCACGCGCGTGCTCGGCGGCCCCTACTGCACCCAGATCCTCGCCGACCACGGCGCCGACGTGATCAAGGTCGAGCCGCCCGCGGGCGACGAGGTGCGCGAATGGGGCCCTCCGTTCCACGAGGAGGATGCGGCCTATTTCGTCGGCATCAACCGCAACAAGCGCTCGATCGGCCTCGACCTCGCCTCCGAAGGCGGCCGAATCGTGCTGCTCAAGATGTTGGAGACCGCCGACGTCCTGATCGAGAATTTCAAGCCGGGCACGCTGGAGAAATGGGGCATCGGCAACGACGTCCTCAGCAAGAAATATCCCCGCCTCGTGCATTGCCGGATCTGCGGCTTCGGCGCCGACGGCCCGCGCGGCGGCAACCCCGGCTATGATGCCATCATCCAGGCCATGACCGGCATGATCGCAGCCACCGGCTCGCCCGAGAGCGGGCCGATGCGGATCGGCGTGCCGCTGGTCGACATCACCACCGGACTTTATGCGGCGATCGGCATCCTGATGGCGCTGTCGGAGCGGCAGCGGTCGGGCAAGGGGCAGTTCCTGGAGACGACGCTGTACGAGACCGGCCTTGCCATCATGCATCCGCACACCGCGAATTATTTCATGCATGGCAAGCCGCCTGGTCTCACCGGCAACGAGCATCCGAACCTCGTGCCTTACGCGATCTTCCCGACCAAGACCGACAACATCTTCATCGGCGTCGGCAATGACGGCACCTTCCGCAAGCTGGCGAAGGAGATCGGCAAACCCGAGCTCGGCACCGATCCGCGCTTTGCCCGCAACAAGGACCGCATCGCCAATCGCGAGGCACTGCGCGCCGAGCTTGCGGCCGTGTTCAGCCAGCACGAGGCCGAGCCGCTGTGCAACCGCCTGCTCGCGGCCGGCCTGCCTGCAGGTCCCGTGCAGAAGATCGACCAGGCGTTGACCAATCCGCACACGATCGCGCGTGGCGATATTATCGAGAAGGACTGGTACAAGGGCGTTGCCTCGCCGATCCGGCTCGACCGCAGCAAGCCGAGCCTGCGCCGCGTGCCGCCGAAATTCAGCCAGCATGCGGCCGAGGTGCTGGGCGAGTTCGGCTACTCCAAGGCCGAGATCGACGCGATGGTCGAAAAAGGCACGGTCTGCGGTCCCGAGCGGAAACGCTGAGCTAAGGCGAGCGTCAACGGTGGTGCGCTCCCTCTCCCGCTTGCAAGTGGGAGAGGTTCGGAGCCCGCGGCGCGATAGTGCCTCATCTCAATGCCGCACTGCGGCGCGCGCACGCATGTGCAGCGCGAACGAGTTGGCTGACGGCTCCGTCTTGGCCTATTTGACAACTTCCCATTTGGCCGCGCTTGCTGCTTTCGTTTCTCCCGCTTACACAGTCATGTGAACGTCATATGGCGCTGCTAGCGCAAGCGCTTCTTTAGTGACGGGCAAGGGAGGTTCTTGATGGCTCTTCGACATTTTGGCACGGCGGCGGCCGTCGCACTCACAATTGGTCTCGGCGCGTCGCCGGCGCTTGCCGTGACCGAAATCCAGTGGTGGCACGCGATGACCGGCGCCAACAACGACGTCATCGTCAGGCTCGCCAACGATTTCAACACCACGCAGAGCGACTACAAGGTGATCCCGACCTACAAGGGCAACTACGCCGACACGATGAACGCCGGCATCGCCGCGTTCCGCGCCGGCAACGCGCCGCACATCATGCAGGTGTTCGAGGTCGGCACGGCCACCATGATGGCGGCGACCGGCGCCGTGAAGCCGGTCTACAAGCTGATGGCCGAGACCGGCGAGAAGTTCGATCCGAAGGCCTATCTGCCCGCGATCACCGGCTACTACTCGACCTCGAAGGGCGAGATGCTGTCCTTCCCCTTCAACTCGTCCTCGACCGTGATGTGGGTCAATCTCGACGCGCTGAAGAAAGCGAATGTCGAGATCCCGAAGACCTGGCCCGAAGTGTTCGACGCCGCCAAGAAGCTGAAGGCGGCCGGGCACGCCACCTGCGGCTTCTCCAACTCCTGGGTCACCTGGGTCAATCTCGAGCAGCTCTCCGCCTGGCACAACGTGCCGCTCGCCAGCAAGGCCAACGGCCTCGACGGTTTCGACACCGTGCTGGAATTCAACGGGCCGCTCCAGGTCAAGCACCTCGAAAACCTGGTCGAGCTCCAGAAGGACAAGACCTACGATTATGCCGGCCGCACCAACACCGGCGAAGGCCGCTTCACGTCGGGCGAATGCCCGCTGTACCTGACCTCGTCGGCGTTCTTCGGCAACGTCAAGGCGCAGGCCAAGTTCGCCTTCACCGCGGTGCCGATGCCCTATTATCCGGACGCCAAAGGCGCGCCGCAGAACTCGATCATCGGCGGTGCCTCGCTCTGGGTGATGGGCGGCAAGTCGGCCGACGAGTACAAGGGCGTCGCCAAATTCTTCGGCTTCCTCTCGGACACCGATCGCCAAGTCTACATCCACAAGGCGTCAGGCTATCTGCCGATCACCAAGGCGGCCTATGAGAAGGCCAAGGCGGATGGCTTCTACAAGGACCAGCCCTATCTGGAGACGCCGCTGCTCGAGCTGACCAACAAGGAGCCGACCCAGAATTCGCGCGGCCTGCGCCTCGGCAACATGGTGCAGCTCCGTGACGTCTGGGCGGAAGAGATCGAGCAGGCCCTGGCCGGCAAGAAGACCGCCAAGCAGGCGCTGGACGCGGCCGTCGAGCGCGGCAACACCATGCTGCGCCAGTTCGAAAAGACCGCCGTGAAGTAAGGCGACAAGCGGCAGGCCGGTCAGCCGGCCTGCCGCCCCCGCGGGCATCATGCAAAAGCAAGCCATTTTCCAATCGAAGCTATTGCCCTATGCGCTGGTTGCGCCGCAGCTCGCGATCGTTCTGATTTTCTTCTACTGGCCCGCCTTGCAGGCGATGATCCAGTCCTTCCTGCTCCAGGACGCCTTCGGCCTGTCAACCAGCTTCGTCTGGTTCGAGAATTACATCGAGCTGTTCAGGGAGCGCGCCTATTTCGAGGCGATCCTGCGCACCTTCTTCTTCTCGTTCGCGATCGCGGTGTCGTCGCTGTCGTTCGCGCTGCTGCTCGCCGTGATGGCGGACAAGCCGCTGCGCGGCTCGATGCTCTACCGCACGCTGCTGATCTGGCCCTACGCGGTCGCGCCGCCGGTCGTCGGCGTGCTCTGGATTTTCATGCTGCATCCCTCGCTCGGCGTGCTCTCGCGCTACCTGCGGGCGCTGGGCATCGACTGGAATCCGCTGCTCGACGGCGACCAGGCCGCAGCGCTGATCATCCTGGCCGCCGCCTGGAAGCAGATCTCCTACAACTTCCTGTTCTTCCTCGCCGGCCTGCAGAGCATCCCCAGAAGCGTGATCGAGGCGGCCGCGATCGACGGTGCGCGCCCGATGCGCAGGTTCTGGACCGTGATCTTCCCGCTGCTGTCGCCGACCATCTTCTTCCTCCTGGTCGTCAACATCGTCTACGCCTTCTTCGACACGTTCGGCATCATCGACACCATGACCCGCGGCGGTCCGGGCAAGTCGACGGAGACGCTGGTCTACAAGGTCTATACCGACGGCCTGCTCGGCGGAAACCTCGGCAGCTCCGCGGCGCAATCGGTGATCCTGATGATCATGGTGATCGTGCTGACGGGCATCCAGTTCCGCTTCGTCGAACGCAAGGTGACCTACTGATGGTCGAGGAAGAAGGCTTTCGGCGCTACATTGCCCATGTCATCCTCTGGATCGGGATCGCGATCGTCGCCTTCCCGGTCTATCTCGCCTTCGTGGCGTCGACCCAGGACAACGCGGTGATCGCCAACGGGCAGATGTCGTTGCTGCCCGGGGGTCATTTCTTCGAGACCTATTACCAGACCATCTTCGTCGGCACGAGCGGCTCGACCCGCGAGCCGGTCGGCAACATGATGCTGAACTCGCTGGTGATGGCGCTCCTGATCGCGCTGGGCAAGATCGCGGTCTCGATCATCTCGGCCTATGCGATCGTGTATTTCCGCTTCCCGTTCCGGATGGCGCTGTTCTGGCTGATCTTCATCACGCTGATGCTGCCGGTCGAAGTCCGCATCTATCCGACCTACAAGATCGTCGCCGACCTGCACATGCTCGACAGCTATGCCGGCCTGTCGCTGCCGCTGATCGCATCGGCCACCGCGACGCTGCTGTTCCGCCAGTTCTTCATGACCGTGCCGGACGAGCTGCTGGAGGCCTCGCGCATTGACGGCGCCGGCCCCTTCCGCTTCTTCTGGGATACGCTCTTGCCGCTGTCGCGCACCAACATGGCGGCGCTGTTCGTGATCCTGTTCATCCTCGGTTGGAATCAATATCTCTGGCCGCTCTTGATCACCACGCGCGACGACATGCAGACCATCCAGATCGGCATCCGCAAGATGATCACCACCACCGACGCGCTGACCGAATGGCCGATCGTGATGGCAACCGCCGTGCTGGCCATGCTGCCGCCGGTGTTCGTCGTCGTCGCCATGCAGAAATTGTTCGTGCGCGGCCTGGTCGAGACGGAAAAGTGAAGATGGCGAATAGTGAATGGCGAGTGGCGAATGGGGTCGCTGCGTCCGCCTTGCGTGCTAACAAGTCCCCATTCGCCATTCCCTACTCGCTACTCGCCGGTGCAACCCATGGCTAACGTCACCCTGCGCAGCGTCCGCAAGACCTATCCCGGCGGCTTCGAGGCCATCAAGGGCGTCGACGTCGATGTCGGCGACGGACAGTTCTGCGTGCTGGTCGGCCCCTCCGGCTGCGGCAAGTCCACGCTGCTGCGCATGGTCGCGGGGCTGGAGACGGTCACCGGCGGCGAGATCGACATCGGCGGCCGCGTCGTCAACGGAGTAGAGCCCGCCGATCGCGACATCGCGATGGTGTTCCAGAACTACGCGCTCTATCCGCATATGAGCGTCTACAACAACATGGCCTATGGCCTGCGCAACCGCGGCATGGCCGAGGCCGAGATCAAGACCCGCGTCGAGGAAGCCGCGCGCGTGCTCGAGCTCTCCGCCATGCTAGAGCGCAAGCCGCGCCAGCTCTCCGGCGGCCAGCGCCAGCGCGTCGCCATGGGCCGCGCCATCGTGCGCCAGCCGAAGGTGTTTTTGTTCGACGAGCCGCTGTCCAACCTCGACGCCAAGCTGCGCATCGCGATGCGGGTCGAGATCCGCAAATTGCAGCGCCGGCTCAACACGACGTCGATCTACGTCACCCATGACCAGCTCGAGGCGATGACGCTGGCCGACATCCTCGTGGTGATGAACGGCGGCCAGGTCGAGCAGGTCGGCAATCCGCTTGATATCTACGAGAAGCCGGCCACGACCTTCGTCGCCTCCTTCATCGGCGCGCCGCCGATGAACTTGATGTCGACGCGGCCCGAGGAGATCCGGTCGCAGCTCGCCGGCAGCGCCGCGGCCGATGCCGGCATCGTCGGAATCCGCCCGGAGGATTTCGTCATCACCGACGAGACGCCGGCCGGCGGCCTCGTCCTGCCGCTCACCGTCGAAGCCATCGAGCGCGTCGGCGCCGAGACCTTCGTCTACGGCTCCCGCGAGCAGGAGGACCAGCGCGTCGCCGCTACGCCCGGCGAGCTGCCGCCGGGTGAGGTCATCGTCCGTATTCCCGGAACCCAAGCGCCCGCCATCGGCGCGAGAATCCGTGTCGCGGCGGTGCGGGCCAAGCTGCATCTGTTCAGTGACGACGGGCGGACGCGGCTCAAGAGCTGAGCGGCTCCGGAGCCCGACGACTAAAGTGCGAAAACAACCCCATGCACAGTAGAAGGGGGTTTGTTTTTGTTGGGATAAATCGCCTCGCACGAAGCGTCATGCCAACCATGACGAACCAGGCATTCGGGCGAAGGCGGAAAGTGGCCCATCCACAGCCTCCCCCGCTACGTCCTTGAACCCACAGGGGAACATGCCCATATTGCTGATCAAGGGGCGCCGCTCGCGGGCCCTGATGCACCAAAGTCGCTTCGAGAGGACTTTGTAAACTATGTCTCGTGTTCCAACGCTCTCCAGTCCCTTCCTGCTGGGCTTCGACGAGATCGAGCGCGTGCTCGATCGGGTCGTCAAGGGCGCCGACGGTTATCCTCCCTACAATATCGAGAGGTGCGACCGCACGGACGGCCAGCCCGAGCGTTTGCGCATCACGCTGGCGGTCGCCGGATTTACGCGCGATCAACTCGATGTAACCATTGAGGAAAACCAGCTCGTGATCCGCGGGCGGCAGCAGGACGACAAGACCCGGCAATACATCCATCGCGGCATCGCCGCGCGCCACTTCCAGCGCACCTTCGTGCTGGCCGAGGGGATGCTGGTGCTGGGTGCGGATCTGAAGAACGGGTTGTTGTCGATCGATCTGGCCCGGCCTGAACCGGAGCGGATCGTTAAGACAATCGCTATCAATGAGCACGAATAATGGAACGAGTAGCGGACTCGACCGCTTAGTGTTCCAGAGGAGTCGAGACCATGAGTGAAGGTCACGTTGCGTTCGAATACGAAGCCAAGAACGTCTCTCCGGAGACGCTGGCAACCCTGGGCGAAGGCCATATCGCCTATGTGAAGCAGATCCGCTCCGAGGACGTGCCGGGCCTGTTCCCCGAGGCGCCCAAGATCGCGCCGGGCCTCAAGCTTTTCGCGCTCCACGCCGCCGACGGCACGCCGATCATGCTGACCGACAGCCGGGAAGCTGCGATCGCCAACGCCTGGAGCAACGAGCTGCAAGCGGTGAGCGTGCACTAAGCACGCGCGCGTCGCACGAATAGGGTTTCAAACGGGCATGCCTTCGCAAGAAGGCGTGCCCGTTTTCATTTGAGCGGCGAGGTATTCGCGTCGCCATCGCCAGCCGACGGGAATTCGGTGACGTCCCCGCCCGCGTGCGGCGGGGCAATCGCATGTGACTTGTGGCGGCGGTCTGCGCGCACGCCTCGTCCTTCGAGACGGCGCTGACGCGCCTCCTCAGGATGAGGCTAATCAGCGTCAGGTCCCGTTGCTGCCGCGCACTCCGACCTCATCCTGAGGAGCCCGCCTCAAGCGGGCGTCTCGAAGGATGGCCGCAGGAAAAACTCTCAAATGCGATATCCCTGCGGGTGCGGCCTTGCCTCTTGCCGCACACGAGACCGTCATCAATCCGTGATTTGACATTTCGTTCGTGTTTGTCAAATCTGACAAAATGCAGGCCAAGGCCCCTCCCCAGGACCGGATCCTCGACGCTGCCTTGCGCGTGTTCCGGCGCCACGGCTTCCGCCGCTCCTCGATCGAGCTGGCGGCGGAGGAAGCCGGACTGACGCGGCAGGCGCTTTATCATCACTTCGCCTCCAAGGAGGCGCTGTTTCGCGCCGTGCTCGAGCGGATCTACGCGCAGGGGCTCGCTGCGGAAATCGCGGCCGCGAAGGCGGCGGAAGAAGCGGGCCTCGAGCTTGCCGACATCCTGGTCGCCGAGATCGGCGCGCGAATGCAGTCGCTGCTCGCTTCGCTCAAGGACTCGCCCCATACCGAGGAGCTGTTTTCCGAGCACCTCGCGCAGGCGCGCGACCTCTACCAGAGCTATTCCAACCGTTTCGCAGAAGAGATCGCAACCACGATCGCGCGGGTGTGCCGCAAGCGAAAGCTTAACCTCGAAAGCGGCGTCAGCGTGCGCGAGCTCGCGCGCTGCGTCGAGATGGCGATCCACGGCACCAAATCCGCTTTCCCTGCCATGCAGCCGGTTGACGCGTTCCTGAAACAGCTCGAGACCATGCTGCGCATGCTGATCGCCGGCGCGATGGCGCCGTCCGCAAAGAAGTCCCAACGCAAAACGGGAGTTCGAAAATGACCAGCACGACCATCAATGGACGGCCTCTGGCGCTGCCCGACGATCCGGATGCGCTCTTGATCGACGTGATCCGCGATGGCGGCCTCACCGGCACCAAACTCGTCTGCGGCTCCGGCGTCTGCGGCGCCTGCACCGTGCTGCTCGACGGCACGCCGGTCGTGAGCTGCCTGTTGCCGGCGCAGGCGGCCGCCGACAAATCGCTGACGACCGTCGAGGGCGTCGGAGCCGCCGGATTGCATCCGGTGCAGAAGGCGTTCATGGCGCACGACGCCCTGCAATGCGGCTTCTGCACACCCGGCTTCGTCGTCGAAGCCGCCGCCTTCCATGACGGCTGGCGCGCGACCAAGGGCGCGGCGACACCCTCGCGCGAGGAGATCGCCGCCGCGCTATCGGGACATCTCTGCCGCTGCGGCGCCTATGAAGGCATCTATCGCGCCGTCGCCGAAGCATGCTCGGGCCGCTTCGACGGTAACGAGCCCATCGCGCCGCGGCTGGAAGCCCGCGACAAGGTGACGGGACTGGCCCGCTACACCGTCGACGTCCACCATGACGGACAGCTCGAAGGCGTCATCCTGCGCGCGCACGTCGCGCATGCGAGGATCACCGGGCTTGATCTGGCGCCGGCCCGCGCCATTGCCGGTGTTGCCGCGGTCGTTCCGCTGCTCGACGACGACAACATGGTCCGCTTCGTCGGCGCGCCGATTGCAGCCGTCGCGGCCGGGGATCGCCGCACCGCACTGCAGGCCATCGCCGCGATCACCTTCAAGCCCGAGCCTTTGCCCGCCGTGATCGGGCTCGATGCAGCGCGACGCGACGATGCGCCGGTCGTGTTCGAAAAGAAGGACCGCAAGCGTGCCGGCAACGTGTCCGAGGGCGCAGGCGGCGCTCCGGTGTCGTGGAAGGGCAATGTGCGCGGGCCCTCGGCGCCGTTCTCGCAGAAAGCCAAGCGCGCCAAGAGCTGGCTTGACGAGGCGCGCCAGCAACGCAATCCGCTGCTGGTCGAGGAGACCTTTCGCGTCTCGACGCAACAGCACGCAAGCCTCGAACCACATGCCGCCGTGGCCAGGTTCGATGGCGATCAGCTCATTGTGCACATCTCGACCCAGGCCATCCACGAGAGCATGGAGAAGATCGCCAAGCGTTATGGCCTTCCGCACGACAAGGTGCGTGTGATCGCCGATCATGTCGGCGGCGGATTCGGCTCCAAGGGCAGCGTTGGGCTGGAGACCATCGCCGCGATCGAGCTTGCGCGCGCCGCGAAAGCGCCGGTGCGCGTCGCCTTCGATCGTGAAGAGGAGCTTTCCGTCACCGGCTATCGTCCGGCCGCCGAGCTGAAGCTGTCCTTGCTGCCTTCTGCGGAAGGCCGCCTCAAGGCGCTGTCGCTCACTGCCCATGCAGACACCGGCGCCGCCGTGAACTCGCTGATCGCGGGCCTGGCGCGGCTGATCTATCCGGCCGAAGCAAAGGAGCTCGTCGACTTCGACGTGCTCAGCAATTTGCCGCCCGGCGCGCCGTTCCGCGGCCCCGGCGGTCCGCCGATGTCGTTTGCGCTGGAGCAGGCGGTCGACGAAGCCGCACTGCGCATGAAGGTCGATCCGATTCACCTGCGCAAGCTCTGGGACCCCGATCCCAACCGCCAGCGACTGTACGACTGGGCTGCCGGCCTCGACGTCTGGAAGAGCCGCAAGCCAGCCGCATCGCAGACCGGCCGCTACCGGCGCGGCGTCGGCGTCGCCACCGGTTACTGGCTCTATCTCTGGCAGACCGGCTCCTCGGTCGAACTCGCGATCAAGGGCGGCCGCATCGTCGCAAGCTGCGCGGTCCAGGATATCGGCACGGGCACACGCAGCGTGATCGCCAACACCGTCGCGAAGGCGTTCGATCTCGAGCCGCATGATGTGGACGTTCGCATCGGCCGCTCCAGCCTGCCGCGCGGACCGGGCTCCGGCGGCAGCCGCGTCACCGCCTCGGTGGTGCCGCCGACCTTGCTCGCCATCGACAAGCTGAAAGCGGAAATCAGGCGCACCGCCTCTCGCACACCTGCTCCGGGCTCGAACGCGCCGTGGCGCGAGATGATCGCGGCCTCCCCTGATATCGCCGTGTCGGCCAAACGCCAGGAGGACGGCAAGCCGCCGCCCGGCGTCAGGCCCGCGCTGCACGAGGCGGGCATCATGGGCCGGGTGTTCGGTTGGGTGCTGCGTCTGATGAACCACATGGTGGTCGGCGCCGGCGTGCCGAGCTCGGTGCAGGTGATGGAAGTCGAGGTCGATACCTGGCTCGGCCATGTGCGCGTGCTCAACGCCTATACGGGCCTCGCGGTCGGCAAGCTCGCCGCGCCGGCATTGGCACGAAGCCAAGCCGCGGGCGCGGTGATCCAGGGCATCGGCTACGCACTCTATGAGTCGCGGGAGGCCGATCCTTCGAGCGGCCACATCCTGAGCGGCAGCATGGAGGATTACCGCATTCCGGGCATTGCCGACATGCCGAAACTGGACGTGCATTTCGACGAGGCCGGTTTCGAGCATGTGCCGGGCGGCAGCGTCGGCATCGGCGAAGTCGCCACCGTGCCGACCTCGCCCGCGATCGCCAACGCCATTCGCGATGCGATCGGCGTGAGACTGACCGAAATTCCGTTCCGGCCCGATCGTCTTGTGGCCGCGCTGAAAGGGAGGGATGCAGCATGAGTGTCGCCGTCATCACCGCCAATCCCACGCCTGAATTCCGCGCCGGAGGCACCGACTTCAGCGAACGCCGCCGCAGCGGCGTGTCCCAAGGAATGCTGATCGATATCTCGACCAGCGGCGACAAGACGATCAGCTGGGGAGCCGATGGAGCGGCCCGGATCGGCGCGCTCGCCACCATCGCCACGATCGCGACCGACGCTCGCATCCTCGCCGCTTATCCCGGCATTGCGGCGAGCGCGCAGGGACTCGCCACGCCACAGGTGCGCAACGTTGCCACGCTCGGCGGCAATCTCGCGCAGCGTTCACGCTGCTGGTATTTCCGCCGGGCCGACATCGATTGCCTGAAGAAAGGCGGCAGCACCTGCCCTGCCCGTTCCGGCAATCATCTCTATGGCGTTGCCTTCGATCTCGGACCGTGCATCGCGCCGCATCCCTCGACCATGGCGGCGGCTCTGCTCGCCTATGATGCGACCATCACCACGGACCGGCGCAGCGGATTGACGATTGGCGATCTGCTCGGCGACGGCTCGGTCGCGCACGCCGATCATACACTCGCAGCAGGCGAGATGATCAAGAGCATTGCGCTTCCTGCTCCGCTCGAGGGCGAGCGCGCTTCCTACAAGCGGGCGATCAGCCGGACCTATGCGGAATGGCCGCTGGTGGAACTCTGCGCCCGCGTCGTCATCGCCGGCGGCAAGTTCCAGCTCGTGCGTCTCGCTGCAGGCGGCGTCGCGCCCGTGCCGCTCCGCCTCACCGCCGTGGAAGTCGCGCTCAGTGACAAGATTGCCAATGCGGCATCGATCGCAGAAGCGGCGAAAGCGGCGAGCTCGGGTGCCAAGCCATTGCCGATGACGGCCTACAAGCTCGATCTCCTGCAAGGGCTGGTGCGCGACGTGCTGGAGCGGCTTTCGGGCTGAAGCGCGATGAGAATGGGATGAATCATCATCGCGCTTTAGGTTGTTGTTCACGCATGATCTCTCCGGAAAAGCGCTTCGCACTTTTCAGGATCATGCTTTAGCTAGCCGCCTGAGCGACCTGCCAGCCGCCCACGGATATCCGGCTTCAGCACCTTGCCGACCTTGGAGCGCGGCAGATCGTCCCAGACTTCGATCTGCTTCGGTGTCTTGACGCTGCCGATCCGCTGCTTGACGAAGGCCGCCAGCGCCGTCGCATCGACGCTCTGGCCGGCACGGGGCTGCACCACGGCGACGATACGCTCACCCCATTTCTCGTCCGCGAGGCCGATCACGGCGCAATCCTGTACCGCCTCATGCGCCCGCAGCGCGTTCTCGACCTCGATCGAATAGACGTTGAACCCGCCGGTGATGATCATGTCCTTGGCGCGATCGACGATGTAGAGGTAGCCATCGTCGTCGATGTAGCCGATGTCGCCGGTGTGGTGCCAGCCATGCGCGGAGGCCTCCGCCGTGGCTTCGGGATTTTTGTAGTAGCCTTCCATCACCAGCGAGCCGCGAACCACGATCTCGCCGCGTGAGCCGGTCGGCAGCAAATTGCCGTCGCCATCCATGATGCCGGCCTGCACCAACGGGCTGATCCGCCCCGCCGAGGCGAGGCGCTCCATCGCGATCGTGCCATCGGCATTGTAATGCTCATCCGGTGCCATCATCGAGATCATCATCGGCGCTTCAGTCTGACCGAACAACTGCGCCATGGGCCCGATGCGCCGGAGCGCCTCCGCAAGCCGTGCGGCCGAGATCGGTGCCGCGCCGTACCAGAAGCATTGCAGAGACCCGAGCTTCGCCGAGTCGAGCTTGGGATGATCGAGCAGCATGTAGATCAATGTCGGCGGCAGGAAGGTGTGCGTGACATGGTAGCGCTCGATCAATTCGAGGAATTCGGCGATGTCGGGGTGATGCATGATCACGATGCGGCCGCCGAGCGCCATGATCGGGAAACACAGCACACCGGCCGCATGGGTCAACGGCGCGAGCGCGAGATAGACCGGACGACCCTTGAAGGGATAGCCCATCAGCGTCAGTGCCGTCATGGCCTCGATGTTGCGACCCGACAGCATGACTCCCTTCGGCTTTCCGGTGGTGCCGCCGGTGCCGGGAAGCATCGCGAGATCGTCGACCGTCTCGCGTTGATATCGGTCGGCGGACAGGCCCGCGAGCCAGCCGTCGAACGAGGGCGCGAAGGGCAACTCGGCATCGAGGCAGACGAGGACACGCAGCTTCGGCAGCTCTGCACGCACCGCCTCGACCATCGGCGCGAAGCTCGAGTGAAACAGCAGCAGGCTGCAGTCGAATTGGTCGAGGATGAGCCGGTTCTCGGCCGCCTCGTTGCGCGGATTGATCGGGCACCAAACCGAGCCCGCGCGGGAAATCCCGAACACGCATGCAAACGCGACCGGATCGTTGCCGGAAAGGATTGCGACCTTCTCGCCGGCAGCAATACCCGATCGCGCGAGCCCGCGCGCGACGCGATAGCTCAGCTGCTGCACCTCGCGATAGCTGAGATCGCGACCGTCCATGGTCAGGCACGGCGCATCAGCGCCGAGCGAAGCACCTTTGTCGAGGTAATCGATAAAGCGCATGGCCAATCCCCGAAACTGCTGGCGGGTGGCGCGCGACCGCGCCACCCGCGATCTTGCTCAGTCGTGCACGGTGAGGATCGGTCTGCTGACCAGCCCGAAGCTGCGCAGCTGGCCGAGCAGCTCGTGATGACCGAACGCCTGGCAACCGGAGGCGAAACCCACGCGCTTGGGCGGCTGCTGCAGCAGATGCGCCGCGGCATAGGCCTGCAACAAGCCGGTCTGCTTGTAATTGCTGTTGCCGTTGATGACGCAGTGCGCGCGCCCGAGCGGGCCAGAGGCATGCACCGAATCCAGCGACTTGTTGACGCGCGGGTTCTCGCGCGGCGGCATGGTGTTCATCACGCCGGCGGCGGTCTGCGCCAGAGCAGTGTAGCGGTCGTCGGGGTTCATGTTCTTGGTCGCGTCCAGCGCGGCGGCGACGATCTGCGGCACGCCCAGCATCAGCGCGCGGTTGAACACGCCGCCCAGCACCTTCACGTTGGCCACGCGCGGATCGCGCTTGAACCACACCGGGTGCGAGGTGCCGCCCCAGGGCAGCGCCAGTGCGAGCTCATGCTGGCCGGGGATGGCGAGGTTGTAGAGGCCGGCATCCGCCTGATGCTCGACATACTTGTTCTGCTCCAGATAGTAGGCCTTTGCCATCGCGGCGTTGACCAGGATGGTCTGCGTCGAGGCGATGGTCGGGCTGCCGCCCCAGAACACGGCGATATCTAGCGTATCGAGGCCGGGCGTCTCCAGGCACAGCTGCGCGGCGATCTCGCCGGTGGTGTACATCTGCGCGATGCCCGGCGCGAGCAGCAGGCCGGCATTGGCGAACTTCGTGCCCCATTCCTGCTCGAGCGTGATCAGCCAGTCCTGCTCGCCGGTGGTGTCGGTGTAGTGGCATCGGGACGCCCAGCAGGCCTGCACCACCTCGGCGCCGAACCTGGCGAACGGACCCACGGTGTTGAGCACCACCGAGGCACCGTTGAACAACTCCGTCAGTGCGCTCACGGTGTGCGGCACTTCCACCACCTCGTAGTCGGCGGTCTCGATACCGGCCACGTTCGCTTTCATTGCGGCGTTGAGCTTCTCCGCGCTGCGCCCCGCGGCGATGAAGGGGATGTTGTACTCGCGTAAGTATTCGCAGACCAGGCGGCCGGTGTAGCCGGACGCGCCATAGACGATGACGGGCTTCTTCGCGCTCATTGTCGTTCCTCCGAAATGTTCGTTGTCGGGTTTGCAGCTCACATTCCCATGCCGCCATCGACCGGCAGTCCGATGCCGGTGATGAAGCGGGCTTCGTTCGAGCACAGGAACACCGCAGCATTGGCGATGTCGCCGACCTCCGCGAGCTTGCCGAGAGGCGTCTGCTCCACCACCGAGCCGACCGCGGCGTTGACGTCGGGCGCGAGACCGATCTTGACGATGTCGTTGGCCAGCTGCAGGCCCATGTCGGTCGGGATCAAGCCAGGATAGATGCAGTTGACGCGGACGCCATAACCGAGCTTGCCGGCCTCCATCGCAGCGACCCGTGTCATGCGATCGACCGCGGATTTCGTGCCGGAATAGACCGCGATGCTCGGGAAGGCGATCGTCGCCGCGACAGACGCGATGTTGACGACCGCGCCGCCTTTGCCCGCCGGTCCACCCGGCCGCATCGCGCGGAAGGCGTGCTTCATGCCGAGCACGGTGCCGACGATGTTGACGTCGCACATCCGCCGCGCATCCTCGGCCCTGATCTCGCTGACCAGCGACGTGATCTCAATGCCGGCATTGTTGATGAGGATGTCGTAGCCGCCGAGGGTGGCGACCGTCGCAGCAGTCGCTTTCTCCCACTGCGCATCGTCGGCGACATCGAGATGCACGAAGCCGGTCTTCACTCCGAGCCTGGCGATCTTGCCGGCGCTATCCTTGCCGGCGTCATCGAGAATGTCGCCGATCATGACCCCCGCACCGGAGCGCGCCAGTGCTTCTGCAATAGCCGCTCCTATCCCGCGGGCTCCGCCGGTGACCAGAGCTTTGCGGCCATCAAGACTCTTCTCACTCATCGCACGTCCTCCCTTTGCTTGGACTGATCTTTTGGACTGATCTGTTCGCTGATGATCGGTGCGCGCTGCGATTGGCAGCACGGTGCCGGCGCGGTTGCGCAACGGCATGCGAGTCCGTTCCGGCGGCGCGGCGCCGGCGGGTGCATTTCCTCCATTTGCTGACGTCTTGACGACTGTCCAAATTTCTTGGCGCGCACACTCCTCCCGGAACTTGACAGTTGTCAAGGAAAAAATTTGACAGTTGTCAAAGAGGATGGTCTGTAGACGATGACCGACGACGTGATCGTGGTGACCAAGAGACGGGAGACAGCGCGACGATGGCGCGGCAAGCGACAGGAGCGGCGAAGCGAGAGGCCGCGGCGGAGATCGTGCGGGACGACAAGTTCAACGCGCGACGCATCGAGCTTGCCGAGGCCGCGCTCGAAACGCTTGGAGAGCTCGGCTTCGCCCGGACCAGCCTGCGGGAGATCGCGCAGAACTCGGCGTTCACGCACGGCGTGTTCCACTATTATTTCAGCGACAAGCTCGACCTGATCTGCTGCTGCGTTCGCCACTACAAGGCCAAGTGCGTGACGCGCTATGACGAGGTCGTCGCGACAGCGACGAGCCGCGACGAATTGACGGAGGGCTTCATCGCCAAGCTCGCAGCAACGCTGCAGAACGAAGCCCGCATGCACCGGCTTTGGTACGATTTGCGCTCGCAGGCGATGTTCGAGGCGGCGTTTCGCAAGGATGTCCTCGAGATCGACAAGAGCCTGGAAGCGATGATCTGGCGCATTGCCTCGCGCTATGCCGAGCTCGGCGGCAAGCGGCCGGCGTCGTCGCCAGGCGCGCTCTACGCGCTGTTCGACGGTCTGTTCCAGAGTGCGCTGCTCAAGCACCTCGCGGGTGACAAGAGGGCGGTCCCCGAACTGCTCGACGAAGTCCGGCGCCTGCTGCCGACGGTCTGCTGACGCGCACGAGCGGCGCCCACGAAGGCGTCGCCGCTCGAGGCCTGCACGTTGCGCCATCCAAATTGATCGTCCGACTCGAAACTGCTTAGATGCGGCATGCCGCCGAAAGTTGAACGTCTGCCCAAGCAGCAATTGTGGTTTCCGGCCGGGCGCTATTTTCTGCGCACCATCAAGCGCGATGACGCCTCGCAGCGCTGGGCGGACTGGTTGTCCGATCCCTGGACCGTGCATGTCCTCAACACGTCACCGCGCGCGATGACCAAGGCGGAGATCGCCGACTACATCAAATCCTTCGATCAGCGCGAACGGCTCCTGCTCGGGATATTCGAGCGCGGCAGCCGCATCCATGTCGGCTTCATCCGCCTCGACATCAACGCGGCGGCGAGCGAGGCGCTCGTCAGCGCCGTGATCGGAGAAAAGGAGCACCGCAATGCCGGAGCGACGGTGAACACCTTCATTCCGCTGCTCAGGTTCGTGTTCGACGATCTCAAGCTGAGCCGCATCCGCGCGTTCGTGCTGGAGCGCAATCAGACGACCATTCAATATCTGTCCAAGCTCGGATGGACGCTCGAGCCCGAACCCGAAAAACCGGTGCGATCGCATACGGATGGATCGCTTCTGGTATTGCGTCGGATGATCTGGGACCGGCCCGGTTTCCAGGCCTGGTTGAAGAGCCCGATCGGGCAGCGGATCGTGAATCGCATGGAAGCGGCGCGAGGTTGAGCCCCGGCCGCTCCCTTTGTCTGCTTAAGCGATCAATCAGTACTTCGCGACGACGGGTGACCCGCCGAACCGATAGTTGATACCTACCTTCACGATATCGATGTCCTGACGAATATCGATCAACGCGGTGGTGGCGGCGGCTGGATTGGCGAATCCCACGCGCTTGCTGTCGAAGCCGTAGTGAGTGTACTCGACCAAGGCCGACCAGTTCGGGGCGAAGGCCCACTCGACACCGGCACCTGCCACCCAGCCGACACGATCGGTGCTGGCGCTTGAATTGCAGGGCTCAAAAACGAGGAATCCCACACCGGGACAAAAGAAGCCGCCAATCGACGAGAAATTGTTCAGATTGTATCGGTCATGCGCAAACCCGACGCCGCCCTTGCCATAAACGAGCAAGCGATCCCATGTGTAGCCGACCCGACCCGTGACGCTGGCGACCCAGTCGGTGCGGCTCGATAGAGTGGCGGGCGCGCCGGTCTTTCCGGCGAAGAAGGGATCGTTGGCGGTGCCGTGAAGATCGGTGGCCGTGAAATCGCCGGCAATCCCGAGCACCCAATTGCTGGCAAATTGGTAGTCGCAACCTACCTGAACGCCTCCTACAATTCCGACGTCTCCGTTCACCCCAATGCGATCACCAGGCACACTGCCTATAGTCATTGCAGGCGAGATGACCGCCCCCGTTCCGATGCCGGGATCCGTGAAGCCCGTTCGGCTCGCACCGCCGCCGACATGACCCCCGACATAGCAGCCGGTCCAACTGAAAGGCACGGCCGCCGCAACCGGCGCTTTCGTGTAGGGACGAGCTCCCAGATCGGCACCTTGAGCGGAGCCTGCGACAATCAGAGCCGACGTCGCCAGCAGCAGTCGTTTCATTCGTCACCCCCGAAGCAATCAGCGATAGAAATCTCCGGTAAGGTACATCGGCCGGCCTCCGCGCGCTGTATTCGAGGAGCAACACTCCGATACATTTGGTACTTCGATACTGTTTGATCACAACGCGCCGCAACACGGCGCCTTAAGCCTGATGACGGCGCTCCAGGCTGAACTATCCGATCGTCGGATGGCTTCGCACCGGCGCGGCCGAGTTCAGGTCACGCCCCTGCCTCACCGCCCCGCCGGCATCAGCGCCCGCATGATCTCCGGCTTCCAGCTTTGACGCGCGCTGTCGAAGGCTGCGAAATCATGATCGAATTGCCAATAGGCCCAGGCCCAGCCGAGCCGCTCCGCGCTTCGCGCCACGAACGACAGATATCTCGTCCGTGCTTCGGCTGGCGCGGCCTCGTATACGCCGAACTCACCGAGATAGATCGGACGCTTCTCCCGTTCGGACCAGGACCGGATCTTGTCGAAATCGGCGCGCGCCTTCTGCTCGTCCTCCGGCGTGCCCCAATCGAGCGGGCCTATTTGCGAGAACGTCGGCGACCACGGTGCGCCCTGATGGGTGAAGCGGATCGGCGCGTAATAGTGAAACGTGACGATGATATTTCGGTCATCCGGCGGCAGGACCAAGTCCTCGACGGGCATCTCGTCGACGTTGAGAACCGCGGCGATCACCGGCCGCCGGGGGTTGGTGGCGCGGATGATGCCGAGACATTCGTTCAGAAGGGCGTTCCAGGCGGCGGACGTCATCTGCCCGCCCGGCTCATTGAGCACCTCGAAGACGAGCCTCGGATATTTTCCGGCATAGCGCGCGGCGATTTGCGTCCAGAACGCTTTCAGCTTCCCGGCGCACGCGGAGACGTCGCGCTGACAGATATGGGTATCGTGCTCGTCCAGGATGGGGATGAGATTTCGGGCGAGCACCTCCTCGATCACGGCATCGAGCCGCCTCAAGACGATCTCATCCAGCGCATTCTCCGGGTCCATGAACTTGAAGCCGAAGAAATTGATCCGGACGTGCGAGAACCCGGCGCGCCTGATCGCGGTGAGGTTGTCCAGACGAAATGGCGCGTTCCGGCCTCCCTCCCAAATGCCGTCATAGCCGAGGATGTTGATGCCGCGCCCCAATTTTGGGGTAGCGGACGCGGCCTGTCCGGCGGCCTCTGCCGGGGAGCAGATAGCAAGCACGGAGAGCGCGAAGGCGAGACCGAAAATCACAGCCCAGCGGACGCAGATGGCATTCATCCTGCCTGCCCCATCATTGCTGCAGGCCTTGCTGTGGCACCGGCCTGCACACCGCGAAGAAGAATGCGACGAGCAGCACCGAGGTGAACATCGTCGAGCGAAGGAACATCGTCTCCGTGAAATTCGATTGAAAGCTGAGGACGACGAATCCGATGATGAGAGCGCAGTGGCGACGGTCGATCGACCGCGTGGCGATCAGGTACAGGACCTTTTCCGAGAACAGATAGACGCTCGCCACGAACAGCACGTATCCCAGGAATCCGGTTTCCATCGCCACCGCGATGTAGCCGCTATGATAATTGTCCAGCACCCAGCCGTGGTTCTGGTTGAAGTAGTCGTAAATGGCAGGGCGCGTCCAGAACCCGTTGATGCCGAAGCCCAGCAGCGGCGCATCGTCGAAATGGCCGATGGCGTACTGCCAGATGAAGGTTCGCTCGGTCAAATTGATGGTCGATTCGCCGAGATGGATGGAATCGTAGCCCGTGACATAGAAATACAGGATCAGGAGCGCAGCCAGGATGCACATGACGACCGGCAGCACCGCGTAAATCCTCATGCAGCGGATCGACCATAGGGAGGTCATGAGTAGTGCACCGGCGGCAATTGCAACGGCACCGGCACCACGGGATTCCGAGGCGATGACGCATGTCGATGCCAGGAGAAACATCAGCAGAAAAACTGTCCAGCCCTGGCCCGTCATCTTCTGATAGCAGGCAAAGAACATCAGATAGGCGCTGATGAAGCCGAGAGTCTGCTTCGATTCGTAGATTCCCTGCCACTGACCGTTGTGCATCCAGCTCTGATCGACGCCGATCTCGGGCACGAAAACCGCACACAGGGCCGAGGCGGCGACCAAGATGAAGAGTCCCAGCGCCGTCGCTCCGACGATCTCGTCGATGTCGATCCGCGTGATCAGGCAGTACGCACCGAAGGTCGTCATCACGAGGGCCGCGCTCTTCATGATCGCCGCGGTGGCGAGGCCGGTCCAGAGCACGGAAACAGCGGCGAGAGCATAGAATGCGACCAGCGCGATGAAATCGGGATTGGGCTGCACGCGCAGGCAGGGACGCACGAAGGCACTGGCATAGATCAGGATGACCCACATCAACAGCGCAACGGCCTGTTGCACGAAGCTCCATTCTGCGGGAAGCAGCGCGGGGTTGAAGACACCCATCGACGCGATCACATTGACGGTGATCGAGCCACGCATCACGATTCTGGCGAGCTTTTCCACGCCGACGCCGGGCGCTTGCCAGATCGCGCTGTCGTCCTCCTCGGAATCGTGCAGGCTGGTCATGAGCGGACCGCCTGAAGCGCGGCGGATCTTCCCACACCGTGCACTACGAGCGCCTTCGCACGCGCGCCTACCGCGGGCATCGGCCGGTCGAGGCCTGATTCCCAGAGCCGCTCTCCCGCCGCGGCGGCGAGGCGCAACGGCGTCATTCCATTCCCAGTCACGTCCGCTCAGTCCACGGCTTCGAACGGCTCTCAGCGGATGTTGGCGCCGCCCAATGTGCCGTGCGTCTCAAGCGGGAAGATTGTCCTACCTTCTACCTTTGAGATCAAGGTGGCATGACGGGACGCTGCCCTCACAATCAGGTGCGAGGGACGATCGGGTCCTTGCCGGGCGGGAAAGACGGAAGGTTACGCCGCCGTTGCCGGCGGCAGCGCGAGCACCGAATAGATCGCCTGCGCATCGCGCGAGGCGCGGAGCTTCTTGGCGATGTCCTGGTCGCGCAGCAGGCGGGCGATGCGGGCGAGCGCCTTGAGGTGATCGGCGCCGGCGCCTTCGGGGGCCAGCAGCAGGAAGACGAGATCGACCGGCTGGCCGTCCATCGCCTCGAAGTCGATCGGACGATCGAGCCGCGCGAACAGGCCGAAGATCTTCTCCAGCTTGGGCAGCTTGCCGTGCGGAATGGCGACGCCATAGCCGACCGCGGTGGTGCCGAGCTTCTCCCGCTGCAGCAGCACCTCGAACACCGAGCGCTCGTTCTGCCCGGTCAGCTCAGCGGCCTTGGCCGCCAGCTCCTGCAAGGCCTGCTTCTTGCTGTTGACTTTCAATGCCGGGAGAATCGCCTCGGGTGCGACCAGATCGGTAATCGGCATGGAAGCTTTCCGAGGTGAATTAAACCGTCAGGTTCCGATTTGGCCAGCTTGATAGACCAAGCTCGGCCGGCGTCAATAACATGAAGCAGGAGGCGGACTTAGCCCCGATCCAGATGTGGGGGGCTTCTACTCCAACGCAATCCCGGTGCCAACTCCCGCGTGCGGCTTTGCCCCCGTCATTGTTAAGGGCCGGGATGGTACGGGCGCCGGCTGGCGGGCCTAGCCACCGCCCTGGCCGTCCACCTTGGCTCCCGGCGGGTCGATCCAACCCACATTGCCGTCCGCCCTGCGGTAAATGATGTTCACCCGGCCGGACGAGCCATGCTGGAATACCAGGCAGGGTGCCCCGCTGAGGTCGAGTTCCATGACGGCTTCGCTGACCGAGAGCCGCTTCAGCGACGTGGTTTGCTCGGCGATGATGACGGGGCTGTAGCCGGCGACTTCCTCTTCGCCCTCTCCGGGCGCTTCCAGCACATAGCTGGTGGCGTCGAGCGCAGCCATCGCCTCGGAGGCGGCATGGGCCTTGCGCGCGGAGCGGTCCTTGAGCCGGTTCTTGTAGCGCCGCAGCCGCTTCTCGATCATCACCAGCGCCTGGTCGGCACTGGCATAGGCATCCGGTGCGTTCGAATCGGCTTCCAGCGTGATTCCCGAATCGAGATGCAGGGCGCAATCGGTGCGAAAGCCGAAGCCGTCCTTGCTCAGCGTGATGTGGCCGGAATAATTGCCGTCGAAATATTTGCGCAGCACCTCGTCGGTGCGGTCGGCAACGCGGCCGCGCAGCGCCTCGCCGACGCTGATGCTCTTTCCCGAGATTCTGAGAGTCATGTGATGCCTCGCTTGGTTGGTGCCCAGCTTGGATCGGTCTCGATGGGGCATCGAGAGTAGCGCGATTTGGCGCCAGCGCAATCAGGCCGGTTCGGGATTGCGGGAGCGATCGGACAAGGCGGTAGAGAGGACGTTACCAAGAGCGCTCTGCTTGTCGCGGCGGCGTTGCACCGAGGAAGGTATGCGCATGGCTTCGCGGTACTTCGCGACCGTGCGGCGGGCAATATCAATGCCCGAGGCGCGCAAGCGTTCCACGATGGTGTCGTCCGACAGGATCGCGGAGGGCTCCTCCGAATCGATCAGCTGCTTGATGTGGTGACGCACCGCTTCCGCCGAATGCGCTTCGCCCCCGTCGGCCGAGGCGATCGAGGCCGTGAAGAAATATTTCAGCTCGAACGTGCCGCGGTTGGTCGCCATGTATTTGTTGGCGGTGACACGCGACACCGTGGATTCGTGCATCTGGATGGCGTCGGCGACGGCCTTCAGATTGAGCGGGCGCAAATGGGCGACACCGTGGGTGAAGAACCCGTCCTGCTGGCGCACGATCTCGGTCGCCACTTTCAGGATGGTGCGGGCGCGCTGGTCGAGCGCGCGCACGAGCCAGGTCGCGTTCTGCAACGCATCCGTGAAATAGGACTTGTCGCCGTCCTTGCCGATCTTCTTCGACAGCTCGGAATAATAGGTCTGGTTGACCAGCACGCGCGGCAAGGTGTCGCTGTTGAGCTCGACATGCCAACCGCCGTCGGGACCCGGGCGGACATAGACGTCGGGCACCATGGTCTGCAGGCGCGCCGAGCCGAACTTCATGCCGGGCTTGGGATTGAGGCGGCGGATCTCGCCGATCATGTCGGCGATGTCCTCGTCGTCGACGCCGCAGATCTTGCGAAGAGCCGCGATGTCGCGCTTGGCGAGCAGATCGAGATGCTCGACCAGCGCCTGCATCGCGGGGTCGTAGCGGTCGAGCTCGCGCAGTTGGATCGCCAGGCATTCGCTTAAGGAACGCGCGCAGACCCCGGGCGGATCGAATTTTTGCAGCACGGCGAGGACGCTTTCGACCTCGGCCTGCGACGCGCCGAGACGCTCGGCGGCTTGGCCGAGATCGGGCGGCAGATAGCCGGCCTCGTCGACGAGGTCGATCAGGTACTGGCCGATCATGCGTTGCGCGGGCGCGGTGAAGGCAACCGAGAGCTGCTCGGCGAGATGGCCCGACAACGTCGTCTCGGCCGCGACAAAAGCTTCGAGATTGTAGTCTTCGTCACCGGAGGCGCCGCCGCCCCATTCGGTATAGGTGGTTGGCGCGGCATCCTGCGCGTTGCGCGCGGCCGCCTCGGCCGGCTCCTCGGAGAAGACGTTGTCGAGGCCGGTGTCCAGGGTTTGCTCGATCTCGGCGCGGGTGCCGAGATCCTTGCTCATCCATTCTTCCTGGCCCGGCTCGAAGCCTTCCGCGCTGCCGCCGAAGCCGTCCTCGCCCTGGCCATCGCCATGACCGTCACCTTGGCCGCCCCCGGAATCGCCGTAACTGCCGGCCTCGGCCGAAGCTTCGCCCGCGGGGGCCTCGTCACTGGCCCGTTCCAGCAGCGGGTTTCGCTCGAGCTCCTCTTCCACGAAGGTCGTGAGATCGAGATTGGACAATTGCAGCAGCTTGATCGCCTGCATCAGCTGCGGCGTCATGACCAGCGACTGCGATTGCCGGAACTCTAATCTCTGCGTAAGCGCCATGAAGCAAGAACCGATCCCAAAAGTTGGTCCGATTTTTGCTTATCCTAGTCTCAGCCCGATGTACACGGCTTGACGAATTGGAAAAAAGGGCTAGAGGCGGAATTCCTCGCCAAGGTAAAGGCGGCGCACGTCCGGATCGGCAACGATCTCATCCGGGGTTCCCTCGGTCAAGATTTCCCCGGCATAGACGATATAGGCACGGTCGGTGAGGCCGAGCGTCTCGCGGACATTGTGGTCGGTAATCAGCACGCCGATGCCGCGATTGGTGAGATGGCGGACGAGGTCCTGGATGTCGCCGACCGCGATCGGGTCGATGCCGGCGAAGGGCTCGTCGAGCAGCATGTAGTTCGGCCGCGTCGCCAGCGCGCGCGCGATTTCGACGCGGCGACGCTCGCCGCCGGACAGCGCGATCGACGGTGATTTCCGTAAGCGCGTGATGTTGAACTCGTCGAGCAGCGAGTCGAGCTGCTGCTCGCGCTTCTTGCGCGAGGGCTCGACCACTTCGAGCACGGCGCGGATGTTCTGCTCGACGGTGAGGCCGCGGAAGATCGAGGCTTCCTGCGGCAGATAGCCGATGCCGAGCCGCGCGCGCTGATACATCGGCAGCTTGGTGACGTCGTGGCCGTCGAGCTCGATCGCGCCGCGATCGGCCTTGATCAGGCCGGTGATCATGTAGAACACGGTGGTCTTGCCGGCGCCGTTCGGGCCGAGCAGGCCGACGGCCTCGCCGCGGCGCACATAGATGCTGACGCCGCGCACCACCTGGCGGCTGCCAAAGGCCTTTTCCACGCTATGCACAGCCAGGAATCCGGGCCGCTTCAACAGCTGCGGCGCGCCGGCACCGTTGGACCTGGCGGCCGTTCGGACGGGATGAACCGCCTGCGGACGCGGCTCGGCCTGATAGTCGGCCTCGTAGTCGCCCGTGTAGTCACCTTGGAACTGGTCGGGCCCGCGGGGCTGGTCGCGGGCAATCGGCGTGTCCCTGACGGGACTGGGCACGAGGCCGCCGACGCTGTCCCCGAGCGCAGTGATGTCCTGACGCGCAAATCCTGGCCGGCCGCGCTTGGCGGGGCGCCGACGGAACATGCTGAAGAGATCGACCATCCCCGCCTTCTAGCCTTTGGCGTCGTCTTGCGCGAAATCCGCGCGATCTGTCGCGCCAGCCTGAGCGATTGGCCGACGCAGCATGGGTGAAGGAATGTCTCATGCCCAGTGAAACACGCCCGAAAAGCGGCGGACCCCGCTTCGAAAGCCCTGCGCGCTAGATACAGGCTCGCCGGGCAGGCTTCAACCCTCGCTTCGGCCGCATCCGAACCAAGCCGTTGAATTCATTTTGGTTTACTTGCACCGGGTAACTGCAAAGGCGGCGCGCCGCCGGGCTTGCCCGAACCGCAATCGTTGCTGGAGCCCTGCGGCAGCAGGACCTGAACCCGGCCGCTGTCGGATTCCACACGTGACACGCCGGTCGTCATATCCACAGTCAGCCGATCGCCCCGCATGACGTTCTTGCACTGGGTCATGACGACTTGGCCCGAGCCCCCGCCGAACATGGTGATCAGGTTGGTCTTGGTGTCGAACACGGCGGTCTCCCCCGTCACCACCTGGTCCTTCTGGGTGACCACGACATTGCCGCGCGCCTCGAGCCGCTTGATCGAGGAGCTGCCGCCCGGACCCGGCTGCGCCGACTGCATCGGCGCGCTCTTGGTCGCTTTCGCCGCAGGCTGCGGCGCGGCCGGCTTGTCGCCGCCGCCCGAATCGTAAAACACCACCAGCGTCTTCGAGGTCATGGTGGTGTCGCCCTGCACGACCTTCACATTACCGGAGAAGGTCGCCTCCTTCTTCTTGTCGCGCATCTCGAGCGAGGCCGCTTCGATCTGAATTGGCTGATCGCGGTTTTGCGTAAAGCCCTGCAGCGCGTTGTTGGGCGCAGTCGCCGAACTCTGCGTGCGGCCTTCACCGGATGCGATCAAGACACCAAAGGCAAGCGCGGCTGCGCTGACGATCGCGCTGCGCCTGTTGTCGTTGCGCGAGAAGAACTTCATCATGAAAATCACTTCGAATTGGCAGACTTGTTCTGAGGCGTGCGCGTCTTCGTCGGCGCAGGCTCGGTTGGTCCAGGCTGAGCAGCGGCGGGTTCATCCAGCTTGTCCAGATGCATCACCACATTGCCCTCGAAGCGGATGACGTCGCCGCCTTCGGTAATTCGCAGGCGATCCGCACTCAGCGTGCCGTTGGTCAGCTTGACGTCGACGCGCTCGTCCGAGGAGACCGTGCCCTTGCCCATGTCGACGAAGGCGGAATTGAGCCGCGCCTCGTAGCCGGTCGAGGTGCGCAGCAAGATGTCCTTGCGCAGATCGAGCTGCTGCTGCTTGTTGTCGAAGCGGCCGGTGCGGGCATCGAGGAACAGGGTCGACTTGTCCTCCATCAGCACTTTCGCACGCAGGTCATTGAGATCGACATGATCGGGA
This sequence comes from Bradyrhizobium sp. IC3195, assembly GCF_020193585.1. Lineage (NCBI taxonomy): Bacteria > Pseudomonadati > Pseudomonadota > Alphaproteobacteria > Hyphomicrobiales > Nitrobacteraceae > Bradyrhizobium > Bradyrhizobium sp. IC3195. Next base: position 21,009 of record NZ_JADYVG010000021.1, on the reverse strand, counting down.
TCGGTGATGTCCTGCGTCGCGGTCTTGGCCCAGAGCTCGTAGGGCCGCTGGTCCGGCGTGTAGCCGGCGAGGTGCGGCGATTCCATCGTGATCTTGGTGCCCGACACCACCAGATTACCGGAGTCGAGCGGCAGCTTCGGCATCAGCATGCGGAACGGATTGAAGATCGAGACGCCGACGATGACAGCCATGGACAGCACCACAGCACCCGGGACCGCGATGCGCAGAATCCGCACCAGGCGGCTGTGGCGGGCCGCGCTGGCAAACTTCGCCGCAAGCGCGGCGTCGTAGGTGGGGTTCTGGGCCGAATTCACCGGGGTTCCTGCTTACCTGTCTCCTGACGTATCGCTCGCCTTGTCCGGTCGAGGGGGCGCACCCCATTCTATCCGGCGCCGCCCAAATATGCAGCCGGCGACAGGCCGTTACGAAAGTGTCCGAAACGGGGCGGCAATCCCGGGCCAACCGCCACGGGGGGCCTTCAGGAGTGCGCGAAAATGTCCTCTTCCGCCCAGCCCTGGAGGTCCAGCAGGGCGCGGGTCGGCAGGAAGTCGAAACAGGCCTGCGCCAGCTGGCTGCGGCCTTCCCGCACCAGTATGGCGTCCAGCCGCTCGCGCAAGGCATGCAGATGCAGCACGTCGGAGGCGGCGTAGGCGAGCTGCGGCTCGCTCAGGCTGTCGGAACCCCAGTCGCTGGACTGCTGCTGCTTGGAGAGGTCGATGTTGAGCACCTCGCGGACGAGGTCCTTGAGGCCGTGGCGGTCGGTGTAGGTGCGGGTCAGGCGGGACGCAATCTTGGTGCAATAAATCGGCCCGGTCATGATGCCGAAGGTTTGGTACAGCACCGCGACGTCGAACCGCGCGAAGTGGAATATCTTCGTGACCCCAGGATCGGCGAGCAGCGCCTTCAGGTTCGGCGCGTCGGTGTGGCCCTTGGGGATCTGCACCACGTCGGCGCTGCCGTCGCCCGGCGAGAGCTGCACCACGCAGAGCCGGTCGCGGTGCGGGTTCAGCCCCATAGTCTCGGTGTCGATCGCGACCGCTCCGGTGTAGCGGGACAGGTCGGGCAGGTCGCCCCGGTGCAGGCGTACGGTCATGAAAACCTCGGGTCGAATCGGTGCGTCGATATCATAGGCTAGAGCATGATCCGGAAAAGTGTGCAGCGGTTTTCCAAAAAGATCATGCTCAATCAATAACCTAAAGCGCGATGGCGATTCATCTTAATCGCATCGCGCTTTAGTCGAATGGATCGCGATGTAGCCAGTCGCAACAGGTCACGCAAGCGGCCGTGACCTTACGGCCGGTCAGATCGCAGCGAGCATGATGCAGACCATCGCCGCGACTGCGGTGCGGCTGGGGCCGTCCCGGAACGCGTACAGGATCGGATCGTCCGGCATCTCGCGGCGATGCGCCATCATCAGGGCACGGCCGAACCAGTAGAGCAGCAGCGGCGTGAGCAGCCACAGCATCCAGGGGCGGCTGTAGAGCGGCGTCACCGCCGAGGACGAGACGTAGAGCGAGAACACGGTCACCGCGTTCATGGCGCTTGCCGCCGCCATCGCGGCGATGACGTTAAGGTCGGTGACGCGATAGTCGCGGTTGGAGGGATCGGCGAGGCCCACGCTCTCGCGCATGCTGAGCTCGCTGAAGCGCTTGATCAGGGCGAGCGAGGTGAACACGAACAGCGAGAAGATCAACAGCCATTCCGACAGCACCACGCCGACGCCGACCGCGCCGGCGACGATGCGAAGCGTGTAGAGGCCGGCGAGCGTGACGATGTCGACCAGCATCTTGCGCTTGAGCACGAGCGAATAGGCGATCGTGGTGGCGAGATAGAGGCCGAGCACGCCGAGAAACAGCGGCGAGATACAGAGGCTGGCGGCAAGCGCGAACAACCACAATGCAGGAATGGCCGACAGCGCCGACGAGATCGGCAAATCGCCGGCTGCGAGCGCGCGGTGGCGCTTGCTCGGATGCTGCCGGTCGGCGGCGAGATCGAGCAGATCGTTCATCAGATAGGCGCCCGAGGCGCAGGCCGAGAACGCCAGGAATGCGAGCAGCGCGTAGCCGAGCGTCGAAAGGTTCAGCTGATGCGCCGTGAGCGCAGGCACGAACACCAGCGTGTTCTTGGCGTATTGATGGACCCGCAGCGCCTTCACCCAGGTGGCGAGGCCGGCTCTACGGACCTCGCGATTTTCGATGCGCGTGATGGAGGCACAATCGAACGGCACGCGCCCCGCCGCGAGATCGGCGTGCGTGACGACGCCATCGAAGCCGAGATGCGCTGAGATCGCCGCGGCATGAGCGGCGAGCCGATCCGCGACGAGATAGATCTTCTCACCGCGCGCCCGTGCCGCCAGCGCCCGGTTCATCACATCGGAATCATAGGGCAGATGGGCGTAGTCGATCTCGGCTCGCGCCAGGATCGCCGTGAGCGCCGCCATCCCCGCCCGTCCGCCCGCACCGAAGCGCGCCAGCATGCGGCCGGGGCTGGAGAACAGCGCCTCCATCAGCAGCTCGGAACGCAGCAGCGCGCCTTCGAGGTCGATGACGAGGGTCCGGGCCGCCGACGGCTCGGACAGGCCAGGATCATACTGGGAGGCACGCTGCTCCATCCGAAAACGCTCTGACTTGCCGTGACATGACCGGCATTCGGCCGGGGGAGCAGGAAATTGGACGGCCAACCCTATGGGAACATTCACTAAAGGCGGCTTAATTCACCTGGAGAGATGGGGCGGCTTCCGCCCGAGGCGCTGTTGCCCGGATCCCACAATCCGGCGCGAGCTTCCTGTACCGTCAGAACTTTTGCTTCGCGCGCCGTGGATATCGTCCCGGCCCACCCTATCTGCCAATTTCCCTCCCCGGGGGTCCCACCCTGGATCAGGTGCCATGACCGAACCAACGCTCGCTGCGCCGATCGACGACCAGCGTCCGCGCGGATTTTCGCGCTACCAGGCGCTCCTCATCGCGCTGCTGGCGCTGACGCAGTTCACGATCATCCTCGATTTCATCATCATGTCGCCGCTCGGCGCTATCCTGATGCCCGCGCTCGGCATCACGGCGGGGCAGTTCGGCGTTGCCGTATCGGCCTACGCGTTCAGTGCGGGACTATCGGGCATCCTCGCCGCCGGCTTTGCCGATCGTTTCGATCGCAAGCGCCTCCTGCTGTTCTTCTATGTCGGCTTCACGCTGGGGACGTTGCTGTGCGCGGTGGCGCCGAACTACCATGTGCTGCTGATCGGCCGGATCGTGACCGGATTGTTCGGCGGCGTGATCGGCGCGGTCGTGCTCGCCATCATCACCGACCTGTTCTCGTTGCAGATGCGCGGCCGCGTGATGGGAATCATCCAGACGGCGTTCGCCGCCAGCCAGGTGCTCGGCATTCCCGCCGGCCTGTTTCTCGCCAATCACTGGAGCTGGCATGTCTGCTTCATCGCCATCGTGGTGCTGTCGATCGTGACGATCGCCATCATCGCCTTTGCCATGGAGCCGGTCGACGCGCATCTGAAGCTGAAGCAGGACAGAAACCCGTTCCGCCATCTGGTCGCGACGGTCGGTGAGCCGCGCTACACGCTCGCCTTCGCCGTCACGACGCTGCTGGCGACCGGCGGCTACATGCTGATGCCGTTCTCCAGCGCCTACACCGTGCACAATCTCGGCATCGACATCACGCATCTGCCGACGATCTATCTCGTCTCCGGCCTGTTCAGCATCGTCACGGGACCGCTGGTCGGCCGCGCCAGCGACGCGTTCGGCAAATATCCGACCTTCGTGTTCGGCTGCGCCATGACCGTCCTCATGGTGCTGATCTACACCCATCTCGGCCACGTCTCGCTCGCGACCGCAATCATCGTCAACGTGCTGATGTTCGTCGGCATCTTCTCGCGCATGATCCCCTCGCAGGCGCTGATGTCGGCGATCCCGGAGCCCGGCCAGCGCGGCTCGTTCAGCGCGGTCAGCGCCTCGCTCCAGCAACTGTCCGGCGGGCTCGGCTCGGTGCTCGCCAGCGCGATCATCGCGCAAGGCGCGGACGGCGCGCTACTCCATTTCGACCGGATCGGCTACGTCGTCGTCACCACGACGATCGTCACGCTGGTGATGATGTATTTCGTGCAGAAGGCGGTGGCGGAGCGGACGGGAAAGCGGGTGGTGTGAGGGGGAGAGGAGCCGCCGTCCGAATGCGTTTTCCGCGTGGTGGAAGTCACCTGCTTTGTTGCGGACACAGTGCCGCACGTCACGCAGCCACGTTCTTCGCTAGTTTCATCCGATCGGTCCTCGCGACTCGACAAGAAACAACAAGTCCAAGGGCGGGAAATGAGAAAGCTGACACGACGAACATTCGTGATGGGTTCGGCCGTCGCGTTGTGCGCGCCGGCTGTAAGGACCGATGCGCAATCCGCGTGGCCGTCCAAATCGATCAGGATCATCGTGCCCTATCCACCGGGCGGCCAGACCGACGGCATCGCGCGCGCGTTCGGCGACTTCCTGGCGCGGCAGGTGGGCAAGCCGGTCATCGTCGAGAACAAGGGCGGCGCCGGCGGCGTCATCGGCGTGGCAGAAGCGAAACGCGCCGATCCGGACGGCACCACCATCCTGTGCACGATCTCGTCGTCGCTGATCCAGAACCGCGTCACGGTAAGAGACCTGCCCTACGATCCCGAAAATGATTTTACCTATCTGACGATGGTCATCGGCGCTGGCGGTCCGGTCGTGGCGGCGAAGAAGACCGGTGCGACCAACCTGCGCGAGTTCATCGAATACTGCAAGAAAGTCGGCAGCGTGAACTGGGGATCCTACGGCGTGGGCTCGACGCCGCACGTCCTGATCGAGACGATCGCCAAGCAATACGGCATAAAGGTTCAGGTCATCCAGTATCGCGGCGAGGCGCCGATGTGGAATGACGTCGCCGGACAGACGCTTGATGGCGCCGCCGGGAGCTATGCCGCAGCCGCGCCCGTCATCCAGGCCGGCACCGGCAACCTGATCGGCGTGGTCGGCACCCGTCTGCCGCCCCATCCGGACACGCCGACCATGACCGAGCAAGGCGCCGTCGGCGACTTCTACAATCTGCGTCCCTTCACCACGTTTGCGGTGCCGTCCGGCACGCCGCGGGATATCGTCGATCGCCTCTCGCCGCTGCTGATCCAAGCCGGAACCGATCCGAAAGTTCAGCAGATGCTGAACAACTTCATCCTGTCATCGCCGGCCGATTTCGAAACGACGAATCGGATCTTCAAGCGCGACAGCGACGTGATGCTCCGCATCCTGGGCGATCTCGGCGTCAAGCCGTCGGATTAGCCGCGTCGCGGCCTAGCAGCCCAGCCCGCTTTGCTCGTCGTGGCTCTCCGTATTCGGCGCCCAGCCGACATCGAGCGGATCATGGCGACACTCCGGGCGTCTGCCGGCGTGTCAAATGCACGGTCGTCGTTGCGGAGCCGCCCAGATGGTTTCCAGATATGACGTGCAGAAGGCGGTGGCGGAGCGGACCGGGAAGAAGGTGGTGTGAGGAACGGCTCCTGCTCCACATTCGGGTGAACCCACGCCGGGCCTCCGGTGACCAAGGTTGCATCGATGCGCCGAACGGAGATCTCCCGTGAAATTCAAGCTTGCCGCCGCGATTCTCGCCGCAGGCCTCCCGCTGGCATCGATGGCTTTCGCCCAAGACACCGCCCAGAGCACCGCGCCAGCCGACCTTGCCGTGATCGATGCCTGCCTGAAGAAGGTGGAGAAAACCGGCGGTTTCGGCAGCGCCTGCGTCGGGCTCGTCGCCGACCCCTGCATCAAGGCGGCAGAGGGCGCGAATGACGATGTCGCCAGATGGAAGGCCTGCGCGGCGCGCGAACTCGCCGTCTGGACGCAGAAAACCAGTGAGGCGCTGAAGAAGGTTCAGGCCGGCGGGTTCGCCGACGCGATCAAGGCCGTCAATGACTCGCAGAAAGTTTTCGCCGCCTCGCGTGATCGCCTCTGCGCGGTCTTCGACAACGTCGACCCCGGCATGTACCGGGGCGGCGCGAGCTACTGCCGCCTGCGCGAGACCGCGAACCGCTCGCTGAGCCTGATCAAGCTGGGCGCTGCGGTCAACGAGCACTGAGGCCTCCTAGAGGGGCTCGGGGTCACCAGCCTTGCCGGCAGCTTCCGCCGTGGCGACGACGGCTATTCGGCGCGCCATGAGCGCTTTGCTTCGGTGTCGTGGACCGGTCAGCGGCTCGGTGTCCTGCGGATGAGCCATTTCAATCGCTTGAGCAGGGGGTGGTGCCCAGGAAGGGACCGGCTGCCCCTCGCCCCTTGTCCTTGTAATAATGCGATTTTTCGGCGCGGCCATCAAGGATGTTACACAGTTCGGTTACCCATCGGGCTAAAGCGCTGGAGGTCAGAATGTTGGAGCCATCGAGCCCGGCCGGCATTTGCCCCAGGGTAGCGCACGCGAGAGGTGACCCCTGCGCGGCACTCAGCGGCTTTCCCCCCGGTAGGCCCTGGTTTCTGGAGGCAGCAAATCGAGCGCGTTTTCTTGGCGTACAGCCCTCATAGGTATGACTGCGACGCTGGCGCAGGGCACCATCACATGCAAAGGACCACGGCCGCCGCTCATGGAGCCGCTAAGGGCGCTTCTTCCAGATGCTCCGAGTCAACCTGAAGACCGTTGTGGAAGGAGGGCCATATTCGGCGCCTTCCCTCTTGCGGGCCTCTAGCTGTTTCTCTGCGCGTTTTTCCGCATCCTCCAGCGCGGTCAATAATTTTCCGTAGTCGACGTTCTTTCCTTTGCCGTGCTTGTAGTCCGGGAGCATGCCGCACAGATGATCAAGGACTTCGTGCCTGTCATGGGGCTTATGGAAATCGTCCATGTGAAGAATCAGCCAGACCTCAAAGCATGGGTTCGATCGGGCAACGTGAATGCCGTTCTCTTCGCAAAGGCGAACACCCTTGTCGAAGTGCTCATGTACGTCGCGGTCAAAGACTGCCCAGACTTGATCGGTTCGCTCATACCAAGCCAAGCCCTTGCGCTTCTTTCCGATAACGCCCCTGTCTAACGCATGGTCGATTGCGGTTTGGGCAATGACTTCCGGCGTTCCTGCGCCTCCGATGACATCAATGATCGAGTTCGAGACGCCTGCTAGAGCCCTAAGATAGGCGGGCGCGGAATTCGCGTCTTCCGACACAACCAAGAATCGACGCTTCGGATCGCGGCTCGCACGCCGACGCTTCGTATTTGTATCCCGCCATTTGACCATTAGTGCTTCGCAGATACTAGGCTTTTGAAATTTCCTGAGAAGGGGATCGCACCATATCGCCCCTGGAGGTAACCCTTCTCGATATTGTCGGTGTTCCGGGTTCTGATATCGGAAAGCGGAAAAAGGTGGGTTGCACCCCGGCCGTCCTTCTCGGTGAACCAGATTTGATCCCTGCGGAGGCATGGCGAACCCATGAGGTTCGTATCGTGCGTAGTCGCAATAAGCTGTGCACCGCGCGGATTCGAGCTTCTACTGGCAAACAGGCTTAGTATTGCATCACCGACCTGCGTATGCAGGCTTGCATCTAGCTCATCAATGAAAAGCGGATAGCCCTTGTCGAGTGCATCGAAAACCGAAGATAGGATGAGCAAAAGGCGCTTTGTCCCCTCGCTTTCATCCTCCAAACCGAAGTAAACCGGCTCCGCTCCATCAGAACTGTGTTCTAGCTCCAGAACGAAGTCTCCGGGCGTCGCGATATCTTCGGGGGGCGCCTTCGTGTGATTCGAGATGAGAGCAGTCAGCTCCTTCAAAAATTTATCGGTTTCAGGTGATCGCGTGACCTGTCGTCTGCGGAAGCCGACTACCCCCGTGCCGATGCTTTCAAGAAATTCGATAATGCGAGCGTCCAGTTGTTCGCCCCGCACCGCGATTGGTCCGACGTTAGAGACTGACGAGTCGAATGCTAGCGCGGCGATGTAGCTGTGGACCGGAAGAAGTTGTTCGTGCCCATTCTGCACTGCCGCCGAAAGAAAGAGGCTGTTGGGGCGCATCAGCTCCGAAATGACTTTGTTCTGCCCCTTCAACGTGCGCCCAAACTTTATTTTCTTTGCGGAGGTCCGTTCAAACAGAACCTGCGAGCGGCCATTTGGGAAAGCAACTAACCATTCGCTTGTGAATTCCGTGTCCGACGCTTCAAAACCATAGCGAAGCCTACTGCCATCCAAAACGAACTCGATTTCGATTCTCGTCGGTTCTTCCTTGGCAGATGGGCTTAGTGCAAAGGGGTGACGCGGCACACCCCCATCGGGTTTACCTTTGGAGTGGGATTGCATCACCACCGTCTGAAACCAGCGCATGGCGGCGATTAGATTGCTCTTTCCCGACGCATTCGGCCCATAGATCACTGCCGATGGTAGTAGCTGTCGGTCAGGAAGCCCCTCGCATGTGATGAGGGTCTCTCGCAGCTCCTTGTAGAAGCTAGACGGGACTAGGGAGAGCTCCTGCCGTTCGTGCAAAGACCTGTAGTTTTCGACTGCGATGAACAGCAACATGGGTCATCATCCTGTATCTTCGAATCACTCTTAGAGCACTATTTGCAAAAAAATTGCAAACTCTTGCTCCAGACTGCATTAACTTGGGGTGTTAAAATGGTTCTACCAGGGTGTTCGGCACAAGATTGACCGTTAGGGTATACCCTATCGGTCTCTCAAATGTTCCCTCGAAGTCCGTCCGTTAGGGTTGTTTTGAGCTAACGGATATGTTACTCAGCGGACACCATCCTATCGGACAGTGGGGAGGACCTGATGGCCGTCATCTTCTACGCACGTGTTTCATCCGCTGACCAAACGATCGAGCATCAGCGCCAGCATGCGGAGGCTGCGGGCTTCAAGATTGACCGGGTCGTTGCCGATCATGGCGTATCGGGCATCAGCACGCGCCTTGCCGATAGGCCAGAGGGGAAGCGCCTATTCGACATTCTCCGCAGTGGTGACACGCTGGTGGTGCGGTGGGTTGATCGACTTGGCCGCAACTACGGTGACGTATGCGACACCATCCGGCAATTCATGCGGCAAGGCGTCATCATCCGCACGGTCATTAACGGCCTTGCCTTCGATGGGGCGACAAAGGACCCAATGCAGCAGGCCGTTAGAGACGCCCTTATTGCCTTTATGGCGGCCACAGCGCAGGCGAATGCTGAAGCCTTAAAAGAGGCGCAGCGCAGCGGAATTGCTCTGGCTCGGTCCACAGATGGCGAAATCAAGTACCGCGGCCGAAAGCCGAGCTTTAGCAAGGAGCAGTTCTCAACGGTCTGCGATATGTTGGACCTTTCGGCGGGCATCGGAGAAATCGCCAGCGCCACCGGCCTTAGCCGGCAAGCCATCTACCGCATTCGAGATGACCGAACGGCGGCGGAGGGTGCCCTGATGCGCTGGCAAAGCTAACCGGAGGCGTATCTATTTGATTGTGGTCTCCTAAGCAGCTCAACTTATGGCTGCGAAAAGGCCGGCAATCGAGATGGAAAAGCACTTTGGTTTCAGCGGCTTGAATTGCAGTCGCTATGGAAGAGGCCCCCGAGCCACTGGTAGCGTGGGCGCGAGATTGTCATTTTGGGTGCGGCCCAGGGGGTCCGTGGTCATAGACCAAGAGCGCTGAGCAGCAAAGCGTCCCGCGCCCTGGCGATTCTTGCTGCAGTTTCAATCGGTTAAATTGGCTGCGCTATTGACCCGAGGACTCTTAGCCGAGGCGGTACATAAAACCGAAGTAAGCGGGTAAATTCCTAAGCAGTCGCAAAGGCCTGCGGGTCGCTCCCTATTGACCCAGAGCATCTTACAACCTCTAGGCCTGAACACCGCGCCCCAGGCAAAGACCGGAAGCTCGGGGAGAAATTCCTCAGCGCCTAGAATACGTTGCGATATTCCCCCTATTGACCCGAGTGTATAGGAGCGCCAAGCAGTCTTGGGGCGAAATTGCGAGGCTAAATCCTAAGCAATCGCAAAGACCTGCGAGATGGCCGCTATAGAACCCGGAGCATTTAGAAGCCTCTGGGGTCCCGTGCGGCACCACCTCTGTCGTGCACTTCTCGAAAACACCCTCTACGGCCCCTCAGCGGGCCACCAAGCCACCCAACATCAGCCAAAGGAGAACCACAATGGCGAAGCCTCCGCCGGGCCGAACCCGCATGCCTGCCTATCTGCCCTTATCAAAGGAGGGATATGAGGCTCTGTGCACCTATCTCGACCAAGCGCTCGCTCATCGAGCGGACCCCTCGAAGCACAAGCCTGATCCTTCATTGCTTTGGGTTGGGATACCGCAGGGATCTATCTTAGCACTTACACCCGAGCTGGGAATTCAGGTCAAAGACACCGGCCCTGAAGGTACCCTTCGGAGCCCCCGGTATGTAGACCCTGAGGCGGTCATCATAATCCGTCTGCTACTGCTTGCTGGCGGATCTATAGGTCTGAACCGCAAGGAGATGGATCAACCCGGGCGGAAGGATTACCCGCACCTCCGCTGGTGCATCGCTGGGCAGGACTACAAGGTGCCCTTGCTACGGCTCATCGCGGACACCCAAGCTGGCCATCAGACCCCAAGCGGAGACAACCACTATTATCTGCGGAGGGAGGACATACCCGACCGGGAGGCGCATCGATCCAGCTCCAACCTCACACGGGAAGGAAAGCCAACGAAGTCGCCCCACTTGGACCGTGATGACGCCATGGACCTCGCATGCCGGCTGCTCTGCCAGAATGCCGACAAGCCTGACTTCAAGGTGACACCCGAGGAGCTGCGCTGTCGAATAGCCCAGGCATTCGCTCTCCTCGACGGTCGCCCCCTGAAGCGCTCCTCGTGAAGAGGCAATGCAGATCAAAGGGCCAGCGCTCAGTGCTCAATGTGACCCAGCACTCACTCCGGGCAAAGCTTGAGACTACCCCGGGTCTTCACATGGAGGACTGGGAGTGCACGGGGCCGTCGTGCAGGAGCACGGGCAAAGCGGACCAGAGCGATGATGGTGCCATTCCGGGTGCTACCATCGACCTGACTGGGGAAGGTGCGGCCTAAGCGAGCCCTCAACGCTCGGTCTTTATCTCCCAAGGTTCGGGCACGAGCGATTATCTCGGTGCCTTGCTCGATGAGAAGGCCGTGCCTATCTCTAAATGGTTGATGAAAACCTTTGAGGAACTCATGACGGATATTGACCGACATACTGGGAAACTGATTGGACGGGCGGATTCAATCAAGCAATCGATCGAAGCACTTCTTCGAACCCGTAAAGGCGAAAGGCTGTTTAGACCGCAAATTGGCGTTTCTTTCCAATCCCCCAAGGGAACTGCTGAGCCTGGCCTAACCCCGGAGATTGTCCGCGACCAGTGCGCCGAGGCGCTTGCGCAGTATGAGCCTCGCATCGAGGTAAAAGACATCCAGCCTCGGTTCGTCGACGATCAACTTGAGGCCGTTACCATCACGTATAGCGATGTCGATGACGGCGCCGAAGGCTCTGTCGAGGTGCACTATACAGCCTGGCCGTCAAAGGGCTGACTAAGATAAATGCCGCTCGTCCGGTAAGCGCCGCTATCGGACGCCATAGGCCCCACACGTGTAGCCGTAGCAGTCCGCTTGGGACCGAGGGGTTCTATGGACCAGCGGCGGCCTTATGCGATCTCAATGCTGGGAAACCTCGCGATAGCGTTTGCCTTTGCCTTAATGGTCACGTCTCCGTAGCCCTCCGAGACATTGCGCGGTGCATGTCCCTGAATGGCATCCAGCACGCGCATCTCAACGCCCTGATCAATGCCGACAGTCTTGAAGCGATGGCGCCAGCCGTGGCTTGGATCAACGTTCTTATCCTTCACCACCTCGCGCACGAACTCATTGACCTTGTTACGCGCTGTCTTCACCGCGTTACGCACGCCTAACTCGCCGGCCTTGGGATCAATGAACAGATAGCCGCCCTTCGACTTCTCAAAGAACTCCAAGAAGCCTTCCTCGATGACTTGCCTATGGAGCACGACATCACGTGCCTCGTCCGACTTCACGGGCCCCGCCTCGGGCGTCACATGCAGCACCCAGAGCTTGCCTTCGCGCCGCAAGTCCTCTTTGCGAATTTGGATCATCTCACCCACGCGGGCGCCCGTGAAAGCACACAGCCACGGGACCCACCGCTTAGCCGCCGCCAGCTTCGGGGCTTCCCTCCCTGGCACGAACTCGCGGGCGTGCTTCAGGATGGCGATGGCCTCCGAATCATAGAACCCTTTGGACCGGAGCTTGCGCGACTTGCCTACCTTGATGGTGATCCCTTCGGCGGGATTGCTGGGCAGCCGACGGTTGACCACCGCCCAACCGAACACCGTCTTCATCCCCGCAAGGTCGCTATCCTTTATGGTCTTCGGGCTCACGCCACTCTGCACGCGATAGTCTTTGAAGCGAACGATATTCTCCGGCGTCACCCGGCTCGCGGTGTCGTGCTGCAAGAATGCCACGAGACGCGCCATCGAGTTGCGGTAACTCTCATAGGTGCTCTGCTTGCGGCCGGCCCGCTTGGCTTCCTTCCACCAATCCTCGACCAAGCCGGTGAGGGAATGCTTTGAGGCTCCGCGCTTCAGTTTCTCTTTTGACGCACCTTCAGGCGCCTGCCAGTCTGGGAAGCGGGCGGCCTTGGGGTCAGGCGCATAGTCCCCTCCTGCATTGCGCTGGCGGCTCATGAAGGCATCTCGCAGCGCCATCCAAAAAGCAACGAGCAACATGGCGCGTGATTCGCTGTCCGCGCGGCGAATGCCCTTCGTCAGCAAGAGGCGGTCCACGATAGGGCCAAGGGGCTTCTCCAAGTGCTTGGGGTCGCCATCCCTGCCGACCTTCTCCCACATTGCGACGATGGCCGCCCAGTGAGCTTCCTGTTCCTCGTGGCTCTCAGTGTCCGGCGCCCAGCCGACACCGGGCGTGTGGACCATGGCGACACTCCGGGCGCGGTTCTCGCTGTCCGCCCAAACGCGATAGAGTTCGCCTGCCAAGGCCGTGGCCTGCCGGTGGGTCAGATGCGCGGGAGCGTCACTCCGGAGCGACTTCCAAACCGACTCTAGAAAGGCCGCCGCAGCCGCCTGACGAGTCTTTATTTCGCTGGGGTCTGTGGTGCGGAGCGAGAATCTAATCGCCTGTGCGCTCTCGCTGGGCGTCACAAACACGAAGCTATCACCAAGAGGAATCGCGAGCGTATTGCCTACCGCCTCGTCACGAACGTCGGCTGGAATGCGCTGCACAAAAAAAGGAGAGCGAGACCCGTTCCGGCTCATCGGCCGAACAACCCTGAACAGCAATGTTACACCCCATTGTTACACAGTCGGGGCCAGCGCAACACTCTGATTGGGCTTATCTATCTGGATTTGTTTGATATCCAGAATCGTATGGTGCCCAGGAAAGGACTCGAACCTTCACGGCCGTTAAGCCACTGGCACCTGAAGCCAGCGCGTCTACCAATTCCACCACCTGGGCATGCCGTTTGGGGCACGGAGGCGGTTACTACGGTTCGGTGACGCCGTTGTCAATTCATGCGTGAGGCCGGGGTCGGGATGCCGATTGCGCATCGCAAACCGGCCCGATACAAGCCTGACACGACACACTCTTTTCCGCAGGAACGGCTCCCATGGCATCGAATCTGGACACGCTCGTCACGGTTTTCGGCGGATCTGGGTTTTTGGGCCGCAGCGTCGTCCGCGCCCTGTGCAAGCGGGATTACCGGGTTCGGGTTGCGGTGCGGCGGCCGGAACTCGCCGGATACCTGCAGCCGCTCGGCCGGGTCGGGCAGGTTCACACCGTGCAGGCGAATCTGCGCTATCCGGCCTCGGTCGAGGCGGCGCTGCGTGATTCGCATGTCGTGATCAATCTGGTCGGCGTGCTCACCGAGAGCGGCGGGCAGACGTTTGACGCCGTCCAGGCCAAGGGTGCCGAGACCGTCGCCAAGGCGGCGGCCGCCGCAGGTAGCGCGCTGGTGCATGTCTCCGCGATCGGGGCCGATGCGCAGTCGCCCTCACGCTATGCCAGGGCCAAGGCGGCCGGCGAAGCCGCGGTCCTCGCCGCGGTTCCCTCCGCCACGATCTTCCGCCCGTCCGTGATGTTCGGCCCCGAGGACCAGTTCACCAACCGCTTTGCCGCGCTGGCACGGATGTCGCCGGTGCTGCCCCTGATCGGCGGCGAGACCAAGATGCAGCCGGTCTATGTCGGCGACGTCGCCAGCGCGATCGCGGATGCGGCCGACGGCAAGGCCAAGGCGGGCGCCACTTACGAGCTCGGCGGGCCGGAAGTGCTGACCATGCGCGAGATCATCGAGGCGATCCTCGAAATCACCGACCGCAAGCGCATGCTGGTGCCGCTGACATTCGGCCTCGCCCGCTTCCAGGCCAACTTCCTGCAATTCGCGCCGGGCGCGTTCAAGCTGACGCCGGACCAGGTCACGCTGCTCGAGCGCGACAATATCGTGTCGGACGCGGCGAAGGCGGCCGGGCTGACGCTGGAAGGCCTCGGCATCCAGGCCGACTCGCTGGAAGCGATCGCCCCGCAATATCTCTGGCGCTTCCGCCCGCAGGGCCAGTTCCAGCGCATGAGCGTGTGAGGGATCTTCTTTACCTCGCCCCGCTTTGCGGGGAGAGGTCGGATTGCGCAGCAATCCGGGTGAGGGGGTACAGGTCTCTCGAAGACCGCTCGTGCGGAGAGAGACCCCTCACCCCAACCCTCTCCCCGTAAGAACGGGGCGAGGGGGCGCACTGTCGCTGGAGCGAAGACTGGCCTGTTACACGACTTTCAAAACCTCAGCTTCTTGAACACCGCTTCCGGCAGCGTCTTGATGATCAGCATCACGAGACGCCATCTGCCGCTGACATAGACGATGTCGGTCTTGCTCTCGACGGCGCGAAGGATCGCAGCGCCGACGACGGGGGCTTCGACGGTGAGCGGGCCGATCAGCTTCATGCCTTCGGTCATCCTGGTGCGGACGAAGCCGGGCTTGACCGTGACGACGTGCACGCCGCCACGGCTGGCGCGGGCGCGCAGGCCGGACAGGAAGGCGGAGAAGCCGGCCTTGGCCGAGCCATAGACATAGTTGGAGGCGCGGCCGCGATCGCCGGCGACCGAGGACACGCCGACCAGCGTGCCGCTGCCGCGGCCCAAGAACTTCTCCGCGAACAGGCCGAGGATCAGCGCCGGACCTTCGTAGTTGGAGCGCATGATCGCGGTGGCCTGGGCGAGATCGCTCTGCGCGCTCTCTTGCACACCAAGCAGGCCGACGATCGAGATGACGACATCGGGCAGCGCGGCCAGGCCGGCGACGAAGCCCTCGAACGAGGCGGTGTCGAGCACGTCGAATGTGTGAACACCGACCACGACATTGTAGCGCGCGCGAAGATCGGCGGCGTCAGGCTCCAGCGCGCCGACGTCGCGGCCGGCGAGCCCCACATCGTATCCCGCTTTGGCAAAGGCGCGCGCCGTGGCGCGGCCGATGTCGGATGAGCCGCCCAGCACCAGTACAGACTTGCGCGACGTCACGGCCTAGACCTCATCGAACAGACGTTGTGAAAGCTTGGAGCGGATGTTGCCGGCGGGGTCGAGCGCTTTGCGGATCGCGTTGAAGCGCGGCAAGGCGGGATAGCCGGCTTCGAGCGTCTCGCGCGACTGGCGCGCATCCTTGGCAAGATAGAGCCGGCCACCGGCCGCGACAACGAGACGGTCGATCTCGTCGAGAAAATTCAGGATGTCGCCGCGCACAGGGAAATCCAGCGCCAGCGTGTAGCCGGGCAGCGGAAACGACAGGATGCCCTCGCCCTCGCCGAGCTTCTTCAGCACCGCGAGGAAGGAGGCATCGCCGCGCCGCGCGACGCGACCCAGAATCTCGCCGACCACGTCCCGCGCGCCGTTCTCCGGGATCACGCATTGATGCTGCAGAAAGCCGCGCTTGCCGTAGATGCGATTCCAGTCGGCAATGCTGTCGAGCGGAAAGAAATAGGGATAGAGCGAGACCACATGGCTGCCGCCGGCGCGGCGCGCGCCCATGCGATAATACAGCTCGTTGAAAACGCGGATGCTGAAGCGGTTCAGCGTCATCGAGGGCAAATCGATGGGCACGCCAAGACCGGGATGCTTGCCGGCGGGAAACGCCGCGGCGCCGGCAGGAAGCTCGTCCTTGCCGGCGTGCTCGCCGAGATAGATCAGCGAGCGGCCGAGATCCTTGCCGCGGGCGGCGCAATCGATCCAGGCCACCGAATAAGTTGCGGCATCGCCTGCATCGAGCGCGCGCATCGCGGCATCGAGATCGGATGCCGAGATCACGCGCTCGCGGATCCATCCCGTTTCGACCTTGCGCAGCCGCAAGGTCGCTTCGAGGATGACCCCGGTCAGGCCCATGCCGCCGATTGTCGCAAGGAATGCGTCGGAGTTCTGCTCGCGCGAGGCTTCGATCAATTCGCCCTCGCCCGTGCGCAGCAGGATGCTGTCGACATAGCGGCCGAAGCCGCCTTCACAATGGTGATTCTTGCCGTGCACGTCGGCGGCGATGGCGCCGCCGATCGACACGAAACGCGTGCCGGGCAGCACGAAGGGCAGGAAGCCGCGCGGGCCGAAGGTCTCGATCAGGTCCGAGAGCAGCACGCCGGCCTCGAGGCGGATTCGGCCGGTCGCCGGATCGAACCACCTGATGCGGTCGAAGCCCGTCATCGTCACGGTCCTGACGGTCCCGATCGCGGCATCGCCATAGGCACGGCCATTGCCGCGCGCCACGGTGCCGGACACGATGGCGTCGGCAACCGACGCGAACGCGCGCGGACGCAGCATCTCGGTATCGACGACCGGGAAGCGCCCCCAGCCGCTGACGAGGGTCATGGCTCAGCTCCTGCGCCGGGCGCGCCGCCCGGCATTGCGAAACTGAGTACCGATCAAAAGCTTATATTGCGTTGAAAGCGTAGCCCGGATGGAGCGCAGCGTATTCCGGGATCGTGCCCCAAGTGATGACGGACCGGGATGCGCTGCGCTCCATCCGGGCTACGGACACAGGGCCTACCGTCCCAGCGCCAGCGCGATCAGGCCGAGGGTGCCGACGATGACGCGCCACCAGGCGAACAGCAGGAAACCGTGCCGGGTGACATAGGTCAAAAACGTCTTCACCACGATGATCGCGGTGATGAACGACACCACGAAGCCGATCGCGACGATGTTGATGTGGTCCATCGTCATCTCGGCGCGGCTCTTGTAGAAGTCGTAGGCGAACGCGCCGATCATGGTGGGGATCGCCAGAAAGAACGAGAATTCCGCCGCCGCGCGCTTGTCGGCTCCGAGCAACATCGCGGCGACGATGCTGGCGCCGGAGCGCGACACGCCCGGGATCATGGCCACGCACTGCGCGATGCCGATATAGAGATACATCAAGAGCGGAAATCTGGTGGCATCATACTCGCGCGGCTTGAGCTCGAGCTTGTCGACCCAGAGCAGGACGGCGCCGCCGACGATCAGTGTGAAGCAGATGACCCACGGATTGAACAGCAGGAGCTTGATGTACTTACCGGCGACGAGGCCGACGATGACAGCGGGCAGGAATGCGACCAGCACGCCGATCACGAAGCGGCGAGCATAGGCATCGCCCTTGAACAGGCCGATCACGACGTCCCACAGCTTGCGGAAGTACAGCCCCACGATCGCGAGAATCGCGCCCAGCTGGATCAGAACCGTAAACGAATCCCAGAACGCGCCTTCGCCGAGATGAAAGAAGCGCTCGGCGATCAGGAGGTGGCCGGTCGAGGATACGGGAAGGAACTCGGTCACGCCCTCGATGATGCCGAGGATCACTGCCCGTATTGCATCTGACATATTTACGGTCCATTTCGGCTGGAAAAGCGGGGCCCTTCTCGCCTATTCGACCCCATGCCGCAATCGCAAAATGCGACATCACGCCCTTGCTTCGTGGTTTTGAAGGGCTAGTGTGGCGCCGCACAAACATTGATGGATTCTTAAGCACCATCAAATAGTCAAAGGCTTCATGTTTACGCTGTTTCATCATCCGTTCTGTCCGCATTCGCGCTTCATTCGCCTGATCGCGGGTGAATACGGGCTCGACCTGAAGCTGATCGAGGAGCGCAGCTGGGAGCGGCGCGAGGCGTTTCTGCTGCTCAATGCGGCCGGCACCACGCCCGTGCTGGTGGACGACGAGCAGCCGCCGATTCCGGGCGCGGCCATCATCGCCGAATATGTCGATGAGGCCTATGGGGCCGGGATGGGCCCCAAGCGCCTGATGCCGGAGACGCTTGCCGAGCGTGTCGAGGTGCGCCGGCTGATGGCCTGGTTCAACGAAAAGTTCTTCGAGGAAGTCTCGCATCCACTCGTCACCGAGCGCATCTACAAGCGCTTCATGAGCGAGGAGAACGGCGGCGGGCCGCCTTCGGCCGACGTGATGCGCGCAGCGAAGGCCAATGTGCGCTATCATCTGGCCTATATCGGCTGGCTGGCGCAGACCCGCAACTTCCTCGCCGGCGACCGGCTCACCTACGCGGATCTCGCCGCCGCGGCGCACCTTTCGGCGATCGACTATCTGGGCGACGTGCCATGGAGCGAGGACGACGCAGCAAAGGCGTGGTACGCGCGGGTGAAATCCCGCCCGTCGTTCCGTCCGCTCCTCAGCGAATGGCTGGCCGGCGTGCCGGCGTCGCGCACCTATGTGGACCTGGATTTCTGAGCTGCGACCCGACTGAACTGAAGGCGGCGCTGGCGCGCGAAGCGCACGCGCTCGGCTTCGACTGCATCGGCGTCACCGCGCCGGGCTCGATCGATGCAGCCGGACAACACTTCCTCGAATTCATCGCCTCGGGCGGCCATGGCGACATGGATTGGCTCGCGAACCAGCCGGAGCGCCGCGTCGACCCGCGCGGGCTGTGGGCCGACGTGCGCAGCGTGATCATGCTCGGCGTCAATTACGGTCCCGACTCCGATCCGCTCGCGATCCTGAAGCAGCGCGCGCGCGCGGCGATCTCGGTCTATGCGCAAGGCGACGACTATCACGACCTCATCAAGAAGCGGCTGAAGGCGCTGGCGCGCTGGCTGGTCGCGACCGCGCCGAGCGAGGTGAAGGTGTTCGTCGACACCGCGGCAGTGATGGAGAAACCGCTGGCGCAGGCCGCGCATCTGGGCTGGCAGGGCAAGCACACCAATCTCGTCTCGCGCGAGTTCGGCTCGTGGCTGTTTCTCGGCGCGATCTACACCACGCTGGAGCTGCCGCGCGACGAACCCGAGATCGATCATTGCGGCTCGTGCCGAGCCTGCCTCGACATCTGCCCGACCGCGGCGTTTCCAGCGCCCTACAAGCTCGATGCGCGGCGCTGCATCTCCTATCTCACCATCGAGAACAAGGGCCCGATCCCGCACGAGTTTCGCAAGAGCATCGGCAACCGCATCTATGGCTGCGATGATTGCCTTGCCGCCTGCCCCTGGAACAAGTTTGCGCAAGAGGGGCGTGAGGCAAAACTCGCCGCGCGCGACGAGTTGCGCGCGCCCTCGCTCGCTGAGCTGGCACGGCTGGACGACGCGGCATTCCGTGCGCTGTTCACGAAATCGCCGGTCAAGCGCATCGGCCGCGACCGGTTCGTGCGCAATGTGCTGATTGCGATCGGCAACTCAGGCGAGGTGGCGCTGGCTGAGGCGGCGCGGCGATTATTGGATGACGCAAGTCCGCTGGTGCGCGGCGCGGCGGTGTGGGCGCTGGGCCAGTTGCTGGCGCGCGAAGAGTTTGAGGCGATGAAGGGTGCTGCGATCAGTAACGAGCACGACGAGAGTGTGCGCAAGGAGTGGCGCGCCGCTTCCTAGCTCACCGTAGTCATTCCCCGCGAAGGCGGGGAATCCAGTACGCCGCGGCCTATCGATTCAATCACACCTGCCGCGGAGTACTGGATCGCCCGGTCAAGCCGGGCGATGACACTCGTGTTGTGGCTGGCACATGCTCTCACCACCCTTGATTTCCCCGCCCATTCCCGCAATCTCGCGCGTCATGACAAGCATGCCATTCTTCACCCGCGACGGCGATACATTCCATCCGACGGAAGTCGCCAACGGTCCATGGGATCCGAAATCGCTGCACGGACGCGTCATCGTCGGCCTGCTCGGCTTCGTCATCGAGGAGCGCCATTCCGGGCCCGTATTCGTGCCGGCGCGGCTCACGGTCGACATGTTCCGGCTGCCGACTATCGACAAGCCGATCGAAGTGACGACGCGGCTGGTGCGCGACGGCATGCGCATCCGCGTGGTGGAAGCGGAGTTCTTTTCCGGCGGGGTCAGCATGGCGCGCGCCTCGTGCCAGCTGCTGCGCAAGACGCAAAATGCCGATGGCAATGTCTGGTCGCCGCCGAACTGGGACGCGCCGAAGCCGGCCGAGATCCCCAAGCCGACCGATCCCAGGCTCGGCATGAACGGCAAATGGGCGACGCGCCCGATCGTCGGCCATATGGGCTCGCTCGGCCCGCGCAGATTGTGGATGAGCGAGGTGCGCGAGCTCGTCGCGGGCACCCCGATGACGCCGTTCGTCCGCGTCGCCACCGGCGCCGATTTTGCCAGCCCGTTTGCGAACGCCGGCGACCAGGGGCTCGGCTACATCAACAGCGATGTCACGATCTATCTGCACCGCCTGCCCGTGACAGAGTGGATCGGCTTCGAGGTGGTGAACCACCAAGCCACCGACGGCGTCGCGATCGGCGAATGCTGGCTCTATGACGAACAGGGTCCGATCGGCACCGCGACGGTGGCCGCGCTGGCGCAGCGCAAGCCGATGGTGAATCCGTCGAAGCGGTAGGGACTTTTCCACCTGTCATTCCGGGGCACGCGAAGCGTGAGCCCGGAATCCATACTCCCGATGGTGGTTATGGATTCTCAGGTGCGCAATTGCGCACCATAGCTCGTGCTTCGCGCGCCCCGGAATGACGACCTAGCATTACAGTTGCATCTTCCTGAAGGTTCTGAATCCATGGGCGACCATGATTCGGGATCTGATGATTGGTGGCGCGTCAGTTGAAGATACGCTGACGCTGTGGGCTTCGGCGTTGCGAGATATC
>NZ_JADYVG010000020.1:0-146771 GCF_020193585.1 Bradyrhizobium sp. IC3195 | reverse complement strand
GGGCGGACCACGAAAATCCACGCGCTGAGCGACCCTGACTGCAGACCTTGCGCATTTCATCTCACTCCAGGCCAGGACGCTGATATTGCCGCAGCGCCAGCCCTTTTGGAACTCGCGCCACCCATGTTTGCCCTCATTGGCGACAAAGGGTACGACGGCGACGGCTTTCGAGCCGAAATCGTCGATCGTGGTGCCAAGCCCGTCATTCCAAACAAATCCAACAGGGTCACTCTCCACAGCTTCAGCAAACGCGCCTACAAGGGGCGCAACGTCATCGAGCGCTGTTTCTGCCGCCTCAAGGATTTCAGGCGTGTCTCAACTCGCTACGACAAACTAGCCAGGAACTTCTTGGCTGCCATCCATCTCGCCGCCATCGTTGCCTATTGGATCAATTGAGTCCGAGCCCTAGTTTTCTACACCAATCGCATTCTCAACCCCGCCATTGTCATCATCGAGGTCTTAGTCAACGTTTACGTCCTCCTCATCAATCTGAAGGGCGTGCGGGTGGTTTGGAGACGAGTGTTTCCCATCTTGCTCGGGCTCTTGCCGGGCGTTGCGCTCGGCGGCTATGCCTTGACCTCGCTTCAGCCGGGCTGGATCAAATTCGCCACCTACACGATCATTCTGCCCCTGATCCTGCTGCAAGCTGCGGGTTGGCGCCGTCCTATCGGAGCAAGCTGGCTGATCGGCCTGCCATTCGGGTGGATGCTGGGCGTTCTCTATTCGCTGACGACAATCTCCGGGCCTCCCATAGCGATGCTGTTTAAACAACCAGGGCTTGGTCAAACACGAATTTCGCGCCGGCCTAGCGCTGGTTCGCGTGGTGGAATCGAGCGTTACCGCCTTCGTCTATTATCAGCTCGGCTTGTTCATTTACGAAAGCGGCAGCTTGCTCTATGTTTTTGTACCGAGTGTCATGCTTGGCGTCCCGCTGGGGTCCTACGTCATTCGCCGGCTTGATGCGGAGATATTCCGACGCATCTGTATGAGCTTTGATGCTTGGATCGTGGGCTTCGGCTTGTCACGGGTGCTGATTGAGCTCGATCTAGTGCAGAGCGCCTGGGCTTATAGCGTGATGGCGGCGGCGATACTGATCGATCTCTGCCTGCTATACTTGTTCTTTACAACGCACAATCCAATCTCATCTCGGCGAACTGCGGATATAAGCACCTGAACGATGCCGGCGGGCAACTCGGTATCGAATGCGCGCGCGTCCTGGACCTGATCGACGCCGCCCTCTTCGGCGGCGATGATGATGGCTTGCAAATCTGGTTGATTGCTCCAGACGGCCCAGCCCACCGCCGCCGGGAACCCGGGACACAGGACAGCCCTGATGCCGCCATGCTACTCGAAGTGGCTGTTGCCGGCGGCGACACGCTGGCCCAGAACAAACGAACTGAGGCCCAATGGCTGCGCGGGAACCATCTGGCGGCCGGAAACCAGGGACGAACGAATATCAAAACCATCGGGGCCGACATTAACCGCTTGCGCGTGGTAGCGGAGCTCGTTGTAGTGATCTCTTGAGACAGCGCCGCCACTCGTGATGAGAGCTTCCGATTGTGCAAAGTTGTCGGAAAAAGGACGGCCGTGTTAGCGCCAACTGCATAGAGGCCTGGGGCGCCGTCGGCTTTGTAGGCGTTGCGACAAGCATGCTGAGCGTTGCGATTTGGCTGTCGCAGACCAGCAAAAATCATTGCCCTCGTGTGGCCAGCTCATCCGGGAGAGATTGGCCGAAACACCGCCATCCCCAGGGGCTCGACGATCACCCCTACTTGTCGCTCTCCGTGTGACGCAGTTCAGCATTTGTGACGGCATCGCATTTGCAGGGATGAAGAACGTCAACTTGAGGCCATCATCGTCGAGCCGCGCGTCGCTTGCAGGCGACGCACGCAGGATGAGGGGCGCCGCGCCCGCGAGTCCGTTCTCTCAGGAGCGTCCGTGATACCATGTGCCAATTTGTCTGCCGGCCTGCTTGGGACACGCCTGACATTTTTTGTGGCCGGATTCGGCCTCGCGGCCTGGGCGCCTTTGGTGCCACTCGCCAAGGAGCGGCTCGCGGCGGATGACCGCATGCTTGGTCTACTGCTGCTCTGTCTCGGAACGGGATCTGTCGTCGCGATGCTTTTGACCAGCGTGTTGAACTCGCGGTACGGCAGCAAGCCCATTATCCTCGCGGGTGGACTTGGACTCGCGATCATTCTGCCGTGCCTTGCAATTTCCGACTCACCTGTAAGGCTCGGTGCCACGCTATTTGCTTTCGGCGTTTCACTCGGCTCGATCGATGTAGCAATGAACATCCACGCGATTGAACTGGAGCGCGCCACGGGCCGTCTATTGATGTCCGGCTTCCACGCTCGGTACAGCATTGGGGAAGTCACCGGCTCTGCCGCGGTCACCTTGTTAGTCTCCCTGCAGTGTGGCTCGCTTCTCTCGACGTTGGTCTGTTCGGCATTAGTAACGATCGCGATTGTGACGGCCTGGCCGAGGTTGCTGGCGACGGGTTCGAGACAGCAGGGGCCATTATTTGTCTTGCCCCACCGCAGTGTGTTGCTCATAGCGGTGCTCGCGGGTATCACCTTTCTTGTAGAAGGTGCAATGCTCGATTGGAGCGCTTTGCTTCTCGTTGAACGAGATCTTCTCGCGGAGGCGCACGGGGGCATTGGTTATATGCTCTTCTCAATCGCCATGGCCGCAGGGCGTCTCAGCGGAGATGCCGTGGTGGCGCGAATCGGCGACCGTGCCACATTGATGCTCGGGACTGTACTAATGGTAACAGGCTTTTTGGCCGTGGTAGCCGCGCCCGTTGCGTTGATTGCTATGGCAGGGTTCCTGCTTATCGGATTGGGTATTTCAAATGTTGTACCCGTACTGTGTCGACGCGCCGGCAAACAGAACGTGATGCCAGCAGGCATAGCGATAGCGGTCATCACGACAGGCGGCTACGCGGGTATACTCGTCGGGCCGGCCGGCATCGGGCTCATCGCACACATATTTGGCTTGCCAATGGCGTTCGGGATGTTAGGCGCGCTCATGTCCATCGTGATGCTGTCGGCGAGGATGATGACCGACCATCGCTAAGGCATTGGTCAAGAGGAAGGGAGCGCCGGTTCGCTCCGGCTAGTGATCGCCCGTCGGCGGTTGAGATTTAGAGTCGAT
This sequence comes from Bradyrhizobium sp. IC3195, assembly GCF_020193585.1. Classification (NCBI taxonomy): domain Bacteria; kingdom Pseudomonadati; phylum Pseudomonadota; class Alphaproteobacteria; order Hyphomicrobiales; family Nitrobacteraceae; genus Bradyrhizobium; species Bradyrhizobium sp. IC3195. The sequence goes on along the minus strand of NZ_JADYVG010000020.1, from coordinate 143,615 downwards.
GAGCTCTCAACTGCTGGCAGCACGTCTCGATCTGATCTTTCCTTTTCCTGCAAGTCGGCAGGGGTTCTTGGCGGCGAACTGAGGGCAGCTGTTGACAATGAACGTTCGTCAACTTGCGAAGCAAGGTTGATCGTTACGTGAGCGGCGAGTCTGCTAGGACGGACGTTCACCGCCGGGCGATCGTGGGATCGCCCCTTATCCGGGAACAAGCGAATCACTCTGGTGCCGTCCGTCGCTGTCAGCCCGATACGCCCGATATGCCAGCTGAATGCCATCCTTTAGCGAAGTCGTGGCGCGCCAGCCGAGCCCAGACAGCCGACGCACGTCGAGCAGCTTGCGTGGCGTGCCGTCCGGGCGCGACGTATCGAAGCTGATCTCACCGCGAAAACCGACGGCGGCTGCGATCATGAGTGCGAAGTCGGCGATGCTGATGTCCTCGCCGCTACCAATATTGACCAGTTCCGACGAGGAATAGGTCTTCATCAGATGGATGCAGGCATCGGCGAGATCATCGACATAGAGGAATTCGCGGCGCGGCGTGCCGGTGCCCCACACCACGACGTTGCGGCTGCCCGAAATCTTGGCCTCGTGGAAGCGGCGGATCAGCGCGGCGACGACGTGGCTGTATTCGGGGTGATAATTGTCCCCGGGGCCGTAGAGATTAGTCGGCATCACGCTGATGAAATCGGCGCCGTACTGGCTGCGATAGGCCTCGGCCATCTTGAGGCCGGCGATTTTGGCGATGGCATAGGGTTCGTTGGTCGGTTCCAGCGGGCCGGTCAATAACGAATCCTCTCGCAGCGGCTGAGGCGCCAAGCGCGGATAGATGCAGGAGGAGCCGAAGAACATCAGCTTCTCGCACCCATTGGCATGCGCCGCCTGGATGACGTTGCTCGATATCGCCAGATTGTCGTGCAGAAACTCGGCGCGCAGCGTGTTGTTAGCGACGATGCCGCCGACCTTCGCGGCGGCGAGGAACACGGCTTGCGGCCGCTTCGCGGCAAACCAGGCGTTCACCGCGGCCTGGTCGCGCAAGTCGAGCTCGCTGCGCGGCACCGTCAAGAGATCGGCCTGTTCGCGTGCTAGCCGGCGCATCAGCGCCGCGCCGACCATGCCGCGATGGCCCGCAACGAAAACCGTCTTACCCTTCAGTTCAAACGACGTGCTTGCCATTGGTCGCATCCTGCTTGGCTTCAACGAGATCGCTGGCGACCATTTCCTTCACCAGTCGCGAGAACGGCGTCTTCGGAGCCCAGCCGAGCTTGGCGCGCGCCTTGCTGGCGTCACCGATCAGGAGATCAACCTCGGTCGGACGGAAATAGGTCGGATCGATCTGCACCAGGGTCTTGCCCGAGGCCTTGTCCACGCCGACCTCCTCGACGCCCCTGCCGCGCCATTCGATGCTGCGCCCGACCTCGGCAAACGCCACCTCGACGAACTCGCGGACCGACCGCGTCTCGCCGGTCGCCAGCACGAAGTCGCCGGGCTCGTCGACCTGCAGGATCCTGTGCATGCCATCGACATAGTCGCGGGCATGGCCCCAGTCGCGCTTGGCGTCGAGATTGCCGAGATAGACCGTGTTCTCGAGGCCGACCTCGATGCGGGCGACGGCGCGGGTGATCTTGCGCGACACGAACGTCTCGCCGCGGGTCGGGCTCTCATGGTTGAAAAGGATGCCGTTGCTGGCGAAAATGCCATAGGCCTCACGGTAGTTCACCGTGATCCAATAGCCATAAAGCTTGGCGACGCCATAGGGCGAGCGCGGATAGAATGGCGTGGTTTCCTTCTGCGGCACCTCTTGCACGAGCCCGTAAAGCTCCGAGGTCGAGGCCTGGTAGAACCGCGTCTCCTTTTCCATGCCGAGGATGCGGATCGCTTCCAAAAGGCGCAGAACGCCGATTGCGTCGGCGTTGGCGGTGTATTCCGGGCTCTCGAAACTGACATGGACGTGGCTCTGGGCGGCCAGGTTATAGATCTCGGTCGGCCGGATCTGCTGCACCAGCCGGATCAGATTGGTCGAATCCGTCATGTCGCCATAGTGCATCAGGAACGGCACACTGCCGGCATGCGGATCCTGGTAGAGATGATCGACGCGCGCGGTGTTGAACGAGGACGATCGGCGCTTGATCCCGTGCACGTCGTAGCCGAGACCGAGCAAATACTCGGCGAGATATGCTCCGTCCTGCCCGGTGACGCCGGTGATCAGCGCAACGCGTCGCTTTGAGTCCTGAACCGTCATGGTCTCTCGTAGTTTCGCCGGAAAGAAAAGCCCTGTGAAACGCGTGAAGTCTAGATGCGCAAGCCCGCTCCACCCGCAATTTGAGGAAAGCGATCGTTATGTCCAGTCATACACATCAGCTAGGAAAGCACACTATATACATTGTTTTAAATCGGACTGGATTGTGTGAACGCATTGATCTCCAAAACATCAAAGTCAATTAACGCTCGCATCCTGGCTTATATCTCTGACGATCCTAAGTAGGCGAGATGCATGCGATCGCGGTTGCGAGCGCAAGGGCGCGCTTGTCCGGGCTATATCTCCAACGAGATAGAAGCTGACCATCTGTGTTCCTATCTAACCTCAGGCGCAAGTACGCATACGCGTGGTCTCGTCACGGCTTGCGAGAGCGACGAGCTGGAGCCGCAGTCATCGATGCATTTGCCCGATGACGGGATGCAAGCAAGCGTACAGTCAAGCTTGCACGCCAATTCGTAGTCAAGAAAGTTAACTTCCGGACAGAACACCCGGTCTTCGCGGTCGATTCATCGCCCGTGATCAGCGCTGTTGCCAATGTCAAGCTCGCGGCAGGCAGTGGAGCGGTCGACACAAGACAAGATGAGAAAGAGTAGTAAACGTTGGTATAGATGCTCCAACGTTTCGATATCGAAAGTTTACGCTCGTACAATAGAGCTTCGCTGCCAATCGTCTAATCTCGATGAGCGTAACTTGCCTTGGTACGAGTATGATGGGCCTCCTAAATCCAAGCCGGCAAAATGTTTCAGGTAGAACAGAACAATTCAAGCTAGAGCTGCTGCGCAGTTTGTACTCGATCGGCAGCCAAAAGCGGAATGTAGTCGGCCGAAGCGATGATGGCTGAAGGAGGTCTAACTCACGCTTGCGAATGCGGCGGCGATACAGGCGGCCGCGAAAAAGCCCGAACTTGACGCCTGTTACCATCGGGCAGGCGATTTCATGATCGGATTCCTGTAGGCGGGATCTCGGGCCCCTTGAACTTGGGCTGCATTGATCGATATGTGTGGAATTGTTGGCATTTTGGGGCGTGGTCCGGTCGTTGGCCAGTTGGTCGCGTCGCTCAAGCGATTGGAATATCGTGGCTATGACTCCGCAGGCCTCGCGACTCTCGAAGGTCTCCGTATCGAACGCCGGCGCGCTGAAGGTAAGCTGAGAAACCTTGAAGAGCAGCTGCGCTATTATCCGCCGTTGGGTCATACCGGCATCGGTCATACCCGCTGGGCGACTCATGGAAAGCCGACCGAGAGCAATGCTCACCCGCATGCGACAGCAAATGTCGCGGTCGTTCATAACGGGATCATTGAGAATTTCCGCGAGCTGCGAGCCGAACTGGAGCGGAATGGAGCCCACTTTAACTCAGAGACAGACACGGAGGTGGTGGCGCATCTCGTCGAATCTTATCTCAACAGGGGCTACTCGCCGCGGGATGCGGTACAAGCGTCACTGCCACGGCTGCGCGGTGCCTTCGCGCTGGCATTCCTTTTCAAAGCCCACGATGATCTTTTGATCGGTGCGCGTAAGGGGTCGCCCCTTGCGATCGGACATGGTATCGGCGAAGTGTATCTAGGATCGGACGCGATTGCGCTCGCGCCTTTGACCGACACCATCACCTATCTTGAAGACGGCGACTGGGCCGTGCTTACCCGCACGATGTGCATGATTTATAGCGCAGACGGATCTGTCGTCCAGCGGGAAACATCAAAGTCTGGCGTATCGTCACTCCTTGTGGACAAAGCGAATTATCGCCACTTCATGGCCAAGGAAATCCACGAGCAGCCGACAGTGGCCGGCAAGACATTGGCGCATTATTTCGACATGGCGGCCGAGCGCGTCGCCCTGCCGGTCACATTGCCGTTCGACTTTAAATCCGTTCAGCGCATCTCAATTACCGCGTGCGGGACTGCAGGCTATGCCGGGCACATCGCCAAATACTGGTTCGAGCGGCTGGCGCGCTTGCCTGTCGAGATCGATGTAGCGTCCGAGTTCCGCTATAGGGAGGCGCCTTTGCGCCGGGGCGATCTCGCGATCGTCATCTCGCAATCGGGCGAAACCGCTGACACGTTAGCTGCACTGCGATACGCCAAGGACCAGGGCGTGCACACGATATCTGTGGTCAACGTCGCGACGTCGACGATTGCGCGCGAGAGCGAATCCGTTCTGCCGACGCTGGCGGGGCCGGAAATCGGCGTCGCCTCCACCAAGGCATTTATCTGCCAGCTGATGGTATTGGCGGCGCTTGCCGTCGCAGCAGGCAAAGAGCGCGGTAAACTGTCTGAGATCGATGAAACGAGGCTCGTGCGTGAGCTTATCGAAGTGCCGCGGTTGATTGCTGCGGCGCTGTTGATCGAGCCGCAGATCGAGAAGCTCGCGCGTTATATCGCCGATTCAAGGGACGTGCTCTATCTCGGTCGTGGCACATCGGCCCCCTTGGCGTTCGAGGGCGCACTCAAGCTGAAGGAAATAGCTTATATCCACTCACAAGGTTATGCCGCCGGCGAGCTCAAGCACGGACCGATCGCACTGATCGATGAGGCCGTGCCTGTGGTGGTGATCGCACCTTATGACGATGTCTTCGAGAAGACCGTCTCGAATATGCAAGAAGTTGCGGCTCGGGGCGGCAAGATCATCCTGATCACCGATTCGAAGGGTTCTTTGGAAGCGACGGTGGACACACTCATGACCATTGTGCTGCCTGAGATGGTCGCACGCTTTACGCCGATGGTCTATGCCATTCCGGTACAACTCTTGGCTTACCATACCGCTCTCGTAAGGGGCGCGGACGTGGATCAGCCGCGTAATCTAGCAAAATCGGTGACTGTGGAATGAGGCTACAGTGTTATGTCGGTCCTTGAGGCCACGAATCGCCTGGGCGAGCTCAGAAAGAGAACGATCCCGGTATCACAGGTCAATCATAGACCGATCCAGACCGATGAGCAGCAGTCAGCCCTGCTTGCGTCATCATCGTCTACCGACTAACGTCCTGGGAGCGAGCGTTACCTTCCTCTTGTTCGAGCCGAACGGTCGATAACAAGTGGAAATTCCGGATAATTGGAAGATCGAAGTCAGCTCTCGGTTACCAGCCCGCGATCTGCTTTGCAGGGCCAAATCAGCCTGAAGCCACAAAAGATACTCTCTAACTCATCCTCCCACCTCGCCGATGTCGACGAACAAGTCCGTGCACAACAGCTTCGGGCCGCTCCGTCGCAGCTTATTCACTGGCGGCGCATACGCGCGACAACTTACTTTTCCCGATTGCCAGCATCCGCGCGATGTCGGGCACGTCGAGCATGCACTTCGACCCCGGGGACGATTGCTCAGGATTAGCAGTCCAGTTTGTCCCTTCGATCGCGCGTGGCAGGGGTTCACGCAATCCGGTTGGGCCACACGCGCCACCGCGGTTCTCCGACCTGATACGTGTCATCAAATGGATCGTTAGATAACTGACATTCCCGCGCAAGGTGAGGGCCCAAAACCAAGTGCAGGGGGCGCCGCACCGGAAGGACGCGGCGCCCCTGGCTGTATATGCGGCAGGCGAGTTCTATTGGCCACTGTCTGATCCAGCGACAGTCACCCGCTCGTATAGCAGGATGGACTAGCCTTGCGACGACGTTGGATTAGCACGACCGCCAAATCCGGTTGGTGGGTCAGCGATCGCATCGGGTTCCTTCCGCGGAGCTGCAGATCGGGTTGCCAGAAGAACCGGTCCTCATAATCGGCACGGGAATTGCTGTCCCCTCGTCGAACGACTGCTGTCAACGCGCCCCTGGGAGTGTGGCGCCTTAGGGCAGCCTCACCATTTCTATCGTTTGAACCCTCGCACCGAGACTACGAGTGTGCAGCCGCAAATCTCAGAGCCACAACCTCAACGACGCAATCGTGGTGAGGTGGCTTACTAGGCTCCGTTCGCCACACGGCAAGGAGGAACGAGAGAAATGTGGCCGAAGTCGATCTTCACAATCAAGAAGTCTTGGATCCGCTGATTGGGCAATGCCAGCAACTGGTAAGGGAAGTGGCAATTCCCTACCACTGGGAGGTGCTAAACGATCGCAGTCCCGGGGCGATACCGAGCCACGCGGTAGAGAACTTCCGCGTTGCCGCCGGACGTGCGAGGGGCGAGTTTCACGGCGCGGTCTTTCAGGATAGTGACGTCGCAAAATGGCTTGAGGCGGCTGCATGGTCGCTATGCCAGACACCAAATCCAGAGCTGGAGAAAGCGGCCGATGAGCTCATTGAATTGATGGCGGCCAGTGGCGACGGCTATCTCAACACCTATTTCATACTGAACGCGCCTCAGGAGCGCTGGACCAACCTAGCGGAGTGCCACGAACTTTATTGCGCGGGGCACTTGATTGAAGCAGGTGTCGCGTTCTTTCAGGCAACTGGCAAACGGCGATTGCTGGAGGTCGTTTGCAGGCTTGCTGACCACCTCGGGACAGTTTTTGGCCCAGAGCGCGATCAGTTGTACGGCTACGAACGCGGCACGGAGCCGCACTTCTACGACATGCTCAATTCCCAATAAAGGAGCTCCTCGGAGGTGTTCGCGGCCTCTCATCAAACCTGATGAATGCCAATGGCACGAGCGTGCCGCTGTGTAGTTCGAAAGGAAGCCCTATGACAAGCCAAACGTGAGGGCGGCCACGTCAGGTTTTGGTAAGCCAGGCTCCCTATCAGCGCCGCTGGGCCTAACAAGCCTAAACTAGATGCGGAAATGTATGTCCGACGGGAGCACCAATCGCCATGTATAATCGGATCAATGGCTCGTCCTACTTCCAATCCTCTGACTATGCCGAAACTGATGAGCAAATGGACGCGGACATCTTTGCGGATGCGTTCGCAGACATGCGCTTAGCCGAATCTGGTTCCAGTAGCAGTTCATCTGCGGCAACAAGACCGTATTCGCTCGTTTCAACCCCTCCCATAAAAGAGTTCGAGGATCGTCAGTCATTCCGAAAAGCCGCGGAGGCCTATCATGGTGACGAAATCATGAAAATCGCCAACAACCCCCAAGAGTACTCCGACTTCGTGTCCGGCAAGGCAAGGCGAACTGCCGAAGTTGCCAAAGACTACGGGCGAACCCGAGATTCCGAGAAGGCGCGATACTTCAGCTACCAATTGGGCAACAAGAGTGTCGGACTTCTAAGAACGGAAGGCGGCGACAGCATGACCGAGTTCGACGTCGAAAGGTGGAAGAAGCTATTTCCTGGACGCACCGGGACTACCTCTACTGTGGATCTTCAAGTCGTTCATCCGCTTGTCGAGAACGCTGGCGACATCCTGCTCGAGCACCAGCTTCGACTAGACGGAAAACAGCCGCTGCTCAATTTGCGTCCGGCTAATTCGGAAGCAAGAGCCCGTGCGGCAAAGATGGGATTCGTCGAGGTTGACGCCGACAACATGGTTCTTGACCCAGCGAAGTCAGATAAGTGGGTAAGGAATAGCGACGGCGAATGGCAGCGCAAAGGTACTGCTGCGCGGTATCTTTCCAAAGCTGACGACAGTGAAGGTAGTGATACCGAGATCTCAGCGAGCCCCTCAACATACGACTATGAGGATGATTTTATGTGACAATGGGATCACCGGTGATTTGGCCCGATGGAGTAGACCAATCTAGCGTGCTCCGGGCTCCTCTGTGTTTATCGCCTTTTCGGCTGAGAGTTCCTCTGAGTTGGCTCAGAATACTGTCCGCAGAGTGCTTCTTGGCTTAGCGGTTGCTGATTTGTTTGAGCCTTGGAAGTAGGGGCTCACTGCGGAAGGCAATTGCGACAATGCTCGCTGCGGAGAGGACCTGGATGGGGTGCCGCCAAAGTGCGCCCGGCCGCCGAGGGCCGGGCGTGTTGTGCCGAGTCGTTGGACGGCTTGGAGCCAGAAGTTGTCTACAGATGACGCCTACGAAGTAGTAAGGGTGTGGGCGCCTGCCGCGAGTCGGTGGGCAAGGAAATGCACAGCGAAGCGGCGCCCGATGGGCAAGATGGCTGGCACGCGTCAACGGACATAACGACGCCGAGAGCACGGTCATCGTGCAGAGCACTTTCACCAGAAAAGCCTCAACAGAAGACACGCGGCGGTTGTCCTGGGCGAAGCTCCGTTATCATCGTCACTGCCGTCGGCTGCGAACAGCCAATCTCTTGCTTTGTCGATCGCTCTCGGCCAGCTCCGCTCTGCAATAGAACATATAGAAACGATCCAGACGAGTTAAGAAGGGCTCAGGGTCGTCGATTGCTTTGGGTGAGCATTACGTTGAACGTCGATCTGCAGAATGAGTCGAGCTGGCGTACCCTTCCAGCACTCGCAGCGATAAGGTTGTTCTGCACCAATGTAGCCGCCCGGCGATGGTCGCTAAAGTGTCGACAAGCGACAATTGGCCTCTCGCTCGCTTGATTTTAGAGCAAGTAGCATCTTTGACTCGAAGAGGTTGATCGGCGGCGAGATCGACGCGTGGAGCGTTTAGATCGGACACCAACCCAAGCCGCAGATGGATTGCATCAGATGTCGCGCCGGCCGTCATACGCGTTCAGTGCGGTGTCGAGGCATTCGATTAACGCTTGTCCTGCAAAGGGTTTGGCGAGGAAGCCAATCGCGCCGGCGCCCAGCGCTGACGTGCGCACGCGGTCGTTGGGGAAAGCAGTAATGAAAATGAATGGTGCGTCGTAGCCACGTGTCCGCATCTCTGCCAATAGATCCAGGCCGCTCATAGCCGACATCTGCACATCGGTAATGACACAGGATGTCTCGTCCAATCGCGGGGACCTCAGGAGTTCCTCGGCCGACGCAAATATTTGGGCGATGTAGCCACGCGACTTCAAAAGATTCTCTGTCGCCGCACGGACTGAGGCGTCGTCGTCAACGACGGAAATCAAAGGCGTGGACAAGACGATCCCTCCTGACGCGTGAATAGCGGCTGCAAGCATTAGCCACCTTCGGCGAAAAGTGGGCTCGACTGATGAAATTGTAAAATCATACTTGGGTTTGTTCAGGACGATTAGCGCGAATTCCCAGCGTCTCAGTCATTCTGATCAAGTCGGCCAGCGACCGTGCACGCATCTTTTTCATTACGTGTCCTCGGTAGATCTTGACCGTAATCTCGGCGAGCCCAAGCTCGGCGGCTACCTGCTTGTTCATCAGGCCGGCAGCGACCAGTTTCATCACCGCCTGCTCGCGCGGGCTTAAGGTCTCAAATAGAGACTGCAGGTTCGCGACCGTCTGCTGAGCCTCCCGTCTTTTGCGATCGCGTTCGGTCGCCGCAACCACGGCATCAAGCAGTTCTTGATCGCGAAACGGTTTGCTGAGAAAATCGACCGCTCCTTCCTTCATGGCCCTGACGGTCATGGGAATGTCGCCATGGCCGGTAATGAAAATGATCGGAATATGTATGTTCAATCTCGCTAGCTCGGTCTGGTAGTCAAGGCCGCTCAAGCCTGGCAGCCGGACATCAAGAACTAGACAGCTAATAACGTCCGGAATTGTGCTCTGCAGCATTTCGCGGGCCGATCCGAATGCAATGACGTCTAACCCTACCGACTGAAAAAGGTTCGTAAGTGAGCGACGCATGGAGATGTCATCCTCGACGACGAAGACGATCGCCCTTGTCGAGGCCTTGGCGTTGCTGCCTTCACCTGGCGTGTCAAATCGTCCTGTCACGAGACGGCCTCCTTATGCACCGGCAGGGCGAACTGGAAGGTCGCGCCCGGTCCATCTTTGTGGACCATCGACAGCCGTCCGCCATGAGCTTCCACGATCGACCGGCAGATCGAAAGACCCATTCCAAGACCACTCGATTTGGTGGTGAAGAAGGGATCCAAGACGCGGTCCGCGTCGTTCTCGGCGATGCCCACGCCGTAATCGGTCACGGCAATCTGGACGTGCCCCAGATCGTCCTTTGATGATTGAATCAGCAGTTCGCGCGTTCGGTCTGTAACTGCGTCCATAGCTTCGATTCCGTTCATCACCAGATTGATGATCACCTGTTGTAGCTGAATCCGGTCGCCGAGGATCGTAGGCAGCGCTGCGGCCAACTCCGTTCGTAACGTCACTCGGTGGCTCACCAGCTCTCGTGTTACCAGCGCAATGACGTCCTTAACGACCTCATTGATATCGAGCGGAACCATCTCAATCTCGCCTTTCTTCGCGAGTGCGCGAACACGACGGATCACCTCGCTTGCCCGGATTGCGTCTTCGATGATCCATTCCACCGAAGAGCGCGCGGCGGAAAGATTAGGAGCTTCGCGACCCATCCAACCGAGGCAGGCATCGGCGTTGCTGATAATAGCGGCGAGTGGCTGGTTGATTTCATGGGCGATGGAGGTCGTCAGCTCTCCTAACGTCGTTACACGCGTCACATGCGCAAGCTCCGCCTGTGCCTTTCGTAGTTCTTGTTCGGCTTGATCGGCGCGAATGGTAGCGGTGATGTCAGTGCTAACGCCACGGTAGCCGAGAAAATTGCCCTTTCCATCGAAAAAAGGCTTGCCACTCGTGCGGACGTAGATCGGAGATCCTGTCCGATTCACGGTACGGTAGACGAGATCTCGAAACGGAAGATGGGCTTCCAACGTCGCCCGATGCTGCCGCCACTTCTCGGGTTCCTCTTCGACGTCGCACGCAATGTCCCAGCGAAGCAGGCCCATCAATCCTGTCGCCAAAATTCCCGCAGCGCTGGTGTGCTCGGACAAGTGAGTGACCTGATGATCCGGCCCGGTCTCCCAGAGCCAGTCGGAAGCTGTTTCGGCGTAGTCGCGAAAGCGCTGTTCGCTTTCGCGCAGCGCGGCAAGTGTGTTTTCCAGGCGTTCCCTAGCTGCGTGTTGCTCGGTGACATCCATATGTGTTCCGATCAGCTCGCTGACGTTACCATCGCTGCCGACCACCACGTGCGCAACGGAGTGTATGCGTCTTATCCCGCCATCTGGTAGAAGGATACGGAAATCATATTCGAACCGCTCCTCCTCGTGTTCAATCGCCTGGCGCTGCACCTCCTGTAGCCGCGGCAAGTCGTCCGGATGGATGCGCGATCGAATGGTCTCGATCGTTACCGGCTCTTGTGGGCTCAAGCCAAACAGACGATCGACCTCGGCGGAGCGATACACGAAATCTAGACCGTAGACGTCCCAGGACCAACTGCCCGTGTGACTGAGATGCTGGGCTTCGGCCAGGTAGGCCTCGCTGCGGCGCAGCTGCTGTTCTGCTCGCCTCGCCGCCGTAATATCCGTAGCTGCCCCAACAAACTCGATGTCACCAGAGGCTGTCCTCGTCGCTCGTGCCTGCGCATGAATGTGCTTTACCGAGCCATCCGGCAGCAGAAGCCGGTATTCGTGCTCGAAATCGCTCGGGTCTCGCATCGCGCGATCGATAATTTCTCTAACCGAAGCCCTATCATCTGGATGAGTGCGCTCAACGACGAGCTGCGGCCCCGGTGGCACTGTCTGAGGATCCAATTGGAAGATCCGAAATGTTTCCTTTGACCAGAAGGCCTCGCCCGTAGCAGGGTTCCAGCTGAAGCTGCCTGTGTGACTCAACTCCTGCGCCTGGGCCAAATGTGCTTCGCTCCGCTGCAGGGCAAGTTCAGTCCGCCTTCGCTCCGTTATATCTTCGCAGGCGACAAGGATAATGGGCCGCTCATCCGCCCAGAGCATGGCTTTGGCGATTTCACGTACCCACAATACCGAGCCGTCCTTCCTGACCTTCTGGACGTCCCACGTGCGCGTTTGTCCGACATCCTCCAGGCACGTCCGAACGCATTCGCGAACGAAGGCGCGATCCTCCTCGAGAAATACCTCCAGCACGGATTGACCAATCAGTTCAGCACGAGCATAGCCGAGTTGTGTCGCGCCGAATGTATTGACGTCGAGGACAGTGCCGGCTTCATCGACCATGAAGTACATGGCCGGATTGTGCTCGAAGATGGCGCGCCACCGCTTTTCCCGATCCTCCAAATCGGCCGCACTCCGCTGAAGCTTGGCCGCAGCCACACGCGCAGCCTCGCTTTCCTGGCGCAGCTTTCCGATCAGGTGCGCTCCCACAATCGAGGCAATAAAGAATGCAACAACCACGGGCAGATCTTGGGGGTCATCGATTCGCAGGCTGAACGCCGGCGGCGCAAAATAATAAGCGAGAGCAGCAACGGCTACGATGCAAAGCGCGGACGACGCGATGAAGCTGCCCATCAACGAAAACAGTAACACCACTAACAAATAGGCGAACGCCGTGGGGGCGAAATGCGCGTGAAGGTACAAGCAAGACAGTGTTACCACCGCCAGCGTTATGGAGCCGAAGGTAAACTGAGGGGCTGAGCGCTTTAAACTGCTGATCTGGCTACGCATTTTGATACTGTCCGGCCTGTTCTCCGGCGGGAGAGCTATAACATTTTAGGCAAAAATGGGGCAATACTCGGCACCAGCACCTGCTGTGAGCGGTTCCGAGATCGATTGCTTGCTGAACTGAGCACGCGCGAAGAAAAAACGCATCACAGACATACGTATAGTCGTCCTAAACCTTTCAATATGGCCAACATGGCGCGCTGACACGCCTAGAATCGAAGCTGAGATGTCTACTTTCCTCCGCTGCCGATAACCTCCGGGCAGGCGCTTGAGGCTGCAGCCGAGGACAACTCCCTTACGCCAGCCGGACGAGGACAGCGGCTGCAGTTCGGCCAAGACGTTGAGCCGAAACAATCAGGCGCGCCTCGCCGAACCGGAAAGAACAGGGACAAGCTGCCGGCCGATTCATCTCGCCGTTGCGATCGGCATGCGGAAGAAAGCGCAACCGTCTCGTGCCGAGATACGAAGGCGAAGTTACGCGACTGCCTTGCATGCCCGAGGGCCACACGCCTAGTTGAGAGGACTTGTCTCCGGTCAGCCGTTGAGCGCGCGCGAACGACGCCGAACCGAACACTAGCCGTGTGCGAGCCGGCATGGCTCCGTCGAGGTGCAATCTAATCCATGCTGATCACACCCATCACGATCTAATGCGGCAGCACGGACCGTAACAAGGGATGACGAGTTGCGTCAGCAAGATCGCTACCACGTCGTTGGTTGAGCGAGGCCAGTGCAGTGACCGCGCGCATTGGCAATTGTAGGCGGAGCAACACCTAGGTCCGTCAGGCTGGACAAGTTCTGTCGCAGTCCTGTTATGTGGCACGGCAAAATGTCGCAGAAGCGTTCAGATGGCCGGGAGCTTGACGCGAAAGACGCGCTTGATAATGACCGTTAAAAAGCTCCGGCTCTTTTGCCCGGCTGGCATCTTTTCAGGGCGGCTGCCGGGGGGGGCGAAGCGGGACAAGATCTGCGCACTGGAGATCGCCCTTGAAAGTTCCGGCTCGTGTCAAGTCGGCTGTGTCTTCGAACTACGAGAAATGTGGCTGCGCTTGCATTTGACGCGTCTTCGAATGGCTGTGGTTAAGATCCGGGACCTATCTCATCGTGCGTCGATAGTGGTGGAAACGTTGGGCTGGTTGAGCCGGGCCTGCAGCGTCGCGTGCTCCAGCTCGTCCTCCCACCAAGATATGAACACGGCGGCGATGCCATTGCCGGTGATGTTAGTAAGGGCGCGCACCTCGCTCATGAACTTATCGATCGAAAACACGATTGCCATGCCCGGCACCAGCGCTGGGTTGACCACCGACAACGTCGCAGCGAGCGTGATGAAGCCCGCGCCGGTGACGCCGCTTGCTCCCTTCGACGTCAGCATTGCAACGAGCAGGATGGTGAGCTGCTGGCCAAAGGTGAGCTCGACCCCGAGTGCCTGGGCAATGAACAATGTCGCAAGTGTCATATAGATATTGGTGCCGTCGAGGTTGAAGGAGTAGCCAGTTGGCACCACCAGGCCGACCACGGGCTTGGAGCAGCCCAGCCGCTCGAGCTTCTCCATTAATTGCGGCAGCGCGCTTTCAGAGGACGAAGTGCCGAGCACGATCAGAATCTCGTCCTTGATATAGACAATGAACTTGAAGATTGAAAAGCCGACGAGGCGCGCGATCAAACCGAGCACCACCACAACAAACAGCGCCGCAGTCGCGTAAAACAGAGCGATCAGACCGATCAAATTGCCGAGTGCTGCCGGCCCGAACTTGCCAACGGTGAAGGCCATGGCGCCGAAGGCGCCGATCGGAGCCGCTTTCATGATGATAGCGATTACGCCGAACACCGCGTGCGCGACGTCGTCGATCATGCCGCGCAGACGCTCCCCGCGCTTTCCGAGCGCCATCAACGAAAAGCCGAATAGAATCGCGAACAAGAGAACCTGCAGAACATCGCCGCGAGCGAAGGCGCCGACCACGGTGTCGGGAATGATGTTGAGAAAGAAATCGACGGTCTTCGAGGCTTCCGCCTGCTTCACGTAATTGGCGACCGCCGCAGCATCCGGCTTGAGCGCAAGGCCATGGCCGATTTGGACCAGATTGCCCATAACAAGGCCCAACAACAAGGCAAAGCTGGAGACGATCTCGAAATAGACCAGCGCCTTGACGCCGACGCGCCCGACTTTCTTCGCATCCTGAATATGCGCAATACCGGATGTAACGGTGCAGAAAATAATCGGCGCGATCACCATCTTGATTAGCTTGATGAATCCGTCACCAAGCGCCTTGACCCAGTCGTTGGTCGCGACGGACGGCCATAGGCAGCCGACCATGGCGCCAATCAAAATCGCAATCAGCACCTGCACGTAGAGAATCTTATACCAAGTTTGCGACGCGCGCGCGGGCGCCGCAGTTGACATGGTGGTCATGACGCTTCCTTCCCGAATATACTCGAATGTGAGCCGCCGCGACTTTGAGAGGCGACAGCGTCATACGAGACTCATTTTAGCCGTGTGCGATTGAAGACGGTTCCGAGAGTCGGCGCGTCGTTCCAAAGGCAGGCGAGTTGCGTTTATCCTTTCTCTTAAGCAAGATCTGCACCAGATGCCCAAAGTGCGCCGACTAAGCAGTGGCGGACAAACCGTCTGTCTCCGGCGGCATGGGTTTGAGTGCTCGGACCGCGTTCGCAAGGTCGAACAAAAAGTTCTAGCGTGACTCGTAACTTCATCGGCTGGGCGCATTAGCGGAGTCACGTCTCGGCCCCGAAGCTCTAGCGGGATCGATATACGCCGACTGCTGAGATGGATGCAACAGTAC
Organism: Bradyrhizobium sp. IC3195; assembly: GCF_020193585.1. NCBI lineage: Bacteria > Pseudomonadati > Pseudomonadota > Alphaproteobacteria > Hyphomicrobiales > Nitrobacteraceae > Bradyrhizobium > Bradyrhizobium sp. IC3195. The sequence goes on along the minus strand of NZ_JADYVG010000020.1, from coordinate 128,259 downwards.
GTGACATCGGTAAAATTCATAGTTTGGATCGTAGGCATCCACGCGATGGAAGCCTGGCTTAGGAACTCGATTGCGCGGAAGAATCTTTGATCAATGCACTGCGCTGTCGCTAACGGCAAGGCTCGTTCACGGGCATTGTCTCCAGGCCTGTGCTAGCGCTGCGCATTAGGCAGGTTGGTCGGCAGGCGGCCTTCGCTCTCGGCTCCTCGTGCCTTTTGCCGCGTCGCAGAAGCAGCTTACAGCTAGATCGTTCCCGTTACTTACGGCAGTCTTGCTGAGATCCGTTCCATTGCCAGCGCGGCGAGTGCGGCGGTTGAGCCATCGACGAATCAAACAAGCATGTCTGGGGGCGTCAAAATCTGCCCTTCGTTGCGCGGCGTGTCGCTGTCTGCTCGGCAACAAAGATGCCAGAAATCTGACAGAGCGTTAGGTTCACGCCAGGGTGACGTCGCCGTCTATGCGAATTTCGCACGTTGAGCATTGAACGCGCCACAGTTCGCACGCGGCACAGCAATTGCTGATGACGAACGAGGAGCTTCCGCCGTCAGATGGATGGAAGTGACCCAGTCACAGGAGTTGCCGATCAGACTTGCGATGCTGCTGTTGCTCGCAGAAACGACGCGCGATGTGGCGGCCGCCACGAAGTGCCGCGCGACTAAAGGGCGATCCGCGCCACATCCCTGGACGAGCCGGACGTGCAGGCGCTCACTCCGCCGACACGGCGACCTGCTCGCACTTTTGGGCTGACCCACATGGATGTCTTTTCGGCAGAGATTTCGCAGTCAGTTGCGCTCACGATTGAGCTCGCCAGCGTGACGACCGTGATCCTCCTCCTGATTGGTGTCCCCCTCGCTTGGTGGCTGGCGCGCTCAAAGACTCTTTTGAGCGAGGCGGTGGCGACGATGATCGCCCTGCCGCTAGTGCTACCGCCTACGGCTCTCGGTTTTTGCGTACTCGTGTTGCTCGGCCCCAACGGACCGGGTGGCGTCCTCGCCTCTTTGTGGGGCGAGCGCACGCTCGCTTTTACCTTCGCAGGAATCGTGGTCGGATCGGTCCTCTCGGCGCTGCCGTTGGTGGTGCAGCCGATCCGTAACGCCTTTGTTGCGATAGGCGATTGCCCGTTGAAAACTACAGGGCGCGTTTCGTCGTTGTATGCCTTCATTACCATCAGCGGGCCGCTGGCGCGATTGGAGTTTGTTAAAGCTGCCGTGATTGGGTTTTCTCATACGATCGGCACATTCGGCGTCGTGATGATGATCGGCGGCAACATTCCTGGGCGCACCAAGGTCTTGTCAGCCCACGTCGTAGACTACGTCCAAGCGTCTCGCTGGCGCGAAGCGAGTGTGGTTGCCGGCGGTATGGTGATGTTCGCCTTTGCGGCTATCTTCACCTTAGCCCTCATCGACAGACACTGTGTCAAGAGAGGCATTGAACCGTCCTAGGCTTGCCCGCCGGACACATCCGATCACGACCGAGCAGCAGTATTGCAAGCCGGATCTGCAACCACCGCGCACAGAACGCTTTTACTGGCGGTCTCGCGAGCGAAGAACTCGTCTAGCGAGTTCACCTGGACCGGCGCCTACGGGACACAATTGTTCTGCGACCCAAAGGAGCATCTCGTCGTGGACGGCAGCGCCCGGCCGGATCGCGCTAGTGCTTCAATAACGAGATCGCCTCCGCTATCGAGAAGAAGCTCTTGTAAGCGGGTTTGGTATCGCGATGCGCCAAGACGATCGCGCATTGCTATCGATCGGCTCGCGCGATGAACGCTCCTGTAATAGCTCTGAACATCCAGGCTCTCGCCTAAGATATGCAGCGATGCGGTGCGGCGAGCCGCTTTGAATGAAGGCAGATCGGGTCGATCAGACCTAAAAAGCGAACGCTGCGTGCGCCTCGGGGCTCACATTGCGGCTTCTCTTCGTCGCTCGACAGCCGCTTTGGTACGGGCTGCTTGCGCAGTTGCGACTATGAGCGGCTTTAAGCGCCCCAGGGGCAGTGCGGTCCCCGTCAACTGCACCAATTCTATTCAACAATCGGCATGAGGCGTGAGTGTCGCATCTGCAAGAGCGAGCAGGACGTAGTCACCGTGCAGTGATGAACCATCGTGTCGCTCTGTTGAACTGATCACATCGATGTCCAAAACCGGACACCATTAGCATGACAGATCAATGGCGCAGCTCGTGGCTCGCTGGCTGGTTTCGACTGTCATCAAATCCAGAAGCGGTGGCGTGCCATCTGTCAAGTGTTTCGCTTCTGTGGCTTGTTTCTTGCTGAACGTCAGTAATTCGTTTCGGTCGACGACAACTCACATGGAAGGCTTAATGGGTGGTGCAACAGAAACGTTCTACAGCGTGATCAGACGTCAGGGTATCACGCGTCGTAGTTTCCACAAATTCTGCAGTTTGACTGCCGCGAGCTTGGGACTCGGTCCGCTCGCCGCAGGCAGAATTGCCAACGCCCTAGAGACCAAACCGCGTGTGCCCGTCATCTGGCTGCACGGGCTCGAGTGTACCTGCTGCTCGGAAAGCTTTATCCGCTCGGCCCATCCATTGATCAAGGACGCGCTGCTGTCGATGATTTCGCTCGACTATGACGATACGATCATGGCGGCGGCAGGACACCAGGCCGAAGCCATCCTGGAGGAAACTCGTGCCAAGTACAAAGGCAGGTATGTGCTCGCCGTCGAAGGCAATCCGCCGCTGAACGAGGGTGGCATGTTCTGCATTGACGGCGGCAAGCCGTTCGTTGAAAAGCTCAGGTACATGGCGGAAGAGTCCATGGCGGTCATCGCTTGGGGCACGTGTGCGTCCTGGGGATGCGTGCAAGCGGCCAAGCCCAATCCGACTGGCGCGGCGCCGATCGATAAGGTGATCACCAACAAGCCGATCATCAAGGTGCCCGGGTGCCCTCCTATCGCAGAGGTTATGAGTGGCCTCCTGACTTTCATGACCACGTTCGGAAAGCTTCCGGAGCTCGATCGCCAAGGCCGTCCCAGTATGTTCTATTCCGAGCGGATTCACGACAAGTGCTATCGGCGTTCCCATTTCGACGCTGGCCAATTCGTCGAAGAGTGGGACGATGAGTACGCACGCAAGGGCTATTGCCTGTACAAGATGGGCTGCAAGGGGCCAACCACCTACAATGCCTGTTCGGCCATTCGGTGGAACGGCGGCATTTCATTTCCGATTCAATCCGGCCACGGCTGCTTCGGCTGCTCCGAAGACGGCTTCTGGGATAAGGGATCATTTTACGACCGCCTCACAACCATCAAGCAGTTCGGCATCGAGGCGAACGCCGACCAGATCGGCATGGCCGCTGCCGGCGTAGTTGGGCTAACCGTCGCTGCCCACGCGGCGCTCACCGCCGCGAAGCGGTTGACCCACAAGCGGGATCGCGCAAAAGCAAATCGACTTGAGGAGGGGGCGACGGTGGCCGTCCAGACACCGAATGGGTTCAATCTCGATCGTTCCGGCAGGCGAATCGTCATCGATCCGCTGACGCGGATCGAAGGCCACCTGCGTGTCGAAGCCAATCTCGATTCAGACAATGTGATCCGCAATGCGGTCTCAAGCGGCACGATGTGGCGTGGCATTGAAGTTATCCTGCGCGGGCGCGATCCGCGCGACGCCTGGGCGTTCACCGAGCGGATTTGCGGGGTATGCACCGGAACCCATGCGCTCACCTCCGTGCGCGCGGTTGAAAATGCACTAGGAATTGCGATTCCGGAGAATGCCAATTCGATCCGCAACATCATGCAGCTGTGCCTGCTCGTGCATGATCACCTCGTACATTTCTATCACCTGCACGCGCTGGATTGGGTCGACGTGGTCTCCGCGCTCAAGGCCGATCCCAAGTCGACCTCCGCGCTCGCGCAGTCTATCTCGCCCTGGCCGCTATCGTCCCCTGGCTATTTTAAGGATTTGCAGATCCGGCTCACCAAATTCTTCGGATCAGGCCAACTCGGTCCGTTCAAGAATGGCTATTGGGGGCATCCGGCCTACAAGCTGTCGCCGGAAGCGAACTTGATGGCTGTAGCGCATTATCTAGAAGCGCTCGACTTTCAGAAGGAGATCGTCAAGATCCAGGCGATCTATGGTGGCAAGAACCCGCATCCGAACTGGTTGGTCGGCGGCGTGCCCTGCGCGATCAACGTCGACGGAACTGGTGCGGTGGGTGCGATCAATATGGAGCGATTGAACATCGTGTCCTCGATCGTCGACCGTTCGATCGAGTTTGTCGAGCAGGTCTACCTGCCCGACATTGCCGCGATCTGCTCGTTCTATAAGGACTGGCTCCATGGCGGCGGACTTTCGAGCAAAAGCGTGATGTCCTATGGCGACATCCCCGAAAACGCAAATGACTGTTCCGCCAAAAGCTTCAAGCTGCCGCGAGGGGTCATTCTTGGTGGCAATCTCAAGGAGATACTGCCGATCGACCATGGTGATCCCGAGCAGATCCAGGAATTCGTCCCGCATTCATGGTATAAATACCCCAGCGATTGCTCTGGACTGCATCCCTGGGACGGTCTCACCGAGCCGAGTTTTGAACTTGGGCCAAAACTCAAAGGCAGCAAGACAGATATTAAGGAACTCGACGAGGGCGGCAAGTATTCCTGGATCAAAGCGCCGCGCTGGCGCGGCCACGCCGTGGAGGTCGGGCCGTTAGCGCGATACATCATCGGTTATGCGCAAGACAAAGCCGAGTTCAAGGAGCCCGCCGAGAGACTGCTCAAGGGGCTCAATCTTCCCCTGAGTGCGCTGTTCTCGACGCTTGGCCGTACTGCGACGCGAGCGCTCGAATGCCAGTGGGCGGCGCATCAGATGCGTTATTTCCAGAATAAGCTGGTAATCCACATCAAGGCAGGCAATACGGCAACTGCCGATGTCAGCAGGTGGAAGCCGGAAACTTGGCGCAAGGAGGCCAAGGGCTACGGGTTCACTGAGGCGCCGCGCGGTGCGCTTGGGCACTGGATCAAGATCAGGGACGCCAAGATCGACAATTATCAATGTGTTGTGCCGACGACGTGGAATGGATCTCCTCGCGATCCCAAGGGCAATATTGGCGCCTTTGAAGCCTCCCTGATCGGTACCCCGATGGCCGATCCGCAGCGGCCCCTGGAGATCTTGCGCACGATCCATTCCTTTGATCCATGCTTGGCTTGCTCGACCCATGTGATGAGTCCTGATGGCCAGGAAATGGCTTCAGTCAATGTTCGTTAGGGGCATGCCGGACACGGCTCGGAAGCTCCTTGCCGCCGTCGATGCGGCACCGACTGAAGGCAGGATCGGCGGTGGCATCGCCTCCGCGCCGGTGCGACTGTGGCATTGGGTCAATGCCGCGACCATTCTGATGCTGAGCTTAACCGGCTATCTCATTGGAACCGGGACACCGGCGATGTCGGGAGAGGCAACCGGCAATTTCCTGTTCGGCTACATCCGCTTTGCTCATTTCTCGGCGGGATATGTGCTCAGTACCGGCTTTCTTCTGCGAATCTACTGGGCTTTAATGGGAAATGCGCATGCCATGCAGATCTTTTGGGTGCCGCTCTGGCGCAGGTGCTTTTGGCGCGAGGTCTACCACGAGATTCGCTCGTATGCGTTCCTTACAGTTGAGCCCGAGAGGCGCGTCGGGCGCAACCGTCTTGCTCAGCTCGCAATGTTCTTTATGTTTACGCAGACGATCACGTTCATGGTTGTCACAGGATTTGCACTTTATGGGCAAGGTGCAGGCACTGACAGCTGGCAGTACAAGCTGTTCAGCTGGGTATTTTCAATTTGGCCGAACAGTCAGGACGTCCATACCTGGCATCATCTCGGCCTGTGGGTGATCGTGACCTTTGCGCTGGTCCACATCTACGCGGTGATCCGTGAAGACTCATGTCGCGCCGGAGCATCTAGTCCATCGGGTGAGCGCGGGTCTCGCGATTGACTGGGAGGCGGATGCTCAATCCGGAAACCAAGAAGAGGATTCTGGTGCTCGGCATCGGCAATATCTTGTGGGCCGATGAGGGATTTGGCGTGCGGGTGGTCGAGGAGTTTCATCGCCGCTATGCCATCGATGACAACGTCACCGTTCTCGATGGCGGCACACAGGGGCTCTACCTCATTAGTTTTCTTGAGCAGGCCGATTGCCTGATCGTGTTCGATGCTATCGACTATGGATTACTGCCCGGGCAGTTGAAGCTTGTGCGAGATGACGAAGTGCCAAAATTTACCGCCGCCAAGAAGGTGAGCCTGCATCAGACCGGCTTTCAGGAGGTCTTGAGTGCGGCCGACCTGCTTGGCCGCCGCCCGCGAGAGCTCGCTCTCATCGGCTGTCAGCCGCTGGACCTGGAGCATTGGGGCGGTCCGCTGACTGCCCCGGTACGCTTTCAGATTGCGCCTGCGATTGAACTGGCTTGCAAACTCCTGGCGCAGTGGGACTCGCCGGCAAAACCGCGGACCGCGCCGCTGCCTGCATCAGAACGACTATTGGCGAACAATATCGACCATGCAAATTATGAGATGAGGACGCAGCCGATCTAGCGGCCCGCGAGTGACCATGTGCCTTGGATTGCCAATGACGATTCTCGAGACCGACGGCATCACGGCGCTGTGCGAGTATGGCGATAAACAGCGGCGCGTCTCGGTCATGCTGCTCTCGGACGCCGTGGTCGGCGCAAAGGTGCTCGTTCATATCGACAGCGCGGTGCGGCTTTTGGATGAAAATGAAGCAACGCTGATCTCGCAAGCACTGGACGGGCTTGAGGCCAGCCTCAACGGCCAGGACTGCGATCCCTTCTTTGCGGACTTAATCGGTCATGAGCCGCAATTGCCGGAGCACCTACGCTAGCGATTCCGCTTGCGGATATTGCGCCGATTGCTTGCTCACACATTGGCTTCCAGTCGCTCGTAACCTTTGCATGGAAAATGTCAGGCGCTTCGAGCCTCTGGTTCGAGGGGGAGACGCGGCCAGACGATGATTGGCATGCACCTTGCTAATAGCCTGTTAGCAGAACCGAAGATTTTCAGAAGGCGTGTGATGAAGTTGCAGCCGGCGCAGCGTGGTCTTTCGCGGCCCGCTCCATCCGAGGTGGGGGGCGTCAGCGGAGGTGCGTGCCTAGTCGCACACGCTCCCGTGAGGGCGGACGTGATGCCGCAGTCACCGGCCGATCTCCTATATTTGCTCCGAATCATCAAGCCCGCGTACTTCCGTCCTGAAATGGTCAACTCGTTTCGGCGGCGCATGCAAGGCGCAGTGCCTGCGGGCGGCGTTGGTGGCGAACTGGTCGGCCGGCTCGGCCTGCGCGGCCCGTCGAGCCCGAGCCTGCGCCGTCGGCGCAATACACTCCGCGTGATCGGCAAGAGACCGGTCCGTTTGGTCAGGATCAGCCGTATCTCGGTACCGATCGTTCGGCCACACGCCGGCAGCACTTGTGTCGGCAAGGGCATTGCTCCTCGAGACAGCCAACGGAGCATCGCATGATGAAAACAGCGCTCCGCGTTGCATCGGACGGCGCCGAGCGGGTGGCGAGCAAGCTTGCCATGGGCTCTGGGAGCCTCGATGTATTCCATGGCGGGTCGAGGAGTGCGCTCGCCAGCGGTTGGCGCGATGGCGACGGGCTTGCAAGGAACTATCCAAATGCCACCGCGCTCTTATCGAATGCCGCTGCTGCCGTTGCCAGCCAGAGAAGGGGCGCTCGGACGCAACAGTACGGACTCGCGAATCTCAGCGATCCCGAGCGCAAGCTGATTGGCGAAGTGCTCGGAGAAGGTGAGATTGCTGGCGTGGTTGCGCTGCCAGATGGCACTTTGGCGCAAATCCGGGAGTCCGTGCTTGCGGGAATCTGGCGCGTGCGCATCGGGACCGATCCGGCGCACGAATATGTCGAGGTCGGAGCGATTCCGCAAATTGTCCGGCGCGCCGCAAGTGACCTGACGTCCGCCGATATTGTGATCCGCGCGGCGCCGGACGGCGCGATGAACGTGCAACCCTTGCTCGCGGAAATACGCGAGCGGTCGCGCGTCTGGCGGTTTGGCATGCGCGCTCACGTCATCAATCTCACGTTGCTGCCGATGAGCGTTATCGATCTGGCATTCCTGCAGCTCAGCCTGGGCAATGGCCCGGTCCAGCTCATCTTCCGCGGTTACGGAACGTGCCGAGTGCAGGCGACCGGGATCAGGAATGTCTGGTCGGTGCAGTTCTTCAATTCTACGGACAACATCATCCTTGATACGCTGGAGGTCGGCGGCGTGCCGATTGTTGCGTTGGCTGCCGACGAGGATTTCCAGGACTCTGCCGAACGCATGCAGGAAATTATTAAGGCGTACGTCACATGAAGAGCTTGGAGAACGTTCGGCGTCCGGGGGGATCCCGTAGACGGCGCGTGCGCAGCGACCGCCGGCATACCTTGCGCAGGATGTTTGCGGAGCGGTGCGCATGAGCCTTGCTGCCCACAACAAGATCGATGTCACCGTATCGCTTGCTGCCGACGTAGTCGCCGCGGTCGAGATCCTGCCGCGAGTCCGGCCGCCGCTGGGGCAGCTGTTCGCTGGCAAACAAGCTTCGTCGCTGCTTAAGGTGCTGCCGCGGCTCTTCGCATTGTGTGCCGCTGCGCAGCAAACCGCACTGCTGTCCGCGATCGAGACGGCGCGCGACGAAGTGATCACACGCACAACAAAACAGCATCGTATTGCGCTTATCGTTACCGAGCGCATCGCGGACTTGCTAAGGGGCCTCTTTGTCGGACATCTTGCGCAAGACGTCATCAGTGCGGCGGCAGTCCGCTCCGTGATGCGGGAAATCTCAGCGCTTGTCGGCACCACCCAGCCACCCTGGGGCTCCACTCAATGCGAAGCAACGGTGCGGATTGTGGCTGCGCTGGCCGCGCTCGGCATACCGAATGAGGGTGGCGCGCTGACATCCGGTAGCCCATTGGCGCTTCGCATTGCAGCGCTTGATGAGATCGACCTGAAGTCAATTCCGGCGGAGCACTCGTTCCTGTCCGTTGCTGACGACCGCAACATCATTAAACGGCTGCTCGTGGATGACGCTACATTTTGCCATTGTCCCGATCTTGACGGACATGCGCCCGAGACGGGTCCATGGGCGCGCCAAATGGCGCGTGATCAACTCTCGCCGAGCCCCTCCGGAGCGGCCGAGCGGCTGAGGGCCAGAATTGCTGAAATCCTCCGGCTATGCGCCTGGCTCAAGGCCGGTGCTCAGATTGAGTCGGCGGAGCATGGGATTATCGAAAGATATAGGCTAGGGCCCGGCCGTGCAGCGGCCGCGGTCGAATGCGCCAGGGGGCGTCTCTACCAAGCGGTTGAGCTTGATCCTCAGGGCCGGATATCCCGCTTCGAATTCCTTGCGCCGACGGAGTGGAATTTCCACCGCCGCGGACCGCTTGTCCGCAGCCTGCAGGGCGCGGTGCTGACGGCTAGACGGCGTCGGGATGCAGTCCATGCAGTGATTGCATCGCTCGATCCGTGCGTCGGATTCACCCTCAATTTTCGCGAAATTGGCGATGCATGAAATGGCGATTTGTCTTGGCATCATTCAAATCATCGAGGAGGAGGCACGTCACCGATCGTTTTCGCGCGTACGGAGCGTCTGTCTAGAGATGGGAGCGCTGGGCCATGCTGCGCCTGAAGCGATCAGGTTCTGCTTTGCTGTCGTTGCAACGCGGACCGTTGCCGAGGGCGCGGTCCTTAATATCGTCGAACGGCCAGGCATTGTCTGGTGCATGAGCTGTTCGAAAAGCGTTGAAATTGCACGGCGCGGTGAGTGCTGTCCTCGCTGCGGCAGCTATCAGTTGCAGGTAACCGCGGGCGAGCAGATGCGCGTGAAAGAGCTGGAGATCGATTGATGTGTACCGTTTGCGGCTGCACCGACGGGACGCCGTCGACCGAACGCGCCAAGGCGCATGACGCGGAGAGCCACGCGCGTTACTATGTTGATATGCAGGACGATTTCGATCGCGGTTACCATCCGCATGGCGACCAAGGCCTGCAACGTTCATACCATGTTCGCGACAGTCATAGTCACGATCATCGCTTTGCCCATCACCAGGCTCATGGCGGGCAGGCGCTGCTGAGCGGCGGCGCCGGGCCGGCTGGCTTGAAGGCTGCGGGCATGAGCAGAGAGCGGGTCATTCAGATCGAGCGCGACATTCTTGGCAAGAATAATCGGATTGCGGCGGACAACCGCGCGCTCTTCGTAGCTGATGACCTGCTTGTATTTAATCTTCTGTCTAGTCCTGGTGCAGGTAAAACGACCCTGCTTGTCCGCGCCGTGTCCGAGCTCAAGCGCAGCCGTCCGGTCGGGGTCATCGAAGGCGACCAGCAGACCTCGAACGATGCCGAACGCATTCGGGCCGCCGGCGTGCCGTCCGTTCAAGTCAACACCGGCAAGGGTTGCCATCTCGATGCTGCAATGATTGGCGAGGCTCATCGGCGCTTGCCGCTGCTGATTGGCGGTATTCTCTTCATCGAGAACGTCGGTAATCTGATCTGTCCCGCAGCCTTCGATCTTGGTGAGGCCTGCAAGATCGTAGTCTTGTCGATTACCGAAGGTGAAGACAAGCCGCTCAAATATCCTGATATGTTTGCCGCTTCTTCGCTCATGGTGATCAACAAGATTGATCTAGCCCCGCTGCTCGATTTCGATTTGGGTAAGACGATCGAATACGCCAGACGCGTCAATCCGAAGATTGACGTGCTTGTAGTTTCGGCTCGTACCGGCGAGGGTTTTGGCGCGCTCTACGCCTGGATCGATAGACAGGCGAGGCATCAGAGGCCCATCGTAGAGGACACAAGGCGATGAACGCCGCAACCTCCTGCGACCGAACACGGCTACGCGTGCGCGTGAGTGGGGCCGTACAAGGGGTCGGCTTTCGTCCTTACGTCTATGGACTCGCTATGCGGTACGGATTGGCGGGATTTGTCATCAATGGCCCCGACGGTGTTACGATCGAGGTCGAGGGGCATCGGGCCTCGGAGTTTATCGCCACGTTGCCGCTCGAGGCGCCGCCATTGGCACGCATCGACCACATCTGCGTTCGGGAGACTGCGGCGCTCGCGGCGAAAGACTTTTCGATCGGCACGAGCGAAGGCGGCAAATTGTCAACGCAGATCGTCGCTGATGCTGCGGTCTGCCAGCAATGTCTCAGTGAGCTGTTCGATCCAGAAAATCGGCATTACCTTTACCCCTTCATCAGTTGCTGCCATTGCGGCCCACGCTACACCATCGCCGAACGGCTTCCCTACGATCGCCGCAACACCGTAATGAGGGTTTTTAGGCTGTGCGCCGCCTGCGCGGCCGAATATGGCGATCCGGAGAGCCGCAGGTTTCATGCGGAGGCGATCGCGTGTCCGACATGCGGTCCTCGGCTCAGCCATGAGATCAGCGCCATTGTCGCGGCAATCGCGGGTGGACAAATCGTGGCGATAAAGGGGCTGGGCGGATACCAGCTGCTTTGCGATGCGCGTAACCAGGACGCGGTGCAGCGTTTGCGCAGGAGAAAGCAGCGCCTTCAGAAGCCGTTCGCGGTTATGGTCGATTCGATAGAGCGCGTCAGCGAGATCGCGGAGGCGAACGTGCCCGAGCTTGCGCTGCTCGAATCCGTAGCACGTCCCATCGTCCTTCTGCCTTCGCGAAACAACCTGGCACCCGACATAGCTCCTGGCTTGTCACGTGTGGGTGTCATGCTGCCTATAGTGCCGCTGCATCACCTCATCTTTCATGCGCTTCGCTCGGCAGGTGCATGGGCGGGGGCCGGCGCGGTCATCGTGGCTACCAGTGCCAATCTTGGCGGCGAACCGCTCCTGATCGACAACGCGCAGGCGCTGCGGCGGCTCGATGAGATCGCCGACCTTGTCGTGACCCATGACCGCGATATCCTGACGCGTGCTGATGACTCCGTGGTGTCAGTGGTGGCTGGCCGGCCACAATTCATTCGTCGTGCCCGTGGCTATGTTCCCGAACCCATCAGGCTTCCGAAGTCCGTGCCCCCCGTGCTCGCCGTCGGCGGCGCGCTGAAATCGACCATCACCATCACGCGGGACAACCAAGCGTTCGTCTCTCAGCATATTGGCGATCTGGATACGGCCGAAGGCGTTCGTGCGTTCGAGGAGACGATCCGACACCTCACATCGAGCCTTGACGTGGAGCCTGTCGTCGTCGCCCATGATCTGCATCCCGATATGGTTTCTACCCGGTTTGCGGAAGCAAATGGCCGCGAGCTGGTGGCTGTCCAACATCACCACGCACACGCTGCCGCAGTGATCGCCGAGCATGGCCATGCGGGACCTGCGCTTGCCCTGGTGCTCGATGGCCATGGCTTTGGTTCCGACGGCGGCAACTGGGGTGGCGAACTATTGTTGTGCGAAGGCCCGAGGTGCCGACGCATCGGGCACTTAGCGCCGCTGCAAATGCCTGGTGGAGATCGTGCAGCTCGCGAGCCCTGGCGCATGGCGAGCGCAGTACTACACGGGCTCGGCCGGGGTAATGAAATCGGGCCGCGCTTTGCGGCGCAACGGCGGGCTGGATGTGTGTCGGCCTTGCTCGATCAGCCGGGCGGGCCCACCACGACCAGTGCGGGCCGGTTGTTCGACGCGGCAGCGGCGCTGCTGGGGATTGCGAGTTTGCAGAGCTATGAGGGCGAAGCGGCGATGAAGCTCGAGGCGCTGGTGGGGCGGACTGCGATTCTCGAAGCCGGCTGGACGATCGACGGCGGCGTGCTGTCGCTTCGTCCGCTGTTTGCGCAGCTGATTGCACATGACATTGACGCCGTGGGCGGAGCCGGGCTTTTTCATGGCACCTTCGCTGCCGCCTGCGTTGACTGGGTCACACGCTCTGCGCGGACAACCGGCGTTAATACTGTCGTTCTGAGCGGCGGCTGCTTCCTGAACGCGGTGCTGGCGGATGAGATCCCGCGCGGTTGCAGCGCTGCCGGCCTTACCCCGCTCGTGCCACGGCGGGTGCCGCCCAATGATGGCGGTTTGAGCCTTGGCCAGGCCTGGATTGCCGCTCTGCAGATTGCTCAACGGTCGTCCGCCAGGGAAGGAACAGCCTGATATGTGCCTTTCAGTGCCGGCAAGGATTGCGAAAATTCTTCCCAACGACATGGCTACGGTGTCCATCGATGGCATCAGCCTGGAGATATCGATTGCTCTCATCGACGAGCTCGAGGTCGGCGATTGCGTCCTTGTCCATGTCGGCTATGCGCTGGCCAAGATCGATCCGACGGAAGCCAAGCGCACGCTGGAGCTCCTGCAGGAGCTAGGCAGTGCAGGAGAACGCCGATCATGAAATATGCCGACGAATTTCGCGACAAGGCCATCGCGCAGGGAATTGCGCGTGCGATTGGCGCCGAGGTCAGTTCGCAAAGAGCCTATCGGTTCATGGAATTCTGCGGCGGACACACTCATGCGATCTCCCGCTACGGCCTGGAGGATCTGCTGCCCGCGAACGTTCGCATGATCCACGGGCCCGGTTGTCCCGTCTGCGTTCTGCCCGCCAGCCGAATTGATATGGCGATCCGGCTCGTCGACCGACCAGAGGTCACTCTGTGCGTCTACGGCGACCTGATGCGCGCGCCTGGGTCGCAAGGACAGTCCCTGTTGCGAGCCAAAGCGCTCGGCGCAGACATTCGGATGGTCTACTCGACGCTCGACGCTATCCGGCTCGCCGAACAGGCGCCGAGCCGCGAGGTGGTCTTCTTTGCCATTGGATTTGAGACCACTACCCCTCCGACGGCGGTGATGATCCGGATTGCCGAGAAGAAGCGGTTGAAGGGCCTCAGCGTGTTCTGCAATCACGTGCTTACACCCTCTGCGATGCACAGCATTCTCGAGAACCCCAAAATCCGCGACACCGGCGGGGTTCCAATCGACGGCTTCATCGGGCCTGCACATGTGAGCACCATTATTGGCACGCAGCCTTACGAGCCTCTGGCGGAACAATTCGGCAAGCCCATCGTGATCGCGGGTTTTGAACCGCTCGATGTGATGCAGGCGATCCTGATGCTGGTGCGGCAGGTGAACGAAGATCGCTACGAGGTAGAGAACCAATACAGTCGTGCGGTGACGCGTGAAGGCAATCGGCGCGCCAAGGAGGAGGTATCGCAGATATTCGAACTGCGCGAGCAGTTTGAATGGCGAGGGCTCGGACTCGTCCCCAACAGCGGACTGAAGCTGAAGCAGGCTTACGCGCAATTCGACGCCGAGACGCGTTTTGCGATCCACGACCTGCGTATCGCAGACAATCCGGCATGCGAGTGCTGCGCGATCTTGCGTGGCGCCAAGCGGCCGGTCGACTGTAAGCTGTTTGGAACCGTCTGCACGCCGGAAACTCCCATAGGATCCTGCATGGTGTCATCAGAAGGCGCTTGTGCGGCGTATTGGGCCTACGGCCGAGTTCGCGATGAACAGTTGAGGCGGACGTCATGAGCGTAAAGGCTTATCAACGCAAGCTCGACATCGAGAACGGACGCGTTGATCTTTCCCATGGATCCGGGGGCCGTGCCATGGCACAGCTGATCTCCGGCCTTTTTCACCAAGCCTTTGGTAATGAATGGCTCGCCCGCTGCAATGATCAGTCCGCGTTTGACGTTGCGGCAGGCAGGATGGTGATGACGACCGACGGCTATGTGGTTTCCCCGCTGTTCTTTCCGGGCGGTAATATCGGGTCACTGGCTGTGCACGGCACGATCAATGATGTCGCGATGTCCGGCGCGCGTCCCCTCTATCTGTCGGCCAGTTTTATCATCGAGGAGGGCTTCCGGTTTTCGGATCTGAAGGCGATCGCGGATTCGATGGGCGCGGCAGCGCGCGGCGCTGGCGTTTACATCATTGCCGGAGACACCAAGGTGGTCGAGCGCGGCAAGGCCGATGGTTTGTTCATCTCTACGACCGGCATCGGGATTGTGGCCGATGGGCTCGATCTCTCCGCCGACAAGGCAAGGGTCGGGGACCGTGTGCTGGTGTCCGGTAGCGTCGGCGATCATGGGGTGGCGATCATGTCAAAACGTCAGAACGTCGCTTTTCAAACCGAGGTCGTCTCGGATTGCGCAGCGTTGCATAATCTCGTAGCGGTCATGGTTGCCGCCGGCGGTAGCAGCATCCGGGTGATGCGCGACCCGACGCGGGGTGGGCTTGCCGCGACCCTCAACGAGATTGCGCATCAATCTGACCTCGGGTTCCATCTGGAGGAAACATCCATTCCGGTGAAGCCCGCGGTTGCAGCTGCCTGCGAGCTCCTTGGTCTCGATCCGATCCATGTCGCCAATGAGGGCAAGCTCGTTGCGATCGTCGCGCCTGATTTGGCCGATGCCGTGCTTGCAGCCATGAAGGCGCACCCGCTCGGGTCCGATGCAGCTGATATTGGCGAGGCGGTGGCTGACGATCGGAAATTTGTGCAGATGGCGACCGGTTTCGGCGGCCGGCGAATCGTTGATTGGTTGTGGGGCGAACAATTGCCTCGGATCTGTTGAACACGTTGCGCATCGTCCAGTTTTTTGGAAACCAAATTTATGATCAATGGTCATTAGCCAAGAGCCATCAGCTTTGGAAACGATCCCTTCTATGGGCAAGTCTACCCAACCGGCACACTGCGACTCGGCTCTTCAAGAAGTTTCGGCGAGGCTGGATTTCGGTTGTTAGCTTTTTCACGAGCCGAGAACGCAATTCGAAACTTCATCGCGATCACGCATTTTCGACGGTTAAGCTCAGCGAGCATGGTCACTCGATCCGCTCGGCACCAGTGGGTTTGAAATCCTGCGAAGCTTGCCAAATATCGCTGAATTTCTGCGTCATTTTGACGGCTGCGTCGCAATATCCCTGCTCGCTTCCGATTAGAAAGGCGCTCCAGGTAGGGAGTTTTCAAATGAAGGTCGGAGTCCCCAAGGAAATCAAGGCGCACGAATATCGCGTCGGCCTTACCCCGGGAGCTGTCCGCGAATACGTGGCAGCGGGCCACCGCGTGATGATCGAGACCAATGCCGGCGCTGGCATTGGTGCAACCGACGACGATTATCGCAATGCTGGCGCAACGATTCTAACTTCCGCAGTTGAGGTATTCGCATCGAGCGAGATGATCGTAAAGGTTAAGGAGCCTCAGCCGTCCGAATGGTGTCAGCTGCGGGAAAATCAGATCCTTTTCACTTATCTGCATCTGGCCCCCGACCCGGATCAGGCCAAGGGCCTCCTGAAATCTGGATGCACCGCGATCGCCTATGAGACCGTAACTGATGCGCATGGTGGTCTTCCGCTGCTGGCGCCGATGAGCGAGGTCGCGGGTAGGCTTGCGATCGAAGCGGCGGGTAGCGCCCTGAAGCGGAGTGCAGGCGGACGAGGGCTGTTGATCGGTGGGGTGCCCGGTGTTCAGCCTGCCCGTATCGTGGTGATCGGAGGTGGTGTCGTTGGTACGCACGCGGCACGCATGGCGGTCGGTCTGGGCGCAGAAGTGACCATCATCGACCGTTCGATACGCCGGCTCCGCGAGCTGGACGAGCTATTCGAAGGACGCGTTCGCACCAGGTTTTCGACTATCGACTCCGTGGAGGAAGAGGTATTTGCGGCGGATGTGGTGATTGGTGCGGTGCTCGTTCCAGGTGCGAGCGCGCCGAAGCTGGTCCGCCGGAGCATGCTGAGCTCGATGCGCAAGAGGGGGGTGCTCGTGGATGTCGCTATCGATCAGGGCGGCTGCTTTGAGACATCGCACCCAACCACCCACGCTGATCCTACTTACGAAGTGGATGGCGTCATTCATTATTGCGTGGCCAATATGCCTGGGGCTGTACCGCTGACCTCGAGCCAGGCACTGAATAACGCGACGCTGCCGTTTGGTTTGGCTCTGGCCAACACAGGTTTTTCCGCCGTGCTCGAAAATCCGCATTTGCGCGCGGGCCTCAACGTCCATCGGGGCCGACTAACTTACAAAGCGGTGGCCGAAAGCCTCGGGCTGCCCTTCTCACCGATCGAACAGGCTGCGGCCTGATCCCAGAGGCCCTTATGGGCGTTTCCTCCCTGACTTAGGCCACCCCTCGGGGTGGCTTTTTTTGGCTCCATCGATCTGCTGACCGCCGTCGGCATAAGTGAAGGATCACCAGACGAGCGCCGGCTTCAGTCGCTCGCACGATGCGAGACAATGTACGTTCGCCCATACAGCGCATATGAATGCCGGTCTTGCCAGGTAATCGAAGGCAATTGAGAATGCGTCCCGCGGGTCCGCAGGGGACCCGCAATCACGGGCGACTTTATCTGGCGCGATCGCCGCGACCCTTTCTGGCTGGCTGTGGAACGCCGACCGGACCGGTGATGACTGCGCGGGCTGTTTATCGCGGTGCCGTCGCCGAGGCCGCCGGTGTCCCGTGACTGGGGCTTGGGGTCGACCTGATACACCGGCGGAGAACCTTGTGAAGTCGCGCGGCGCATCGATCATAGCCGCGGCACGACCACCTTAGGACGCATCGCAGGCTGGCTAACGCGGTTCACCTGATCGCTGACTGCCGAGAGATCGACCATGCGCAAACCACGGCATCGAGATCAAGCTGCTGTCATGCGCGTTGTAGGAATTGCGACACCGTGTCGAGGCGGCGACTTGCGTTATCGAAAATAGCCCAGACAAATCAAGGTTAACTGTCTGGCACAAGACTTGAAAGCAAGAAACTGTCGCGCAACTTTTGCTCATGGAATCGCAGTGATGGCCTACAAGATAATCGCATCCCAGTGCACCGTCTGCGGTGCGTGTGAGTTCGAATGTCCCAATGCCGCGATCAGCCTGAAGAACGATATATATGTGATCAATCCGACCCAGTGTACGCAATGTGAGGGGCATTTTGACGCGCCGCAATGCGTGGTCGTTTGCCCGGTGCCCGATACCTGCGTGCCGGCATAGGTGGGGTAGCCGATGAGAGGAGCTCCGGCGCGAAACATGATGAAGACGCTATCGTCAGCCGCCGCCTTTTGGATCCGTGTCCTGTTTCTCTCACTCGCTGGCCCAGAGTTGGCGGCGACTTGCACGATCCGCTCAGAGAGATTGCGGCGCTATCCTCGCCGGCGGGAGTTGTCGCTGCGTGAGTGGAGCGGGCAATGGTAGCCGTACAAGAGACGGTCGAGCGCGTGAAGCGCATCGACGTCGACCAGTATCGTTATGGGTTTGAGACCCTGATCGACTCCGAGAAGGCCCCCAAGGGGCTCTCGGAAGAGATCGTAAAATTCATCTCGCAGAAAAAGAATGAGCCCGCCTGGATGCTGCAGTGGCGGCTGGAAGCCTATCGGCGCTGGCTGACCATGCAGGAGCCGACCTGGGCCCGTGTCGACTATCCCAAGATCGACTTCCAGGACCTCTATTATTACGCGGCGCCGAAGCCGAAGAAGACGGTCTCGTCACTGGATGAGATCGATCCGGAGATCCTGAAGACCTACGAGAAGCTCGGCATCCCCTTGCGGGAAGTCGCCATGCTCGAAGGCGTCGAGCCCAAGGTGGGCGAGGAAGACCCCGCGCGCCGCAAGATCGCGGTCGATGCGGTCTTCGACTCGGTCTCGGTTGCGACCACGTTTAAGGCGGAGCTGAAGAAGGCCGGCGTGATCTTCATGCCGATCTCGGAGGCGATCCGCGAGCACCCCGAGCTGGTGCAGAAATATCTGGGCTCGGTGGTTCCGACCTCGGACAATTTCTACGCCACGCTGAACTCGGCGGTGTTCTCCGACGGCTCGTTCGTCTACGTGCCGCCGGGCGTGCGCTGCCCGATGGAGCTGTCGACCTATTTCCGCATCAACGAGCGCAACACCGGCCAGTTCGAGCGCACGCTGATCATCGCCGACAAGGGCTCCTACGTCTCCTATCTCGAAGGCTGCACCGCGCCGCAGCGCGACGAGAACCAGCTGCATGCCGCCGTGGTCGAGCTCGTCGCGCTGGACGATGCCGAGATCAAGTACTCGACGGTGCAGAACTGGTATCCCGGCAATTCGGAAGGCAAGGGCGGCATCTACAATTTCGTCACCAAGCGGGGCGATTGCCGCGGCGCCAATTCGAAAATCTCCTGGACCCAGGTCGAGACCGGATCGGCGATCACCTGGAAATATCCGAGCTGCATTCTCCGCGGCGACAATTCGCGCGGCGAGTTCTACTCGATCGCGATCTCGAACGGCTTCCAGCAGGTCGACAGCGGCACCAAGATGATCCATCTCGGAAAGAACACGTCGAGCCGCATCATCTCCAAGGGTATCGCCGCCGGCAAGTCGCAGAACACCTATCGCGGTCTCGTGACGGCGCATCGCAAAGCGACCGGCGCGCGCAACTTCACCGCCTGCGACTCGCTGCTAATCGGCGACAAATGCGGTGCGCATACCGTGCCGTACATCGAGGCGAAGAATTCGTCGGCGACGTTCGAGCACGAAGCGACGACCTCGAAGATCTCCGAGGACGTGCTGTTCTACTGCATCCAGCGCGGGCTCAGCCAGGAAGAAGCGGTGGGCCTCGTCGTCAACGGCTTCGTCAAGCAAGTTCTGCAAAGACTGCCCATGGAGTTCGCAGTGGAGGCGCAGAAGCTAATCTCGATCTCGCTCGACGGATCCGTTGGATAACGAAACCTCCCGCGAGCCCCTCGAATGCGGCTCGCCAGACGACGCATTTCAGGGGGCAGATCAGAATGGCGCTACTCGAAATCCGAGATTTGCATCTTGGTGTCGAAGACCGCGAAATCATTCGCGGGCTGCATCTTAGCGTCCATGCCGGTGAAGTGCACGCGATCATGGGGCCGAACGGCTCCGGCAAATCGACGCTCTCGCACGTCATCGCCGGCAAGCCGGGCTATGAGATCACCGGCGGACAAATCTTGTTCAGGGGCGAGAACCTCTTGCGGATGGAGCCAAATGAACGCGCCGCCAAGGGCGTGTTCCTAGCATTCCAGTATCCAGTCGAGATCCCCGGCGTGACCACCATGAACTTCCTGCGCGCGGCACTGAACGCCCAGCGCAAGGCGCGCGACCAACAGGAATTCTCCACCCCCGAATTTCTGAAAAGAGTCCGCGAGGTGGCCGGTTCGCTCAACATTCCCCGGGACATGATCAAGCGCGGCGTCAATGTCGGCTTCTCCGGCGGCGAGAAGAAGCGCAACGAAATTTTGCAGATGGCGTTGTTCGAGCCGAGCCTGTGCATCCTTGACGAGATCGATTCCGGCCTCGATATCGACGCGCTGCGTATCGTCGCCAGTGGCATCAACGCCTTACGTTCGCCGGAACGAGCGATGATCGTGATCACTCATTATCGGCGGCTTCTCGAGCATATCGTGCCGGACATTGTGCACGTGATGTCGAAAGGGCGGGTCATGAAGAGTGGCGGCAAGGAACTCGCGCTGGAGCTCGAGGCTTGTGGCTACGCCCAATTCGAAGACGCGGCCTGACGGCTCTAGGGACTTCCCGATGAAGCAGGTTTTGGTCAAAGCCGACGCCGAACGCGCAATGGGCAATGTTTTCGCTGCGGCGCGTGGACGGCTGCCTGGTGCAGGCCCTGTCCCCCAAATACGGGCGAGAGCATTCGAGGTCTACGAGCGTACCGGCCTCCCGCATCGGCGCATGGAGGATTGGAAATACACAGATCTGCGCGCCCTGATCAGCGAGGTGCTGCCACTCGCTCCGCGGCCGGATGCGGAGGCGCTGGTGCGCGCAAAGGTCTCGGTCAAGCAAGTGGCTGCCGATCAGGCGGTCAAACTGGTTTTGGTGGATGGCATATTCGCGCCGGAGCTATCCGATCTCGGCAGGCTGGAAAACGAAGTCGTTGTGCGGTCGCTGCGAGAGGTTCTGGAGAACTCGGCTACTGGGGGCATGGCCGGTCTGGTGCTATCGACGACGAGCGACTCGGCGATCGCGCTCAACGCCGCAATGGCGACAGATGGCTTGGTGATTACGGTCGCCGACGGCAATGCGGTGGAGCGTCCAATTCAAATCGTTCACGTCGCAACCGGACTGTCGGTGTCCACCTTTACACGTTGCTATCTGCAACTCGGTAAAGGAGCGCATGCGGCCATCGTAGAAAGTTTCGTCCCGGCTGAACGCGCGAGTGGCTATCAAGCCAACGATGCGATAATCGCCCTGGTTGGTGACGAGGCGAGCCTTTCGTATATCCGCGTGGCAGCTGCTGCCTCTGACGCCGTGAACATCTCGTCGGCGATCATCGCAGTCGGCGCCAGGGCTAAGCTCGACCTCTTCAGCATGACCTGCAGCGGCTCCATCAGCCGCTATCAGGGATTCATCACGCTGGCCGGCGAGGGAACCAAGCTCTCGGCGAATGGGGTTAATCTCATCAGGGACAAGCTCCACGCGGACACAACGGTCGTGGTCGACCACGCCATGCCACATTGCACCAGTCGGGAGAAGTTCCGCGCGGTCGTAGACGATTGCGGTCGCTCGGTGTTTCAGGGCCGAATTATCGTTCGTCCTGCCGCCCGGAAAACGGACGCCACCCTGACGACGCGAGCGTTGCTCCTATCCGACCAGGCCGAGGTCGACAACAAGCCGGAACTCGAAATCTTGGCCGACGACGTGACCTGCGGCCACGGAGCGACATCGGGTGCGCTGGACGACACTCTCGTATTCTATCTGCGCGCCCGGGGGCTATCAGAGAAGGATGCGCAGATGTTGCTGATTAAAGCGTTCGTTGGCGAGTCGATTGAGGAGATCACTTCCGAGAATCTGCGCGATTTTGTGACGGCGCAAGCTGAACACTGGCTAAAGGCGGGGCGATGAGCGCACATCCCGCCGTGAGCAATGGCATTTACGAGGTCAACCGTCTGCGTACAGACTTTCCTGCGCTCGCCATGACGGTGTACGGCAAGCCGCTTGTTTACCTCGATAACGCTGCATCCGCGCAAAAGCCCAACGCGGTGCTTGACCGTATGACGCAGGTGTACTCCAGCGAATATGCCAACGTTCATCGCGGCTTGCACTACCTCGCTAACGCGGCGACGGAGGCGTATGAAGACGCCCGTGCCAAGGTGGCGCGGTTTGTGAACGCGCATTTAAACGAAGAGATCATCTTCACCCGGAGCGCCACGGAGGCAATCAATCTGGTGGCGCAGACGTTTGGCCGTGAACGCATTAGCGCGGGTGATGAGATCGTTCTCTCGATTATGGAACACCACTCCAACATTGTGCCATGGCACCTTCTCAGGGAACGACTCGGTGCAGTGATCAAATGGGCCCCAGTGGATGATGACGGAAACTTTTTGCTCGATGATTTTGAGCGACTGCTGACCCCGCGCACCAAGATGGTTGCAATCACACAAATGTCGAACGTGCTCGGCACGGTGTTGCCGGTGAAAGACGTGGTGAGGATCGGGCATGCTCGTGGTATCCCGGTGCTGGTCGACGGCTCGCAAGGATGCGTCCATCTGAGCGCCGACGTCTGCGACATTGATTGCGATTTCTACGTCATGACGGGCCACAAGCTCTATGGTCCGACGGGGATCGGTGTGCTTTACGGCAAGTCTGAGCATCTGGCATGGATGCCGCCCTTCAATGGCGGCGGGGAGATGATCCGCGACGTCTCGCGTTCCGGCGTCATTTATGGTGATCCGCCACATCGCTTCGAAGCGGGTACGCCGCCGATCGTCGAAGCCATCGGTTTAGGGGCGGCTATCGATTACATCAACTCAATAGGCAAGGTGCAAATCCGCAGGCACGAGGGCGCACTGCTCGCTTACGCGCAGGAGAGGCTGACGGACATCAACTTCGTGCGCATGATCGGGACCCCGGCCGAGAAGGGGCCGATCATTTCCTTTGATATGAAGGGTACGCATGCCCATGATATTGCTACCGTCGTCGACCGCGCTGGTGTAGCGATGCGGGCGGGGGGCCATTGTGCGATGCCGCTGCTCAAGCGCTTCGGCGTGCTGGCGACGTGCCGTGCGTCACTCGGACTTTACAATACACGTGAAGAGATTGATGTGCTCGTGCGTGCGCTTATCAAGGCGCGGCAGCTGTTATCGTGATCGGCGAGCCTACGACGCCGGGTGGCGAGGCAGCTCGCATTGAGATCTGGAGCGTGAGGTCATGCACCTCATCGTCATCGTAGCACGTAAGCACCTGTAGATCTCAGCAGGCATAGATAGCATTGGCGAGCCTGTGTAGGCCACTCGGCCTTGCAGCCGGTCTTCCTGTTCGGCCGCTTTCGGCGAGCGCCGATTGCAGAGTATTCCGATCGCGGACACGCTCGAGTATTGGGCGGGCAATTTCACCCATAACCAGCCCTTGTTCCATTTCGAACAGGGCCAAGCCAAGAGTTCTCTGCCCAAAGCGTGATGTCGGGTTCGCAACAACACCCCCTATCACCGCACGAGGCGCGCTAAGCGATTTTGATTGCTCTGTTTTTTGTGCTCACGAGATGCTGGCATGCTGGTTGCAGAAGTCTTGGCAAGAAGCCGCCCTCACAACAGCTAACCTTTGAAGGACATCAGATGAGTCTCGCCACGACCCAGAGCATCGCAGAAATCAGGGCTCGCAACAAAGAGCTGATCGAGGAGGTGCTGAAGGTCTATCCGGAGAAAACCGCGAAACGGCGTGCCAAGCACCTCAACGTTCACCAAGCCGGCAAATCAGACTGCGGGGTGAAGTCCAACATCAAATCCATACCCGGCGTGATGACGATCAGAGGCTGCGCCTATGCAGGGTCAAAGGGGGTGGTCTGGGGACCGATCAAGGATATGGTTCATATCAGCCATGGCCCAGTCGGCTGCGGTCAGTATTCGTGGGGCTCGCGACGCAACTATTACGTTGGCACGACGGGCATCGATAGCTTCGTGACCCTGCAGTTCACCTCCGACTTCCAGGAAAAGGATATCGTATTCGGTGGCGACAAAAAGCTGGTCAAAATTCTTGACGAAATCCAGGAGCTGTTTCCACTCAACAACGGCATCACGATCCAATCGGAATGCCCGATCGGATTGATCGGTGACGACATCGAGGCCGTGTCAAGAGCGAAATCCAAGGAATATGGCGGCAAGACCATCGTGCCGGTCCGTTGTGAGGGCTTTCGGGGTGTGTCGCAGTCACTAGGCCACCACATTGCCAACGACGCGGTGCGCGATTGGATTTTCGACCAGCTCGAGCCGGATGGCAAACCAAAGTTTGAGCCGACGCCGTACGATGTTGCGATCATCGGAGACTACAATATCGGCGGCGACGCCTGGTCATCACGAATTCTGCTGGAGGAGATGGGCCTGCGGGTGATCGCGCAGTGGTCCGGCGACGGTTCTCTGGCTGAGCTCGAGGCAACCCCGAAAGCAAAGCTCAACATTCTGCATTGCTACCGTTCCATGAACTACATCTCACGCCACATGGAAGAGAAGTTCGGTATCCCTTGGTGCGAGTATAACTTCTTCGGACCTTCAAAGATCGCAGAGTCTCTGCGCAAGATTGCGGGCTATTTCGACGACAAGATTAAGGAAGGCGCCGAGCGGGTGATTGAAAAGTACCAGCCGCTGGTGAACGCTGTGATCGCAAAATATCGCCCGCGCCTGGAGGGCAAGACGGTGATGCTGTACGTCGGCGGGCTCCGTCCGCGTCATGTGATTGGTGCATACGAGGACCTCGGGATGGAAGTCATTGGCACCGGATACGAGTTCGGTCACAACGACGACTATCAGCGCACAGCTCAGCATTACGTAAAGGACAGCACGCTCATCTACGATGACGTCAATGGCTATGAGTTCGAGCGCTTCGTCGAAAAGCTCCAGCCTGACCTCGTCGGCTCGGGTATCAAGGAAAAGTACATTTTCCAAAAGATGGGTGTGCCGTTCCGGCAGATGCACTCCTGGGACTATTCGGGCCCATATCACGGCTATGACGGCTTTGCGATCTTTGCGCGCGACATGGACATGGCGATCAACTCGCCGGTCTGGAAGAAAACGAAGGCCCCCTGGAATCAAGCTTCGAGGGCGAAGCTCCTGGCTGCTGAATAAATCAACTTATCTCGCTCTTTGGGAAAGCCGGGGCGACACCAACCTCGATAGTGAAGGATTTCAACAATGGCGCAGAGTGCCGAACACGTGCTCGATCATCTCGAGCTGTTCCGCGGTCCAGAATACCAGCAGATGCTGGCTAAGAAGAAGATATTCGAGAATCCTCGCGATCCCGCCGAGGTCGAGCGTATCAAGGAATGGACAAAAACGGCCGAATATCGCCAGAAGAACTTTGCGCGGGAGGCGCTAGCGGTAAATCCGGCCAAGGCATGCCAGCCGCTTGGCGCCGTATTCGCCTCTGTTGGCTTTGAGGGCACGCTGCCCTTCGTCCACGGCTCTCAAGGTTGCGTGGCTTACTACCGCAGCCATCTGTCGCGGCACTTCAAGGAGCCTAGCTCCTGCGTCTCTTCGTCGATGACGGAAGACGCTGCCGTATTTGGCGGCCTGAACAACATGATCGACGGGCTCGCGAACAGCTACAACATGTACAAGCCCAAGATGATTGCGGTCTCGACGACCTGCATGGCCGAGGTGATCGGCGATGACCTCAACGCCTTCATCAAGACGTCGAAAGAAAAAGGCTCGGTTCCGGCAGACTTCGACGTGCCATTCGCCCACACGCCAGCGTTCGTCGGCAGCCACGTTACCGGTTATGACAATGCGCTCAAGGGCATTCTGGAGCATTTTTGGGACGGTAAGGCCGGAACAGCGCCGAAGCTGGAGCGCAAGCAGAACGGGGCGATCAACATCATTGGTGGGTTCGATGGCTATACCGTCGGAAACCTTCGCGAGATCAAGCGCATCTTGGCGTTAATGGACATCCAGCACACGATTCTAGCGGACAATTCTGACGTTTTCGATACTCCGACAGACGGCGAGTTCCGGATGTATGACGGAGGCACGACCCTGAAAGATGCGGCCAACGCGGTTCACGCCAAGGCGACAATCTCCATGCAGCAGTGGTGCACCGAAAAAACGCTGCCATTCGTGGCTGAGCATGGACAGGACGTCGTATCCTTCAACTACCCCGTGGGCTTATCGGCAACGGATGACTTTATCCTGGCGCTGTCACGCATCAGCGGCAAGGAGATTCCCGAGCAACTCGCGCGAGAACGTGGCCGCCTGGTCGACGCGATCGCTGACTCCAGCGCGCATATCCATGGCAAGAAGTTCGCGATCTATGGCGATCCGGATCTTTGCTATGGGTTGGCTGGGTTTCTGCTCGAACTCGGCGCCGAACCGACCCATGTGCTGTCCACCAACGGCAACAAGGCGTGGCACGAAAAAATGCAGGTGCTGCTTGCAAGCTCGCCATTTGGGCAGGGCTGCCAAGCCTATCCGGGCCGAGATCTCTGGCACATGCGCTCACTCCTGTTCACCGAGCCAGTCGATTTTCTGATTGGCAACACCTATGGCAAGTATCTGGAGCGCGATACTGGAACGCCACTGATCCGCATCGGCTTTCCCGTTTTTGATCGGCATCATCATCACCGCTCCCCCCTATGGGGCTATCAGGGCGGCTTGAATGTGCTGGTGAAGATCCTGGACAAGATCTTCGATGAGATGGACAAGAAGACAAACGTTCTTGGCAAAACTGACTACAGTTTCGATATCATTCGTTGATGAGCGACCGTGCGCGTGCCATCGCCAAAGCACTTGACGATGACACAAGCACACGAGGGTTGACCACGCAATTAGTTTGCGCTGAGAGGAAAAAGGATGAATTCACTAGCGGCCACGCTCCAGAATATTTTCGACGAGCCGGGCTGCGCCAAGAACGGCAGTAAGTCGGAGGCTGAACGCAAGAACGGCTGCACCAAACAGCTGCAGCCGGGTAGCGCTGCCGGCGGCTGCGCTTTCGATGGCGCCAAGATTGCGTTGCAGCCGTTCACCGACGTCGCTCACTTGGTGCATGGTCCGATCGCGTGCGAAGGAAATTCCTGGGACAATCGCGGCGCGGCGTCGTCCGGCGCGAATCTGTGGCGCACTGCATTCACAACCGATTTGAGCGAAACCGATATTGTATTCGGAGGCGAGAAGCGGCTCTGCAAAGCGATCAAGGAGATCATCGAGAAGTGCGACCCGCCCGCCATCTTCGTCTATCAAACCTGTATTCCGGCGATGATCGGCGACGACATCAACGCAGTCTGTAAGGCAGCATCTCAAAGGTTCGCAAAGCCGGTGATCCCGATCAATTCGCCGGGCTTCGTCGGCTCGAAGAACCTCGGTAACAAGCTCGCCGGCGAGGCCTTGCTCGAGTATGTGATCGGGACGCAAGAACCGGACTATACCACGCCGTATGACATCAACCTGATCGGGGAATACAACCTTTCGGGAGAGCTCTGGCAAGTGAAGCCATTGCTAGACGAGCTTGGAGTACGGATTCTCTCCTGCATCTCCGGGGATGGCAAATATCGCGAAGTCGCGTCATCTCATCGCGCGCGGGCGGCGATGTTGGTGTGCTCAAAGTCGATGATCAACGTCGCACGCAAGATGGAGCAACGCTACGGGATCCCGTTCTTCGAGGGGTCGTTCTACGGTATTCAAGATTCGAGCGAATCGCTGCGTCAGCTTGCCCGCTTATTGGTTGAACGCGGCGCGCCGACAGATCTGCTCGGGCGCACCGAAGCAGTGATCGCGCGCGAGGAAGCGTGGGCGTGGGCTGCGATAGAGCCGTACAAGCCGCGATTCGAAGGTAAGAAGGCCTTGTTGATTACCGGCGGCGTCAAGTCGTGGTCGGTCGTTGCGGCACTCCAGGAAGCAGGGCTTGAATTAGTCGGAACCAGCGTCAAGAAATCAACCAGGAAGGACAAGGAGCGCATCAAGGAGCTCATGGGGCAGGATGCCCACATGATCGAGGACATGACGCCGCGCGAAATGTATAAGATGTTGAAGGACGCAAAAGCGGACATCATGCTATCGGGCGGCAAGTCGCAGTTCGTCGCGCTGAAAGCGGCGATGCCCTGGCTCGATATCAACCAGGAGCGTTGCCACGCCTATATGGGCTATGTCGGAATGGTCAAGCTGGTGGAGGAGATCGATAATTCGCTCTCCAGTCCGATGTGGGAGCAGCTACGTCGACCGGCACCATGGGAAGCATTGGCCAAGGCGATGGTGCAGATACAATCGCCGATGGCCGCGATCGCCCGCGATCCGGCGCTCGCCGAAACCGCGCGCCGCGCGAGGAAGATCTGCGTGTGTAACAGAGTCGATTTGGGCACGATTGAGGATGCAATCTATGCGCACGGCCTGAAGAGCGTCGCAGCGGTCAGAGAGCATACCAATGCGGTCGGTGGCTGCTGCCAAAGACGCATCGAAGATATCTTGGTGTCCGAACCATCTGCCATGCGACAGGCCGCAGAATAGCGAGGCGTCATGGCAATCGTCACGGCGCCGACAAAAGCGTGCGCTGTCAACCCGCTGAAGATGAGTCAGCCGATCGGCGGCGCATTCGCGTTCATGGGGCTGCGCGGGGCGATGCCGCTTCTGCACGGCTCCCAGGGGTGCACATCCTTCGGTCTCACGCTCTTTGTCCGGCATTTCAAAGAGGCAGTACCGCTGCAGACCACCGCGATGAGCGAGGTCGCGACCGTACTCGGCGGCTATGAGAATCTCGAGCACGCTATACTGAACATCTATAACCGAACCAAGCCAAAGATCATCGGAATCTGCTCGACCGGTATCACCGAGACCAACGGCGACGATGTGGATGCCTACCTCAAGCTAATCCGGAGCAATCATCCGCAACTCGCAAAGTTGCCACTGGTGTATGTCTCGACGCCGGATTTCAAGGGCGCGTTCCAGGACGGCTGGGAAAAGGCTGTGGCGCGCATTGTGGAGGTGCTGGTGGAAGGGCCCAACGCCAGCGGCCTGCGGGATCCATCGAAGGTGAATGTTCTGCCGGGATGTCACCTCACGCCCGGCGACCTTGATGAACTCCGTGTCATACTGGAGGATTTCGGGTTGATCCCGTCCTTCCTCCCTGATCTGGCGGGATCGCTCGATGGGCATATCCCCGATGAGTTTACGCCAACGACCATCGGCGGCATCAGCGTCGACGAAATTGCGAGCATGGGCCGCGCCGGGTGGACGATTGCGATCGGCGCGCAGATGCAGCGGGCGGCAGAGGTCATGCAGGGCAAGACCGGCGTGCCTTTTCGTGTCTTCGAGCGGTTGTGTGGCCTGTGTCCGAACGACGAATTCATGACGTTCTTGAGCGAGATCAGCGGTCGCCCCATACCGTTGAAGTATCGGCGCCAGCGCGGTCAGCTCGCCGATGCAATGCTGGACGCGCACTTCCATATTGGCGGTCGCAAAGTTGCGATCGGCGCTGAGCCAGACCTCCTGTTCGATCTATCCGGCATGCTCCACGATATGGGCGCGCAGGTGACGGCGGCCGTGACGACCACTCAGTCGGGGGTGATCGAGCGGATTAAGACCAAGGAGGTACTCATTGGCGATCTCGAGGATCTGGAAGGGCTTGCCAAAACAAAGCATTGCGACCTGCTGATCACGCACTCGCATGGCAGGCAAGCGGCTGCTCGGCTGAAAGTCCCGTTCTATCGTACGGGTTTTCCGATGTTCGACCGACTTGGTGCGGGACACCAACTATCCGTGGGCTATCGTGGTACCCGCAATCTGGTCTTCGATATCGCCAATCTCGTGATCGCGCATCGTGAGGAGAACGATCGGCCTACGCCCGACAAATGGCGAACTGCGGCCGGATCGCCGCGATGCTCGGGATATCGCAGTTCCACCGGCGCAGCTGAGAGGTCGAGTGCATGAAGGTCGCGTTTGCCACTCAGGACCTGAAACGCGTCGATGCCCATTTTGGTTGGGCAAAGAATATCGCGATCTACGATGTCACGCCTAGCGGGCACGTGTTTCTCAAAGCGGTTGAGTTTGAGGGCGATCTAAAGGAAGACGGCAACGACGACAAGTTGGCGCCCAAGATCGACGCAATCAAGGATTGCGCAATCCTTTACGTCGGCGCCATTGGCGGTGCTGGGGCTGCGCGAGTGGTCGCCAACAAGATCCATCCTATCAAGGTGAACAAGCCAGAAAGCATTCTGGTGTTGCTCGAGAAACTCGAGCGCGTACTGAAGGGCACGCCACCTCCCTGGCTACGCAAGGCTATGGCAAAAGACCGACGGCGAACCTTCGAGTTCGACGAATGAGGTGATATGACCGCTAAAATAGAGCAGCAGGGAAACGCCGCCGACGCGCCGTTCCTCGTGGAGTTGATCAAGGTTTGGCGTGCTCAGGACACCAACGGAGCCTTGGAGGCGAGGAGCGATCTCGATCTGCTCGAACTCTATATTCTGGACAAGGAGAAACGGCGCGCATTGCCGATTATCGGTGATCCTGATCCCGATCCACTGTGGCGGCTTAAGCTTTTCTTCGATGCGGTCGCGCTCTCGATCGAGAGGGAGACCGGCGCGATGACCCAGCCGATTCTGGATCTGCATCATGAAGGATTCGCCCGCATGGTGCTCATCTCAGGCCGTCTGATCGCCGTGAACAAGCAGCTGCGCGATGTGTATCGCTTCGGATTTGATAGTTTGGTGAAGCTCGCGCAGCAGGGCGACAAATGTGTCAGCGACGGAATCGGCCTGATTTGGAAATTTCCGGAGGTGGCGAACTATTGGGGATATTCATGAGCGATCGTGAAACACTGAAGGCCGAACTAAGGAAAGTGTCCGCCAAGGCGATACAGGCCAAGCTGGATCTGCACGACCTTTCGGAAGAATTGCCCATCAACTGGACCTCGATCATGGTGGTCGCGCAGAAGACGTACGATGCTTATGCCGAACTTGAGCGCGAGAGTCTCGCCTTGAAGGCGCTAGAGAATACTTAAAAGGGGCAATGCATGTCGTTCCAAACACGAGACGGACGCGACTGGACGCCACAATACTTGATCACGATCGATGCAAAGAAATGCATCGGCTGTGGCCGCTGTTTCAAGGTGTGCGGTCGAGATGTCATGACTTTGAAAGGAATCGGTGAGGGAGGCGAACTTGTCGACCTCGACGACGAGGACGATGAGATCGAAAAGAAAATTATGGTTCTGAATGATCAAGGCGCCTGCATCGGCTGCGGTGCATGCGCCAGGGTTTGCCCGGCCAACTGCCAGACGCACACTTCGGCGGTACCTGAAGCAGCGTGAGCGAACACACTCGTCCTGTTGTGGCAGGCGAGATATACGTGAGGCAAGGCGCAATTGTGATCAGGTGAACTCAGGTGAGGACGGCATGCCAGAAGGATGTCGACCAAGCATCGAATAGCAAGATCGAGCGGCGAAAGCGTAAGCATTACCGGGCGATGGTTGGGGCCTCGGGCTATGTCATGCCGGCATAATATCCGTTGCTCACGAACCACTCGTCCCCAAGGTTCGCGTATTCGTAGGAGGCGAGCTGCGCCTCGCGCCGCACTAAGTGGATTGAAGCCTGTCATGATTGAGGCCGAGGAGTCTACTTTGAAAGGCAGTTAGCCACTACATCTGGCGATTTGATCCGAGCGGATCCTGTGCATGTCTGCTTGCGGATCAGGAGAAGCTTATGTTCCCGCCGCGCCGCCGATCGTGGACAATGGTGTCTGCCTAGATGGTCGATTCTACAGGGACGGGATGCGCCGGGAACACCTTAGTTGGTCTTTTGCACACGCCCAGCGGGGACGACATTTCGCTGCCCAGTACAGGCCGTTGCAATAGAGCACATGGGCATCGAGCGCACATCGCAAAATCAGGACGCGGAACAATTGGCACGCAGGTCTCTAATTCTCGTTGCGGGTTCATGGGTCGATGTACGTGGTCGGGCGGGGTAACCCATCTGCTAATAGGAACGTGCAAGTCATTATCATAAGCATCGGTTTCTTCGACGGATCGTAGCCGCCGATATTACGTGCGATTCCACCCACAGATCGCGGCTAGTCGCAGCTACGCGCAGACTGCGCGGGGTAGCCACGTGTAAACGCTGAGTGCTTTGGTCAGGTTGTGGTCAGCTAGGAATTCTATCCTTGCAGGCAGAGCCGCGCGTGGGCGAGCTCGATTGCGTGCAACTTTTCTCATAGGAGAGCGGTCTGATGTATGGCAGAATCGTTGGCTCATCCAGCCAGTTCACAACCGGTAATGACGATTCGTCAGAAGCGGGAGATAGTCCCCGATTTGCGGAAACAGTTGCAGGGATGGAACCAAGTGGGTCGTCATCCGAACCAGCGGCGTCATACTCTCTCGTTTCCGAACCGCCCATTAGAGAGATCCCCGACCGCGAAACCTTCAGGAGAGGAGTCGAGAGGTTCTTGCGCAGCGATATCATGCAGATCGCCGAGAACCCACAGGAATACTCAGATTTCGTCTCCGAGAAGGCTGAGCGCGCAGCAACCGTTGCTGGAAGTTACGCCTACACCTACGACGATCCAAATAAGCCAGCACGATTTTACAGCTACCGGTTGGGCGACGAAATTGTCGGGCTATTAAGAGCAGGAGGCCCGGTTCGGATCAAAGGAGACCAATTTCAACAACAGTTTGGGCGGAACGATATCACGTCCGTGGTAGATCTTAGGGTAACTCATCCGCTTGTCGAGAACGCTGGCGACATCTTGCTAGAACATCTACTGCGAGAGGACGGCGACCATCCGCTGATCATGTCGAGGCCGGCCTTACCAGGCATGGAACCCCGCCTTGCGGACATGGGTTTTGTTCACGTGGGCCGTAACCACTGGGTGCTTGATCCTCACCAAAATCCCGAAGTGTGGACGAAGAACGAGAATGACAAGTGGCAGCGTGTAGACAAGCCTACGAAGTATCTTTCCAAAGCTGGGGGCAGTGATGTCGGTCCTCAGAGAAGCTACGACTCGGATTCCTCGGACGACGGCGCTTCAATTTACCTGGAGCGCGCTCTTAGGCGAATGCCCCTCGAGTAAATTGGCTGCATAGCAGCACCGGGCCTGAAATGATGGGCTTTCGACCGTTCTATAGCGGACGCAATGGTCTTACTTCAAGGGGGCGACGCTCGCAGCGTCGCCCCGGCGGCCGAAACGACCGTCTAGCCCCTCTCCGAGGCTCTTACGATGCTCGCGGGGGATAGGCGATCCGAGGGGCCCTAACGGGGTTGCCACGGCCGTGGCCATCAACGAGCAGCAACGACCAGCCACCGCATGTAGCTATCCGGCAAATCGTGCAGAATGCTTGAAGCCGAAAGCTGTAGCTGGGCGGGCTTCATGGAAGGGCAGCACGGCCCAATCGTCGAACGAACTGGCCTAATTGTGCGTTGGTAATGGGGTGAGCTGCAATAAGCTTGCGCATTGGATTACCACAGACACGATCCGCTCAGGCACTTGCACACTTCTTGCACGTTGATTGCACAACGCAATGAAAAGCGCCTTGCAATAAGCGAGCATGAATGCAGCCAAATCCCATCTATGCAATTTGCGGCTTTAACGACATTCCGAGCCGCCAAGCCATGGGATTCCATCTTATGGTCGTTGAAGATGACGGCAATCACCGGCCGTGGTCCATCATTGTGGTGCGCTGGGGCAAAAAAGTGCTTGGCTATGTCAATAAATGCCCGCACAACAGCGTCAAATTGGATTGGGAGCAGAACCAATTCCTGGATCCTTGCGGCATCCGGCTGATGTGCGGCAAGCACGGTTCGACCTTCGAACTCGGCACCGGGCGGTGCGTCGAAGGTCCATGTCAGGGTAGAGCGCTCACGCCGATCGCGTTGGCAGTTCTGGATGGTGATATCTGTGTCCTCGGCGTGCGTCTTGTCGAAGACGATGCATCGCCAAACAACTGAAGACCGCCTCAGACCGGGCGGTTCTCGTTGCGGTTTTTCACCGGCTCCATCCTCTTTAGCCCGCCGTCGTAAGAGATCTCCTCATAGGACAGATCGAGATCCTTTGCGGCATCGAGGAGGTAATCAAGCTTGCCGCCCGGATCGAGCTTCTTGATGTCGTCCTTGTTGAGCCCGACCAGCTCCATCATCTCCTTCCAAACGGTCGATTCATCGCAGGGCAAGACGTGAAAGTTGATATCACCGAACTTGATTCGATATTTCGCCAGCAAATCGATGTTGTTGCAAAACATGAAGTAGCTGCCGGTTGGGCTTAAGGCGCCGTCAAGGACGGTCGCGACGTCAGCAAGATACGCGAAGGAGTGTAGGTAGCCGGCCAGCACCGGAATAGTGCGTTCTCCGTCCTGCGCGATCGTCAGAACCTGCTCGATCGAATAGTCCGGCGGTCGCTTCTCGTCGGCGACCTGAGTCTGGAACTTCAGTGCGACGTCGCCACGAAAGCCGAACCGGCCCGGCTTGGTAGTCGCGCCTTTGAGTACGGCGTTGAGCAGGCGGCCCTCCTTCTCAAATCTGCCGAGTGCGGTGTTCTCGATTGCAGTCATTAAATTCGTCCTCGATCTAAGCTCTTCACCGACGCCTTGGCCGGTGCCAGATGCGATGCAAATTGCTTGCCGTTGCATGCGTAGCTGCCCGCGCGTAGCTTAGAAAGAAAACGCGTCAGGGGGCCGCGCCTAGTCGTGTCAGGAACCCAACACCGGTTCCAAAGTCAACAGGCGCGGTCCGAAAAAGTGCGCATCATCAAGCGCCTGCGCGCTGGCACGTGACTTGCCCTTAACAGCTAGATCCAAGCTGATGAGGGAAAGCCGTGATCAACCTGACGGACAGCGCAGTGAATGCAATCAAGAGCGCGATTTCATCGTCGGCGCACCCGACCGGCGGTCTGCGCGTCATGATCGAAGCAGGCGGCTGCAATGGATTTAAATACAAGATGGGCCTGGCCGAGGAACCGAAGCCTGACGACACCGTGATCGAATGCGACGGGTTGAAGGTGTTCGTCGATAACAAGAGCCGTGAGCATCTGGTCGGCACGACCATCGATTTCGTGATGGCACTGGAGAGTTCTGGCTTTACCTTTCACAACCCGAACGCCACCGCGAACTGCTCCTGCGGAAAATCGTTCAGCTGATGAAAAAAATCGTTCAGCTGATGAAGAGGACATATCGAAGCATGCCGGCCGAACAACTGAGGCAATCGTCGTCCACTGCGACAGACCTAAAGCGTCGCATTCGCGGGGCTCTCGAAGAGATACGCCCCAATCTGCCACGCGATGATGGCGACTGTCAGCTGATAGGCATCGATGGCAGCAGCAGGATCATGGTCACGCTGACCGGTGCCTGCACGGTTTGT
The DNA here is from genome assembly GCF_020193585.1 of Bradyrhizobium sp. IC3195. Taxonomy (NCBI): domain Bacteria; kingdom Pseudomonadati; phylum Pseudomonadota; class Alphaproteobacteria; order Hyphomicrobiales; family Nitrobacteraceae; genus Bradyrhizobium; species Bradyrhizobium sp. IC3195. The sequence goes on along the minus strand of NZ_JADYVG010000020.1, from coordinate 93,120 downwards.
AGACTTCGCGGGTGACGCTGGAAGGCATTCAGGCGCGGCTGGTTGATCAATTCGGCGAATTGAATCTGGTCCCCGTTGCTGCTGCAGGCGAGGCAATGGATGAGCGAGGAATAGAATGCCGATCTACCTCGATAACAATGCAACGACCCGGAGCGATCCATCCGTTGTACAAGCCATGTTGCCGTTCTTCACCGAGCAATTCGGCAATGCCTCTTCGACGCATGCCTTTGGCGACGAGGTCGCGGTCGCTGTGAGGCAGGCCCGGCATAGCTTGCGGGGCCTGTTAGGGAACGCATACGATCAAGAAATCGTTTTCACTTCGGGAGGGACCGAGGCGAATAATGCCGCGATCCTCTCTGCGCTTGCGACGCAGGAAGACCGAGACGAGATTGTCACCACCTCGGTAGAGCACTCCGCCGTTCTTGCGTTAACCAAGCAATTGGCGGCAAGAGGAGTCAAGACGCACATCGTACCCGTAGATTCCCGCGGCCGGCTCGATATCGAGGCGTTTCGCTGCGCGCTCGGGCCACGCACAGCGATCGCCTCGGTTATGTGGGCCAACAACGAGACCGGAACGATATTCCCTGTAGAGTTTCTGGCCGGGTTGACCCGTGAGGCGGGCGCGCTGTTTCACACCGATGCAGTCCAGTCCATCGGTAAGGTGCGCGTAAACCTAAAGGACAGTGCGATCGACATGCTGTCGCTATCCGCGCACAAACTGCACGGCCCCAAGGGAATCGGCGCGCTATATTTGCGCAAAGGGACAAAATTCCGGCCGCTGATCTGCGGCGGATCACAGGAACGAGGACGCCGCGGCGGGACTGAGAATATTCCCGGCATCGTCGGCCTGGGAAAGGCTGCCGAGCTCGCGGCGGAGCGGCTCGAACCGGAGCGCGTTCGCATTGGCGCGTTGCGCGACCGCCTAGAGCAGGGAATTTTGCACAATGGCGAGTGCGTTGCGCTCGGCGATATCAGCAATCGGTTAGCGAACACGGCCACTATTGCCTTCGATCATCTCGAAGGCGAAGCCATCGCCCACCATCTCAATCGGGCCGGTATTGCCGTGTCGCTCGGATCAGCCTGCAACTCCGGCTCAATGCAGCCTTCGCATGTTCTGCGTGCCATGCAGGTGCCGGCGTGGCGGATGCGCGGCGCGGTGCGCTTTTCTCTGTCACGTGAAACCTCGTTCGCGGAGGTCGATGAGGTCGTGTGCGCAGTGTCCGACATCGTGGCTCGCCTGCGCGCCACCTCCTGCGTCACAGCCAAGGAGTTGACCACGTGAAAATCATGATCCGCCGGTCTCCGGACGCGGGCCTGTCGATATACGTGCCAAAAAAGGATCTCGAAGAGCCAATCGTGGAATCCGAGCACGAGACGCTATGGGGCGGCTGGATCAAAGTAGCTAATGGCTGGGTGCTCGATTTGCCCGAGATGGCGAGCGACACACGGCTACCGATCACAATCAACGCTAAAAAACGGGGCGAGAACGGGGACGATCCCTGAAGGCGCCCCCGAAGATCGACTTTGTCGATGCGGCCGATGCAAAAGCCACGCTCGTGGACGAGGGCCGCGAGCATTGTTCCCCATCTCGGTCCTGGCCTCGCCGAATTGTGCAGATCCGATATGTCGACCACGCCAGAGGCGTTGCCCGGCTTCTTCGAGCGAGGTTCCGCTGCCGCGGCCGGCTAGGGGCAATGCGTTGGCGTCGGCGCGACAAGTCGAGATCAGCAAAGATCGGTCCGCCGTGACGGCATTGATGGCGCGGGCTTTCGCTCGGCCAGTTCAGCCGACGCGGTCGCGCCATCATCTTGCGTCCCTGTCGCTGCGAGTCATAGTCGACATCTGGTATGATGCCGCCATGCGCCCGGCGCTGGATAAGCGCGATGGATGGGTCGAAGTGCAGGGTATCACCCGCGTCGGCATTGGCGAAAATCGCTGGTATCGCCTTTACGATTCGCTTGGCCGAGAGGTCGGCAGTGCCGTGGCCGTCAGCTGGGCGACGGGGGTGCTGTACAAGTCGCATGGCAGCGTGCAGCCGGCCAACACCTTCCTTATCTCCGACGCGGACTACGTCAGGCGTTGACCGAAATCGACATTCAGACGCCAGTTCCGGACATCCATCAAGGAAAGGCGAACAGACCTTTCTCTTGATCGGCTGTCGCTTCAACGAACAGCTGTTGCGTAGCTATGCGGCGGTAGATCATCAAGCGCTCGGCCAGCACCCACTATGCCATCGTTGATGGGGACGCGCTCTCTCGCAACGAGCTCCGCTTTCTACTCGAGCAACGCCTGACACCGCTTGCGATTGGGTTCCCTTGCACGGTTGAGATACTGCTCACCCATTAGTGGCCTTATGAAGCCCGGATCCCCCAGCTCGTATCGTGGGAGCCGCAACGCGAGAAAACCCGTTCAGATGGAGCCGGTTCCGGCGAGCTTAGCGCGAGCATGCGCAAGCCGTGGAGCTCTGCGTGAGAATGACGACGTATCTGTCGCATCGTCAACAAGCGCATCATTGCTCTTCTTTCGTGCGCCAGCGACGATGGTTTCCGCTAACTCCTTGGCGTATGGCTGCAATTTCATCGTCTGCGCCATGGCATGCAAGTTGCTATCCAGCTTCTTGAGGCTCGCTCACGGATCGTCCTGGGGGGGCGATGATGCCAGCAGGGAAAAATGAAAATGAACGCGGAAAGTATGTCAAAGCTGCAGTGGATAGCGGCAAGATGATGCAGCCCGCCCCCGAGCATAAGCGCTGCCGCGCTTCGGCCAAGACCGGACAGGCGAGCTGCGGCTCGCACGCAGGCCAAGGCGATCTGCCGACCGAAATCTGGGAAAAGGTCAAGAACCATCCCTGCTACAGCGAAGAAGCGCATCATCATTACGCCCGTATGCATGTCGCGGTCGCGCCTGCCTGCAACCTCCAGTGCAATTACTGCAACCGAAAATACGACTGCGCCAATGAATCGCGTCCGGGTGTGGTGAGCGAGAAGCTCACGCCTGAGCAGGCGGTCAGAAAAGTGCTCGCGGTCGCGACCAGCATTCCGCAGATGACGGTGCTTGGCATCGCTGGACCGGGCGATGCTCTGGCCAATCCAGCAAAGACGTTCAAGACGTTCGAGCTGGTCGCCAAGGCCGCTCCCGAAATCAAACTGTGTCTGTCAACGAACGGACTCGCACTGCCGGACTATGTTGATACCATCGTCAAGTCCAAGGTTGACCACGTCACCATCACCATCAACATGGTTGATCCCGAAATCGGAGCCAAGATTTATCCGTGGATCTTCTTCAACCACAAGCGATACACGGGTATTGACGCGGCAAGAATACTCACCGATCGCCAACTGCAAGGTCTCGAGATGCTTAGCGAACGAGGTATCCTGTGCAAGGTCAACTCGGTGATGATCCCAAACATCAACGACGACCACCTGATCGAGGTCAACAAGGCGGTGAAGTCGCGCGGTGCCTTCCTTCACAATATCATGCCGCTGATCTCCGCGCCCGAACACGGCACAGTATTTGGCCTCAACGGTCAGCGCGGACCGACGGCGCAAGAATTGAAGGCGCTGCAAGATGCTTGTGAAGGAGAGATAAAAATTATGCGCCATTGTCGCCAGTGCCGGGCCGATGCGGTCGGTCTGCTCGGGCAGGACCGCAGCGCAGAGTTCACCACCGATCAGGTCATGAAAATGGACGTCGAATATGACCTAGAGATGCGCAAGGCATATCAGGGCAGGGTAGAGCATGAGCGTGCCGCCAGAGTCGCGGTCGCCCAAAAGGAGCTTGCGGAATTTGCCGGGGAGATGAGCGCGATCACTCTTCTAGTGGCCGTCGCAACCAAGGGCTCGGGGGTGATCAACGAGCACTTTGGGCATGCAAAGGAATTCCAGGTCTACGAACTTTCTACATCCGGCGCCAAATTCGTCGGCCACCGCCGCGTGGACGTTTACTGCCAGGGCGGTTATGGCGAGGAGGACAGGCTTTCCGCCATCATGCGTGGCATCCATGACTGCCATGCGGTCTTCGTCTCCAAGATAGGCGGCTGCCCGAAAAGCAATCTGATCAAGGCAGGGATCGAGCCGGTCGATCAATATGCCCATGAGTTCATTGAGAAGTCGGCGATCGCCTGGTTCAGATCCTATCTGGATAAGGTGAAACGCGGGGAGATCCAGCACGCGCAGCGCGGCGACGCCGCGATCCCGCAAGGATCTCTGATCTCCGCAGGCTAAGGGGGATATATGCCATTCAAGATCATCGCCTCGCAGTGTACGAGCTGTTCAGCCTGCGAACCCTTATGCCCGAACGTTGCTATCTCGGAGAAGGGGGGCAGCTTTGTCATTGAAGCGGCGAAATGCACTGAATGTGTTGGCTATTTCGACGAGCCGCAATGCGTCGCCGCCTGTCCGGTCGACAATACCTGTGTGGTTGACACGTCCTTTCCTCGCTACCAGGCGCCAGTCTAAAGTGTGAACCCCATGAACGGCACGCCAAGAGCGGGTGCTGAAAACGTCGCAAGCTTCGTGCTGCGCGTTGGCGGCGGCGCGGACGCCGACGTTCGGTCCTCCATCACGGACGACGACTGCGCTGGCTTGCCCTGCGATCGTGCTGTTGCTGGTCGGCAGCACGGCCCTGGCGGGCATTTCATTCTGCGCGGCGGTCCAAGGCGTTTCGCGATTCCGAGAGCGGCCTTCCTACCCAGCGCTGCTGTCGTCGATGAGACTGACCACGCCGCGCGAGTATGAAGTGATGCAGGATCTCGCCTGCCGTGGGCGAGGCAGCTTCCTACATCTCTAGAGGGAGCGATGCATGAGGAGCGGTACATGAACAGCATTGTTCGCGACAGCGACGTCGTCGAGCTCAGCGACCCGCCCGTCTTCAGCTTTGGCCAAAAGCTGCGAGCCAATCGCACCATCCGCAATGATGGCACCTATCGCGGCAAGGAGATTGGCGACGTCTTAGTCAAGAAGGGGGAGGTCGGTTATGTCGTCTCGATCGGCACGTTCCTGCAGCAATTCTACATCTACGGCGTTGAGTTTTTGGAAAGCGGCTACCGCGTTGGCATGAAGCGCAAGGAGCTAGAGCCGGTGGACACGTGCGAGGAGATCGATGATCTGCCATTCCCGGAGGAGTCATGACTCAGCCCGGCGTTCCGAAATATCAGCGGGGCCAGCGGGTCAAAACCGCAGTCGACCTCATCAACGACCACTCATATCCCGACATGGAGCCCGAGGGAGTCTTGCTCGCGGCCGGAGCGACCGGCGAGATCATCAACGTCGCGATCCATACCGAAGCGAACGTGCCGATCTATATTGTCGATTTTGGTGAGCAGATGCTCATCGGCTGTCTTGAAGAAGAAATCACAGTGCTTTGAATGGAGGCTTCGCGATGAATGCCGCGCTGATGAGAACGGTAAAGGCCGGGCTGGTGCCTCACCCCAACGAACTCGATCGCAAACGGATCGAGCGCGGCTTGAGCTCGCGCAAGCGTTATCTCTACGTCTCGCCGAACGTGACGCCGGTGAGGGGCGGCTACCTCGTCGAGAGCCCCTGTTGCTCGCGCAACATCGACAAGGATGGCGCTCTCATCGATGTCGCACTGATTCATTATGATGCCGTGAGCGGGATCTGGAAGCTGTTTCGCAAGAACCACGCGCGAGGAACCTGGGAATTTTACAGCCTTTACCATCGGTTGACTTCTGCAATCGACGAATTGAATGCGGATCCGGAGCGTCTGTTCTGGCAATGACGCCGCGCCTTTGACGAGTCATAGAGGAGCCACGATGGCGCTCACCGCGGAGGAATTGATCGAAATCGAGCGGCTGCTTGCAGCCGATCGCGCCGAGATGGGTCCGTTTGTCGAGCTGCGGCACCGCTTTCCACAGCTTGCTTGGGTGCGCTGTGATGCGTCGGATGTGGCGGATCAGCCGTTCCGGCAGTTTCCGCGTTTCGACCTTCATCTGATCGATGGATCAGATCACTGCGTGCAGATTACGGCCGATCCGACGCGGGCGACCGGCATCGTATTGGCCAAAAGGAATGTGCGGCGGTGAGCACTGAACTAGCAGAGTATCGGCTTGATGGTGCGCACACTGTGGAGGAGAATACATCATTCATTCCACTGTTCGATTCCGATATCACCTTCTCTGAGCTCTCTGCCGTGGAGACGCTGCTGTGTTCGCCGCAAATTTCCAACGGGCGGATCACTGAGGCGTTTGAGCACGCTTTCGCCGCCTATCTTGGTCGCAAATATGCTGATGCGGTCTCGAGTGGTACCATCGGGCTCCTGCTTGCGCTGAAGGCGCTCGGCATCGGCCCGGGGCAGGAGGTTTTCGCCTCGCCCTACTCCTTTCGCGAAACCGCGCATGCCACCAGTCTCGCGGGCGCACGAGTGGTATTTGCAGATGTCGATTATTGGTCGGGAGCATTAGTCCCAGCGAAGGCCAAAGAGCGCATCACGGCCAACACGCGGGCGATTGTCGCCGGCAATCCTAACGGTCATCCCGCGCCGTGGTCGGAACTGCGTGCGGTCGCGCAGCGCCATCAGCTGCTGCTTTTGGAGGATTACACCGAGGCGATTGGATCGAGCTACAAGGACGGATTGAGCATACGTCGCTTGTGGCAGCGTTGCCTGGTGCGGATCGTGATCCACACAAATGCGGGAGCACGCCGTGCGGTTGGAGGCACGCACTCGTGTTAAGTCCGCGCGAGAAATGCTCCAAGCGGGTGAAGAATACCTGCTCGATAGTACAAAAGGCGCGGCGTCTAAGGCGCGGCTTGAGCCCCCACGCGCCAAGGTGCCCGAGTCGAGATCGTCGGTGTACGGTCGGGATCCTTAGAGTTGCCAAAACAGGTGATCGGTATGAGCTCGCAAGAAGTCATCATCCACGTCCGCTTCGGTCCGGACGGGAGGGTGATCCAGATCAGTGAGCGTCCGGCGAAGCTCACGCCGATCCAATGGTTTGATGTCCTGAACGCCCGTGCCAGCTCGGCTTATCGGCCGCTCGCTCGTGGCCGCGGGATTTTTCGGCTGAGCCGGACTGCGATCGAAGCCTTCAAGCAGGAAACTGCGAGGCCGGGATGAGCGAACCGATAATCGGCGACCTGATGAGCGATAAGACCGAGGTTTTTGCCGTCTGCCCGGCCGATGCCCTCGAGCGGAGTGGGGCCATGGGCTTCAGCCTGTCGCGGATCGATGATAGGGGCGAGAGCCGCCCGTTTCCAATTATTGTGGTGCGCACCTTCGGCAACGACTATTTTTGTTACGTCAATCGTTGTCCGCATGAGAGCGTCTGGCTTAACATCGGCACCGGTGCGTTTTTCTCGTCAGACCGTTCCTTTCTCAGATGCGGCCGGCACGGCGCAAGATTCGAGATCGACACTGGGATGTGCATCGACGGCCCCTGCGATGGACAATCGCTTGAGCCGGTACCGCTCGCCGTGATCGAAGGTGACGTCTGCCTGTGCGGCGTCAGGCTGCTGGAGGACGATCGGTCTGCCGACCCGTTCGCGGACAGCGACGAAACCATGGATATCACGATCCATCCGGACTAACGGGCCTATCGCTTTGTTATGCTCAAGCTGCTTGAGGCGCCTTGCCGTCGGATGAAGCCGTCGTACTCGTGAGCGTTGGCAGATGCGTGTCACGGCTGTTGATTTGTGAGACAAAACGGGCACCTTGCGCGGATTGCGGCCCTGCCACTCCGCGACCTCCGTCGCACCAAGAAGCTGCCCTTGCACTAGCTCGCCAAATCGAGCGGGCAGGCAGGACATGCTTCCTACTGCAGGCGATATGTTGGAGAGGGAAATGCCCCCGGCGGCTGGAAGTTCGCCGAGGGCATCGTCTGGGCTGGGAGAATGTGGGGCCCAGACTGACAGGACCGTTTGGGGAGGAGGAATGACGATCCTGTGTCAAAACTCTTTGGCCGGCGGACGCAGCTGGCGTTATTGCCTGCGCTGCAACTGCCATGCCACTCCGTTCGTGCGAGGCCCTTAGCGGATGTCAGCTAGGACCCGTTAGGAGCAAATGCATGTGAGCAGGTGCTCGTTGTTCGTCGCAAATTTGCCGCTGCAAGCGCGTCTTGACGTGTATCGTGGGAAGCCTGCGGGCCGCTGCGTTGCCGGTTTAACGTTCCTGCCAATCGGGATTGCGGCCGGCTTGGTCTGCAGCCTCAAAGGTGGCTCAGCAATCATCGCTGTCTCGTTGGGCTCTTGCGACAGGCGCTATCTGTTGAGCAAACGATAGATCGGCAGCGACGGAACACAGCAGCAGGCCGAGGCGGGAGGTCAAATGCTATGCGAGTTTTGTCGTGTCCGAAACAGAAGCGAACGACGTTGTCGCAACCTGCGCAATAATTGTGAGTCGCGCCGCGAAAAGGAAGGGATCGTTGGACAAACGAACGTTACGCATCTGGTGTGCAACTTGCTTTGGAGAAGTTGAATGATGAGCAAGTGATGCGGGAGTAAAAAGGTCGCGATGATGGCAGAAGACGTTGGAATTGATCAAAGAGGCTGATCCGGACGCGAAGGTGTCTATCGCTGATCTTCAGCGATGACAACCACTATGGCACCCGCTCATTTCGCCAGCATTGGCAAGCGCGAGTGGGAATCAGTAGCATCAAAGTCTTCGATGCAGCGTTTAATCGTAAGAGATTGTGGGAGCGACGTGCTCGCACCTTGTCATCTTTTCAGATGAAGCCCATTGATCACAGGACAGGCGCATGAACTCAGAAGCCGAATTCGAACTTCCTCAACTTTATAGGCATCATGTCTTTGCCTGCAACATGCAGCGTCCGCCAACTCATCCGCACGGCAGCTGTGGCGCCTTTGGCGCGCAAGCCCTGTGGGATCGAATGAGCAAGGCGGTCGAAGCGCAAGGCCTCAACGATATTGGCTTCACGATGGCAGGCTGCCTTGGCTTTTGTAACGCTGGTCCCTTGATGGTAGTCTATCCCGATGGAGTGTGGTATCGCGCGACCACGCCTGAGGACGTTGACGAAATCGTAAACTCCCACCTCAAGCAGGGCAAACGTGTCGACCGCCTTGTGATGGTGCTAAAGCGAAGCTAGAGGCTTCGCCCAGCGGCCACGTGCCCGGGCTAGCAAGCATGGACGGCTTGTCAGTCCATGAGCTGGCCGCCCGGAGCTAGGATCGTCTGAGGTTGAGCGGAGGCCTCACGCTCTGGGTCTGCGAACAGCAGGTCATTGACCTCGGCGCGGGTGTTGCCTTTTTTCTCCGGGCCGATCGGCAAATGGCGCCTTTTGCAACGCGAACAAGAATATGAACACATGCTGGGTCGATCTGTTTGTGTACCGTCACTCCATGCCGCGCGATCCGTAGCTTACAGCGAGAGCAATGCTGCGAATGGCTCCCCGCTTCTCGTGAGATGACGCGTCCTTGACGCGTCATCTCGCTCCCTGCTTGCACAGCGGTGAGGTTAGGGGACGCGCTCGATGAGCTCGTACGTCCGGAATGATCAAACGGATTCCCCATTCTGCTCCTGTTCTAGCGTCAGAACCTGTAAGTGACGCCGCCGCTGACGAGCCATGGATCGATATTGGCGCGCCCGGTGACGGCAATCGCATTGTTTACGGTCGCGGAGTACTCCGGCCGCAGCCACAGCTTCTTCACGTCAAAGTTGAGGCCCCAGTGACGATCAAGCATGTAATCGAAGCCGAATTGGACCGCCGCGCCGAATTGGTTGCTGATGTGCAAATCCGTCACCGCAAGACCGGCGGGCGACGTATTGGCTGCCGATTGGTTGAAGAATGCGGTGTAGTTGATGCCCGCACCGATATAGGGTTTGAGCGCGCCGAATTCGGTGAAGTGATATTGCAGGGTCAGTGTTGGCGGCAACAGCCAGGCTTTGCCGATATCGAGGCCAGTGAGCGCGCCATTGCCGCTGATGTGATGGCTGGTCACGCCGAGAATGAGTTCGGCGGCAACGTTTTTTGTGAAGAAATAGGTGATGTCGAGCTCGGGTACGGCTTGATCGCTGATCGAAAGGCCAGAACTTGGTGAGGACAGCGAGGGGGCCCCGGCGATGCTGACCGAGCTGCCTGCGGTATCCGGCAAAACGCCAAGCACGCGCAGGCGGATCATCCATGGATTGAAGGGTTCGATCGGAGGCGCTTTATAGTAGACCGGCGTCCGACCCAGATCCGCAGCCTGTACCGAGATGCTGGCCAACGAGGTCGCGAGCGCGAGGAGCGATGCCCTCGTCAGAACTGTCCTTGTTCTCATCGAATTCTCCATTCCAAAATCGGCGCGAAGAGCCGCGCGAGATCTCTGTGACACTGGGGAATGGCGGAGGATTTGATACCGATCAAATGGGAGCGGCCATAGCGCAATTATGCCGCTAAGTTGCATAAGGATCACGGCCGCGAAGCGTTGTGATCTGTTCTGATCGTTATTCAATTGAATAGAGCAGAATGTCTTCAAGAAACCGCTTCTCGCCTTGGTGCTGTGATCCAATCCGTGCCGCGGAGGTCATGCGCGATAAAGGCGGCAACTGCGGCGGCCTCTCACACACTACACAGGCGAGAAGCGCGGCATTCTAGCGCAATAGAGGCGATGCCCCTTACGGAGCAGTCACTCGTGCGAGCGTCTCAGGGAAGGTCCCGTCGCTTACTACCGGTGAAGGAAGCCGGAAGTGGGAAACGGCATCTCTGCCTCGCTTGATAGCGGTGGGTACCCTCCGCCCGTTTCTCACGTCTGCGGACAACGCGTACGGTTTGCTTCGTGCAAGCATCCGCCGAGATCATCTTGCGTGTTGCCGCCAAGCAGGGACAGCACGGGCTCATGATCGAGTCCGGCACATCGTGCCCCGTCTACGTCGATCAGCGGTCGTCGTATCAGGAGCGGATCGACTATCATCAATGCGAGCGCGCTTGCCGGGTCGATAGTATCGGATTGACTTCGCCTGACTTGATACGGGGGGCAGCTCGGTTGAACCAGGCTTTGACCGGCACATTGCCGAAGAAGCCGCGCAATTTCTCCGCATCCCATGAATCTTTCAAGATGTCTCGGGCGATCACGTCGGACTTCAGCTTGAATCTGACGCGCGTTAGTGGCGCAGCCGGGCTTCTGATAAAAGATGATTGTCGCCACGACATACCTATGTAGGCGCGCTGAGCTGAACGATTGGCATGGCGCGGCTGCTTTCGGGAGCCCATTCGAATTTCTTGCCGATCATCTCCAATGTCAGCGCATCAAGCGCCGTACCGTATTTGCAACACTCGCGGCTGGTCCGCCAGGTTTCGAGCCCGACCGGCATATTCACTGTCCTAGGATCGCCCGGCTTGCGAGAAGAGGACAAAGTGCCGTTCCACACCAGAAGGCATCGGAACAGGTCTCGCCAAATCGGCTTTTCGCGTAGATTGTTGTGGTCGTTGTTAGTTTTCTGACAGTCGCGCAGATCCTGTCAGATCCAAAATAGCCAAGGCCTCACTCACCGGCTGGTGTTTTTTAGAAACGTAATCAGAAGCTTAAGGAGCGCGGTCAAGCGTTGGCACGGCGGTTGCTAATAAGCGACAGCAACACTGAGTGAGGGCTGAGTGCACGCCGACGCGTAACACGAGCGATGCGCTCCTTCCCTCGAACCCGTGTGCCCCCGTTTCTGAGAGAGAAACAAGCTCGCGCGCAAGAAGCGCGCAACTTTTGGCAAATCGGTTGATGGAGAGCAACATGTCTTCACTGAGACAAATCGCGTTCTACGGGAAGGGCGGCATCGGCAAGTCGACCACTTCGCAGAACACGCTGGCGGCGCTGGCCGAGATGGGTCAGAAAATTCTGATTGTAGGGTGCGATCCGAAAGCGGACTCGACCCGCTTGATTCTGCACGCCAAGGCGCAAGACACGATTTTGAGCCTTGCAGCGAGCGCCGGCAGCGTTGAGGACCTCGAGCTCGAGGACGTAATGAAGGTCGGCTACAAGGACATTCGCTGCGTGGAGTCCGGTGGTCCTGAGCCGGGTGTCGGCTGCGCCGGCCGCGGCGTCATCACCTCGATCAATTTCCTGGAGGAGAACGGAGCCTACGAGAACATTGACTATGTCTCATACGACGTGCTCGGCGACGTCGTTTGCGGTGGTTTTGCGATGCCAATCCGCGAGAACAAGGCGCAGGAAATCTATATCGTGATGTCCGGTGAGATGATGGCGATGTATGCTGCGAACAACATTTCCAAGGGCATCCTGAAATACGCGAACTCTGGCGGCGTGCGGCTGGGCGGTCTGATCTGCAACGAGCGGCAGACCGACAAGGAGCTGGAACTGGCGGAAGCGTTGGCCAAGAAGCTAGGCACTCAGCTGATCTACTTCGTGCCACGCGACAACGTGGTGCAGCATGCCGAGTTACGCCGCATGACGGTGCTTGAATATGCACCCGATTCCAAGCAGGCCGATCACTATCGCAATCTTGCGACCAAGGTTCATAACAATGGCGGCAAAGGCATCATCCCGACCCCAATCTCCATGGACGAGCTCGAGGACATGCTGATGGAGCATGGCATCATGAAGCCCGTGGATGAATCCATCATCGGCAAGACCGCCGCCGAACTCGCGGCCTCGTAAAGGTCGCGAGTCGCGGCCTTGTAAAGGCGCGCGACGGATGCCGGTCTCCCTCACCGCCCATCCCGGGAGGCCGGCATTCTGACGATCGACCCTGATCAAAACCAGGATGCGGCACGCAAACCTGACCATTGTGGAAACCCGCAAAATTATGTTCGAAGCGCACTTCCTTCCGTCGCCGGCTGCTTGTGCCGTTGATATCAACAGCCAGATGCACAGGGGAATTGCAACCTATCGCATGCTCACCGGTGTGCCTCCTACAGATGCCGATATTACCATTGACAGCGATCTCGATCGCCATGTCCTGGCGTCTATCCTGGCGGCTGCCACAATGGATGGTGGCTCTCTTCCCGAGAAGGCTGGCCTGTCCGGCCTTGAACTGGTGGCCTTGCTGGAGCAGTACTTTCCCTCGCTTGAGATCAAGCTCGCGGAGCAGCTCTCGGATTTCGAGTGCGAGGAGGACGACGAGATCGCAATTTTGCGCGATCTCTTGCTCGAGCAACGCTCGACGGAAGGGGATATCGGCCGCTGGCTGGCTGCGATGATCGCGCGCCGTGCCATTGAGCCAGACCACCTGTGGGAAGCGCTCGGCTTGCGCAATCGTGGCGAACTCTCTCGGCTGCTGAGCCGCCATTTCGCGCCGCTCGCCGCGCGCAATGTCAACAATATGCGCTGGAAGCGTTTCTTCTACCGCATGCTTTGCGAGAATGAAGGGCTCGTGATGTGCACAACACCTGTGTGCAAGCAATGTGACGACTTCAACCTGTGCTTCGGCGAAGAAAGCGGTGAGAGCCGGATGGCCGAGCGCCGGCGCGATCTTCTGTTCCGGGCGGCTCGGCCGGTCGTTGCCGGAGACTGTCCATCTGAACTGCCAGGAGCGTCCGCTATCGCCCCGTCATCCGAGAAAGACTCGCCGGATTTGGTAAGTCGCGCGGGAGGTTGAGGGCGCGGCCGACGCCGCTTCGATGTGAGCGAGTGACCATGTGTCCAAGGCGGCGGCGGGCCCAAGTGGACCGCGACAATTCTCACATCCTGGCGAGCCGCAATTGCTAACGTTCGAACTCGGCGTAGCAACAGGCAAGGCGTCCGCTTCATGACCTGTCGCATTTGCGACAATTCATTTGCTCAAGAAGGTCGAGGACGGAAGGGGTCATTCGTCAATGGGTTGGACGGGATGGCAGGCTGGCATGCTGGTTGCTGAAGCGTAGGTAGGTCAAACAATGAGGAGCTCTCGCGTGATTGCCGCCAGCACCGCCGCCAAATCGTCCTGGTCCGACCAGGTGCGCGCCAAGCCTACCGTGCTCAACGACACGACATTGCGCGACGGCGAGCAGGCACCTGGCGTTGCGTTCACCACAGAGGAAAAGCTGGCGATCGCGCAGGCGCTGGCGCGGGCCGGAGTCACGGAGATCGAAGCGGGAACGCCGGCGATGGGCAACGAGGAGATCGCCGCCATCCGCGCCATTGTCGAAGCAGATCTTCCGCTGACCACCATAGGCTGGTGCCGGATGCGGGAATCTGACGTCGACGCGGCGATCGAAGCAAAGGTGTCCATGATCAATATCTCGATCCCGACCTCCGATGTTCAGATCGCGGCCAAGCTAGGTGGTCATCGCGACCTGGCGCTAGAACGGGTGAAGCGAGTGGTAGGCTATGCCTGTGAGCGCGGACTTGAGGTCGCCGTCGGTGGTGAGGACTCCTCCCGCGCCGACATTGATTTTCTCATCAGGCTGATGGCGACTGCAGAAGCCGCGGGCGCGCGTCGTTTTCGTATTGCAGATACGCTCAGTGTGCTCGATCCCGACGCGACCTACGCGCTGGTCGGAAATTTGCGTGCGACAACCGATCTCGAACTCGAATTTCACGGTCACGATGATTTAGGACTCGCAACCGCGAACACGCTCTCCGCCATCAGGGCTGGCGCGAGCCACGCCTCAGTGACCGTCATCGGGCTGGGCGAGCGGGCCGGAAATGCACCGCTCGAGGAAATCGCGGTCGCACTCAAGCAGCTCTACGGGCGCGAGACCGGCATCATACTCCGGGAGCTCGAGAACGTCGCCACGGTGGTAGCAGCCGCGGCCGCACGTGCGATTCCTATGAACAAGGCGATCGTCGGACAGCATGTATTTACGCACGAATCCGGCATTCATGTCGCTGGCCTTTTGAAGGATCGACGCACCTATCAATCGCTTGATCCCGTTTTGCTTGGCCGCTGCAACCGCTTTGTGTTCGGCAAGCATTCCGGACTTGCGGCGATCACCGCGTTACTCGATGAACTGCAGCTCGTCGCCAGCGACGATCAAGCCAGGCAGATCCTGTCGCAAGTCCGCAAGTATGCGATCGAGCACAAGCTGCCAGTCGAGCGCGAAACCGTGGCGGCGATCTGGCGCGACGTGTGCGGATGCTTGGCAACCCAGCCCGCGTGAAAAGCCGTGCCCAGCAACGTTTGCGTCGACCCTTCGCAAACCGACGCGCCGCAAGGACAGTGTCCCATGTCGCTGATGGCGCAAGCGGCGCCCAGCTTTCGCACGTCAGATCCCTGGCGCGATCTCACCTCCAAATCTTAGTTCCCGTTCCGCCATACATGCTGTGATCTCCTACCCAATGACGAGCCGTCCCCGGACTGCCAATCGGCATCTTCTCGCGCGGCTGATTTCCGGTCCGACGACCGTCCTGACGAGCGTCAACCTAGATCGTGGTTTGGCCATTGATCCCGGATCTTCATCGGGACTGGCTTCGTCACCGGCGGACCCGCCGATCTGGGCAGCGAAGTTGAGAGCACCGCTTTCCGGAGTCGGGCTGTGGCGTGCGCATCAGCTGTGCGAGGCAGGACGGCAGCAGTCAACAGGCGCAACCCCATCTCATTGACCGTCCAGAGCTAATCTGAAGGAGAAGTTTCGATGATCAACTCATCCCCGGCAGCCGGTATCCTGGTTCGGCTCAGCAAGGCCTCGTCGGCAGAGGATTTTTTTTCGCTGCTAGGCGTCGATTACGACCCTAAGATCGTGAATGTCGCGCGCCTTCACATCTTAAAGCGCATGGGACAGTATCTTGCCAAAGAGCAATTTGCTGGTGCCGCCGAGCCGGAAATCAGAGCTCGGTGCAAGGCGATGCTGGAGCAGGCCTATGCCGATTTCGTGGCATCGTCACCGATCGACCAGCGAGTGTTCAAGGTTTTGAAGGATGCCGTCGCAGACCCTAAGAAGGCCGCTGCCTTTGTCCCGTTGAGCGAGCTGAAGTGATCTCGCGGTCCACTGCAAGCAAGGTTTGCCGGCGGGGCGCCATGGCAACCCGATGTGCAGCCTTCGTCCTTATCCGGGTCAACTCTCTGCAACCACGACCCGAGCGGCGCCTGTCGTATTCCCGACCCATGTCTGGACTGGTCGTGTCCACGGTATCAGCGGCTATTTCAAGTGTCTCCCAAACCATTACTTTCGACTGACTTTCAAGGGTTTTTGCAACTGGTACGACACTTGCTGTTGTCCTGCCGGTATGATCATCGCTGCCGACAGATGCTAGTCGTCCGAGATGAGATTGAAGGAGACCCATGATGCTGCTTTTACTGCCTGCCGAGCGCTGCGGCATCATCTCGTGGCCTACGATCGCGCAGGTCCGTTCGAAATGGTCTTTGACGCGATCGAAGTTCCGTATCGACGGTCAGATGGTGGTCAATGGATAAGTCGCCCGTTCGCGCTACACCTGGAGAGGGTATGCACAGCGTCATCCCCATCAAATCGGCCCCCGATTCCGCTCAGATTTGTATCCATCTCATGGCGGACAGCACGTTAGGAAGAGGGCCAAGGTCGGCGCATGCGGGTTGTCGGCGCTGGAGGCTCGGGATGGATTGCGTGACAGGTGCGTTGCGGGGATCGCCCTCGCCGTCACAGTCAATGTGGAGCCGCTGGGCCGAAAGTGAGGCGCAGGTATTGCGCAGCGAACGGACACGCCAACTCAGGCATGGAAGCGACCGGTCAGAATCACCGCGGCCGCATTCGTCGAACCCGGCGCGCAAGGGTCCAGTGTGGAAGACCTCTCCAAATCCGGCCGGACCGGTACGTCTATCGCGACGACGGGTCTTGTTGTGCGGCCGGTCGGACCAAGCTGATGGGGCAGAGCAACCGGCCACCTGCTGACCAAAAGTGATCTTCAGTCAACGAAGCTAAAAAGCGACCTGTGGCGCGGGCGCGCCTATCTTTGAGAGGAATTTTGAGTATGAGCAATGTCACCAGAACGGCCATGCCGGCGGCGGCCGGCCGCGCAGCAGCAAAAAAGGAACTGCCGGAGCACTTTAAGGCGTACAAACACGTTTGGGTCTTTGTTGAGCTGGAGCGCGGCCAGGTGCATCCGGTTTCCTGGGAACTCATGGGGGCGGGGCGCAGGCTTGCCGACAGGCTAAAAGTGAATCTTGCCGCTGTCGTTATCGGTCCGGAGGGGCAGCACACACGTAACGCCGCGCTTGATGCCTTTTGCTATGGCGCCGATCTGGCCTATCTCGTGAGCGACAATGTTTTGTCGGATTACCGCAACGAATCCTATACAAAAGCGCTAACCGAACTCGTCAACACATACAAGCCCGAGATCCTGCTATTGGGGGCGACGACGCTCGGTCGCGATCTCGCAGGTTCCGTGGCGACGACCCTGTCGACCGGGCTCACTGCCGACTGCACCGCGCTGGACGTCGACGCCGATGGTTCGCTTGCGGCAACGCGTCCGACCTTTGGCGGCTCGCTGCTCTGCACAATCTATACTTTGAACTATCGTCCGCAGATGGCAACCGTCCGCCCGCGGGTCATGCCGATGCCTGAGCGCGTCGTACGCGATGCCGCTCGTATCATCGTCCATCCGCTCGGTCTTATCGAAGACGATATTGTCACAAAAATATTGTCGTTCCTACCCGACCGCGATGCAGAAACGTCCAATTTGGCCTATGCCGATGTCGTGGTTGCGGGCGGTCTGGGACTGGGATCGCCTGAGAACTTTCGGTTGGTGCGCGAGCTCGCAACGCTGCTTGGCGCTGAATATGGCTGCTCGCGTCCTCTGGTGCAAAAAGGCTGGGTCACGTCTGACCGGCAAATCGGCCAGACGGGCAAGACCATCCGGCCAAAGCTCTATATTGCCGCCGGCATTTCCGGCGCGATCCAGCACCGGGTTGGTGTGGAGGGCGCGGATCTGATCGTCGCCGTCAATACTGACAAGAACGCTCCGATCTTCGACTTCGCCCATCTCGCGATCGTCAGTGACGCCATGCAATTGCTACCCTCGCTCACGGCCGCATTTCGCGCCCGGCTTTTGCCGAATTCGCGCGCCCGGATCGCGACGGCCTAGAGGAGATGATGATGATTGAAGAGAGATTCGATGCGATCGTGGTCGGAGCCGGTATGGCCGGCAATGCGGCGGCATTGACCATGGCCAAACGCGGCATGAAGGTGCTGCAGCTCGAGCGGGGCGAATATCCCGGATCGAAGAATGTGCAGGGCGCCATCCTCTATGCCGACATGATGGAAAAGCTGGTCCCCGAGTTTCGAGAGGAGGCGCCGCTCGAACGTCATCTGATCGAGCAGCGGTTCTGGATGATGGACGATCGCTCCCATGTCGGCATGCATTACCGCTCAGACGACTTCAACGAGGAACGGCCGAACCGGTATACGATTATACGGGCCCAGTTTGACAAATGGTTCTCTTCCAAGGTGCGGGAGGCTGGCGCGACCGTGCTGTGCGAGACGACCGTCACCGAGCTTGTACGGGACGAGCGTGAAAGAATCGTCGGTGTTCGTACAGATCGCCGAGACGGCGAAATACATGCCGATGTCGTCGTGCTGGCCGAGGGGGTCAATGGCCTGCTCGGGACGCGCGCGGGCCTGCGCGCGCGGCCGAGACCCGATAACGTTGCGCTCGCGGTGAAGGAGATGCACTTCTTGCCTCGCGAGACTATCGAGGCGCGCTTCAATCTCAAGGGCGATGAAGGCGTCGTGATCGAGGCGGCCGGTACCATTTCCCACGGCATGACAGGGATGGGTTTCATCTATGCCAACAAAGAGTGCATTTCGCTCGGCATCGGTTGTCTCGTTGCCGACTTCCAGCGCACGGGCGGGACGCCCTACGGCCTGCTCGATCAATTCAAGAGGCATCCTTCTGTGGCGCCCCTGATAGCAGGGTCCGAAGTCAAGGAATATTCGGCGCATCTCATTCCTGAAGGCGGGTACAAGTCGATCCCGCAGCTTTATGGCGAAGGCTGGGTCGTCGTGGGCGATGCGGCCCAACTCAACAATGCCATTCATCGAGAGGGCTCCAATCTCGCGATGACTTCCGGCCGTATCGCCGCCGAAGCGATAGGTCTGGTGAAATCGCGCGGCGAGCCGATGAGTGCAACAAATCTGGCGATCTACAAGAAGATGCTGGACGACTCCTTCGTCATCAAAGATCTAAAGAAGTACAAGGATTTGCCGCCCCTGATGCATACGCACTCACAAAACTTCTTTCTCACGTATCCGCAGCTCATCTCCAAGGCGATGCAAAACTTTGTGCGCGTCGATGGTACGCCCAAGGCTGAGAAGGAGAAGGCGACCCTGAAATCCTTTGCCAAGGCGAGGTCATGGACAGGTCTGTTCGGCGATGCTTATCGTTTTGCACGGGCCTGGCGCTGACCGGGACAGCGTGAAGGCTAACAATGGAAGGTCAAAGCATGAATGTCGAACCCCCAGTGCGCGTCGAAGACAAGCTGTATTACAACCGCTATCTTGTCGACATCGGTCATCCTCACGTCAAGGTCCGTGCGCACACGACGCCATCGCCGCAGCTACTTGCACTTTTGAAAGCCTGCCCCGCGCGATGCTACGAGCTCAATGACGACGGCCAGGTCGAGATAACCGTTGACGGCTGCATCGAGTGCGGTACCTGCCGCGTGATCGCCGAGCCCACCGGCGACATCGAATGGAGCCATCCGCGCGGCGGATATGGAGTGCTGTTCAAGTTTGGGTGATGGTGGAAAAAAGGGCGGGCCGTGGTGCGACCGAGGTTAGGCGATAGGATCTCACCGCATGTGTGGCGCATTCCGCGTCAGTTGCACGGCGCCTGGAATTCGAGCAAGACGCTCTTCATGCGGACGCTGCGCAAGACATGATTTGCAGATGTCCCGCTCGTTCGGGAGCCACAAAGGGCTCGTTGTGGCGTCACTGAGTGGCGCCACAACGCAGTCGATCGTATGGCAGAAGAAGGATCAGCCCCTCGCCCGAGAGGGGGGTGGGCCCAGCGGCCTCGATTGCGATCGCCACTGACTGCATGATCGCGGCAAAGCGTACGGCGGTCTGGATCGCTTCGGAACTGACGCCCGCGGCTCTCAGTGTCTTCTCATGGGCATCGATGCAAGCACCGCAGCCGTTTATGGCCGAGACCGCAAGCGACCACAGCTCGAAATCGGACTTGTCGACGCCGGGATTGCCGATGATGTTCATACGCAGCCGTGGCGGCATCGTCTTGTATTGCGAGTTGGAAACGAGGTGAGCGAAGCGGTAGTAAACGTTGTTCATTGCCATGAGGGAGGCTGCGGCTTTTGCTGCGGCGATCGCCACAGATGTCATCACGGCGGCGGCAGCCGATTCGATCGCGGCAATCAGGGCTGCGTTGCGGGTGGCAATAGCGCTCGCCAGCAGCAGCCCGTATTTTTGCTGTGGCGAAAGCGTCTCATCGGCCACCAAGGAGGTCAAGTTAAGCCTGACATCCTTCGCAAAATCTGGAATCCTGTCGCTTAGTTGTTCGATCGACGACATGCTGCCTCAAGCAACCTTCAAGGTTTCGCCGCCGATTTCGCGGTTGCAGGGACAGAGCTCGTCGGTTTGCAGCGCGTCCAAAACGCGGAGCGTGTCCTTAGGACTGCGCCCGACACTGAGATTGGTCGCATAGACGTGCTGGATCGTATTTTGGGGGTCAACAATAAAGGTGTAACGATAAGCAACCCCTTCAGGTGAACGCACGCCAAGACCATCGACGAGCGTTCCCTTTGTGTCTGCAAACTGCCAGATTGGCAGATTGTGCAGGTCGACATGTGAACGCCGCCAAGCGAGCTTGCAGAACTCGTTGTCAGTCGAACCACCGAGTACAATCGCATCGCGGTCGGCGAATTCCTTGGAGAGCCGCGCAAACTCAGCGATCTCTGTCGGGCAGACGAAGGTAAAATCCTTGGGATAGAAGAAGATGACCTTCCATTTTTCTGCAAAACTCGCCTCGGTCAGTGTCTCGAATGCACTCTGTCCTCCTTCTTCCTGCGCTTGAAAACCGGGCTTCACGCCTGTGATTTCGAACGGCGGCAACTGACTTCCAATTCCGAGCATGCTGTCCTCACAAATTTGCTTTTGTAGATCGTGATTTCACTGTTGAAGCAAACTATATGCCATCCGTTCTCGGGAGTGGATTCCAGCGGCTTTGATACGAGCATGCTCGCGCGCTTGGAGAGTCGATCAGCGCTAAGTTCTGAAAAATCAGTAGCCAAGCGCTTCGCTCCAACTATTTACGATCACAAGGCAGCAGCGTGCCAACGCCCGCGCTGAAGGGTCGCCAGTCGGCAAGGCATTTCTTCGGAACGGCCGTCAGGACTACACCTCGGGTGATCGCGTCAACGAATTCGGCGCGCAGGCCCCGGCCAGCTGCTTCTTGTCTGGCGAATTTGTTGGTCATGAGAAGATCGAACTTGTTGCGAAGTGCCTGGGAAAGGACAGCTGCGGCCTTGGCAAGCGCATTTGTACCGAGATTACAGGACCTCCGCTGCTGAGTGGCTGGGAGATCGAGATCTCTTGTCCCGTCGCAACGTCGATTGTGAGCATGACGTGCGTCACATTTGCACGCAGCGAGTGTCGCTGCACGATGCCGCCGAAGCGTAGGCCTTGCTGCGCGATATCCTGAGCGAACTGGGCGAGTAGCCTATCGGCATCGTCTTTTGGGCGGTAGCGAATTGCCCCCACACTATACGGACGTATCTGATCCAGATCGTCGATCACGGCTGGGATCCTGTTGATGTGTTTCTCTTTTCGGGGAATAGCTGTCGACGTTCTCATGCGGGTCGTGGCGGGTGTTGCAAGCACCGCTCGGCAGCCGCAAGCGGAACGGCGCGAGCGACCTCGGCGAATACGTCCGCTCCATCGCTGAGCCGTAGCGCATCAAAGGACCGGCGCGTGATGCGCGCCAAGAGCTACGCCAGAACGGCCAATTTCAACAGTCAGAAGAAGGTGACCTCTGCCTCGTCGAACGGCAACAGAGGCTTTGTGCGTGCCGGAAATACGTTGAGGATAGAGCTTGCACGCGGGCGCTCACACGCAATGCTGACGTCGCCGGCTGCGATGCGGAGCCGCAGCTGCGCGCCCGGTCTAAGCGGCACTCCAGGTATCAGAAGGCGTGCCCCCTCTAGGCGGAGCATGATCAGCCCATAGCGTCCGTAGCCGCCGACCACGGTATCAAGACAGACTGCCGCGTCGCGGCGCCTGGCAAGCGCCGGATCGCTCTAAACGACATTGAGCGGCCCTGCCGCAGTCATGACGCCATCTTTCATCATGACAAGATGATCGGAAAAACGCTCGATACAGCGATGTCATGGCTGATGTAGATCATCGGCAGTGGGAGCTGTTCCCGCAGGCGCTCGAGAAATGGTAGGATCTCGCATTTGGCGGAGCGGTCGAGCACAACGAGTGGATCGTCCAGCAAATGCAGCCTAGGCTGGCCTAACAACGCGCCGCCAAGCGCAAGTCGCTGTCGCTCGGCCGCGGAAAGATGCGATGGCGAACGCTCGAAAGATTTCGGCTCGCGCCAGAGCTGAATACTGGCTCGGGATCAGAAGTCCGCATCAAGCCTCCCACAGCGTTGCTAGCCGATTTGAAGTTTGCGCCGGTCGCCATAGTCGTGGCCCCTGCATTCTCGGGTGCGAGCAGCATCAAAGCTAGATCGATCAGGATGAATCGGATAAGCCTCATTGGAACTCCGGCTCCGCCGTCGCGACTGGTTGATCCCTGCCCAGCAATCCGCGTGCCGCTTCAATGAATATCTGCGCGTCTAGCGGTGAAGGAGGCTTTGTATCGGGCTCCACTCGGCGTAAATCGCCGCATGTCATTGTAGGGCTTTGGACGCTCGCGTCACCAACCGCACATGCAGGAGCTACGAAGTGGAAGCTGAGGATGATCGATCGCCTCTTGCATTGGAGATGGTGCTTTGGCGAACATGCGGCCGTAAAACTCGTCAATGATGCACAAGTCCATGTCATCCGATTTGGCGCACCTTCCGGTGTGCGCGGAGGTGAAAGTCGGCAGCGGGGCGCTTGGAAAAAAGGGCTGATGTGAGATGAGATGCTGTGCCCGCGAGCTACGGGAGAACGTCTTCCTGGCCGCACCGGTCGCGGGCGCATCTCAGGCGCGCGGGCCTTTGTTGCAACGCGAGGTGACCCAGGATTGAGCTGCCCAAGTTGGATACTTTTACAGGCTCCGAAGGAATTCTTGCGTCAGCGACGAACCGTTGGGACTCGAGGCTCGCAATTGCAGCCTGCTAAATGCTCCAGCTTGGACCGCGATATCGCCTGATTTCGCTGCGGCAGCGGTATCTTCCTCGCTAATCACAACGCAGCGTGTCGCTATCGTGAAGGCTTATTTGTCTAGGCAAGGTTTTGGGGTTGCAATGGTCCGCGTTGGCAGCATCGGGTAATCGATCTTTGGCAGCTGCCCGGTGAGCGAATTCAGAAACGCTACAATCTCGTCAGATTCTTCGTCACTGAGCTTTGCGCCAAGCTGAACCTCACTCATCACGCCAACCGCTTGCTTAAGACTCCAAACCTGACCAGAATGGAAGTAAGGAGGGCGCAACGCGACGTTCCGCAACGGCGCCGAGCGGAAAACATACTCGTCCCCGAGATCCTTGGTGATGGCAAAGCGACCCTTGTCCGCCCTCGGAAGCAGCCTTTCGGCGGGCTTTTCAATCATGCCGAACGGGAAGTATTCTTGTCCACCGACGTTGATTCCGTTGTGGCAAGAGGAGCATCCCTTTGCGATGAATAGCTTTAGCCCAGCTTTCTGCTGATCAGTGAGAGCATATTCATCGCCCTCGAGGTACTGATCGAATGGGGCGGCGGGAGTAATCAAGGTCGCCTCGAAAGCCTCGATGGCCTTGGCGAAATTTTCAAACGTAATTGGCGTCGCATCGTTGGGAAAAGCCTTGCTGAACATAGCGACATAATCGGTCATTGAATTCAATGTTCTGAGCACGCGATCGGGCGTCGTATTCATTTCGATGCTGGCCTGGACAGGGCCCGCGGCCTGCGCCTTAAGATCCGCCGCGCGTCCATCCCAGAACTGCGCCACGTTGAAGACTGCGTTATAGACTGTTGGCGCACGACGTGACCCCAGCTGCCAGCGATGACCAATCGACGTCGGGCCGGCATCTACCCCGCCCGTCCCAAGGTTATGACACGTGTTGCAGCTAATAACCCCGCTCGCCGATAGCCTCGGATCGAAAAACAAGGATTTGCCAAGTGTGACCTTTTCATGGGTGATAGGATTGTCCTTCACCGCTGGAACGGTTGAGGGAATCGGCTTGAAAATGCGCTTGGCGGCGCTCATCAAATCCTCATTGGCGCCTGCTGCTGGCGAAACCAGAATGGCTGAGGCCATAACACTTAACCTGCCGACCCTGGAAAACTCGCGTACCGCTAATCTCCTCATGTGAAGTCTCGCTTTTCTCCTAGATCGTGGATTCGCGAACATAGCCCTCGGTCCCAGAAAGACCTGTAGCAGTCAACGTCGAATGGTGTCTTCCGTGTTCCGGCTAGGCCGCACCAAGGCTGACGTTCTGCCGGTGTTACTAGCAACCGGTGTGCCAGCGGGGCTCAAGGTCGAAGCTGCTGAGCCGGTTTCAAGCAATTGCGCACCGTGAATAGCAGCAGGCCGCATGAGGCTGTCATCGATGGTACGTGGCAGTTGCGACAATCACCATCCAGGCAAGGTATCCTGGCCTGTCGGTCCAAACCTCTGTGCTTCTCGGAAAACCCATCTACCGAACTCTTTTGACTCTGCAAATCGGATCGCGAACAAAAGGAGCTGCGTCGACGCAGTTTGTTACTGATCGTCTCGATGCGTGCCCTTTGCGGCTTCAACCGCTTCACTAAGCTAAGCGTCATCCACCAGCATCGGTAACGTTCCTACCCCGGAGGCAGCCGGTCCGGCGCGCAGTTGTCGGGAGTTCGTCCTGCTGCGCCCAATGAGGGCATGCCCGTCTCAGAGCGATTCACACATGCCGGACGACGCTCAAAGTGCTTGAATCGACCGTAGCGTCAGGTTGTAGGCCTTGCGAAGGCAGAACGCCATATTGGGAGCCAGCATCGCCGCACATGCTAAACAGCCGATCTCTGTTGGACCTCCGTGTCTTCGCAACGAGCGTGTTATTCGTGGCGGGACGATGATTCGGGAGGCCGTAATCATTGCGGCTGCCCCGCAACAGCGCGACCATGGCTGCCGAGGCGCCGGTAAACAGATTGAGGAAAGAGTAATAGTTACCGATATGCGGCTTAAGACAGATTTGGTGGGTCATGAGCGACGAATGAGCTGGATTCCCAATGCGCATCGCTGTGCAGCGGCCCTCATTGCGATCGTGATCGCGATCGCAGCGGCGTGGTGCACAGGCTACGCTCGCGCGCGAGATCGGCGGGCCGAGGAAGTCTTGACCTCCTGCAGACCGGACGTGATGCGCTTCTGTAACCGCTTTACAGGGCGTGGCGATGCGGACGTGGCCATGTTTTGTCTTAGGGACAATTTCAAGAACTTGCGCGGAGAATGCCGCCGCAGGATGCCAATCGCGGCGGAGAGAAACGACCGACCGAGACGGCGTCTCAACAGGCTTCCGGTCGTCCTCCATCGAGAGTGAGGCGTCCGAGCGGCAGTCGCAGAAATCGAGCGACAGTGAGGTGTTCCAGACTGACGGGAGCCGGAGTTTGGCCCGCTTGGTGGCCGAAAGTCGATCGGGCTGAAGCATCAGCCTGCCGAGCCGCAGTTCATTTATCAGGGGCACTGAGCTCTGTGAATCGATTCGCCTCGATCAACGATCGATGTGCGCCCACGCGTGTTACGAGGTTGTAATGCGCTCCGAACTTCGATTTCGTACTGCAGCAGTTGCGCTTTATTCTGAGCTGCTGCCATTCGCTGACTTTGAGGCCGTCGTGAGATTGCCATCGGCCTAACTGGTCGGAAGGGGAATCTGCGTAAACTGTAGTGGTTGCGGCCGGACATTTGCAGAAATCCGTGCTGCTCATCATGGTATGGCGTTGTGCCCGGCAACCAAGTATTTTCCGGCAGCTGGCTAAATCGGCTACAACTGGCAAAAGATCGCCGGTATCCTGGCGTTGGATGTTTCTTCAATAGCGGTCTTCCTCAGATTTCTCAGCTGGGAATTAGCCTGGTCTTGACTGGCGGGCTCAAGGTACAGATACAGCTAGGAAGCCTCTTAGCCGCCCATCGACTTCCCGAAGGAACCGCTTGATGCCATTGCGGCGTTCTCGATGGGCGCTTCAGGGGAGTCGCTTCGTCCGATCGTGGTGCTCTTGGCCGAATACACTTTAGGGCTCAAGGTCAAAGGAAACGACGTCGACAAGTGCCGTTCAAAGGCAGAAAGCTGTTCAAGCAGACGCCTCTCAACGGCCTTGCGCTCTGCGTCAGGTAGGTCCCTTTTAAGGAATCGACGGCAGCGCCAGATTTCGTTCCGCAGCCATCTGATCTCACTTAATGTATCATCAATTGAAGTCATCACAGATCTAGTTCACTTCGTCCCTGGGGTATCAAGCATATCTATCGTCACCGAGCGGCCATTCCTTGGCTCCGCATTCCTGCCGAATAGTTGATCCGAGAACTTGCGACCTCCCGCCTGTTCTTCGCGGTAGGCGGCGAGCAGTTGGATGTATGCCACTCTATCAATCAATATCACCCTACACCGCGCGTGTGACGAGAAATCGCGGCAGATCCTCGCGTTTTCACGGCGCCGCGGTCGTGTGCCTTGCACAATTCCAGCGCTCATTGATTGGTGCGCCAACACCGGAGAGCAGTTAAGCCCATGCCCGCCACGCAGACGGCTCAAGCAGGAGCTGGTAACACACAACGCATGTCCCCATGGTCGATGGCAGCGGAATATGCAAGCGTTTGACGGCTTTGTTGCCTGTTCAGGCGCTGGGCGCGACCTGACTTAGGCCAGCAGCTCGCGACCCCGAACGTAGCGATGTCGACCTCTAGCGGCCCAAGCGGCATAAGGCGATGGCGGCTTCATTGCGAGCTCCGATGGTGGTCGGTCCCGCGCTGCTACGGCCATTCGCAGTCGCTTACCCGATAAATCATCGATGGGCCGAGGTGGACCTCATCAACATAATGGGAAAGCCACGGGGGTGCGATTTTGAGGAAGGCGAGCCAGGCTGACTGCGATCCACGGCGCGCGCCAGCCAATCAAAGAAACGCACGCGCCGGGATTGGATCTTGGTTATCCAAGGTAAAATGTCGGCTGGACGCAGTGTCGAGCCAAATGAGCATTCCACAGACAATCATCGCTATCGACATCCGCTGTGCACGCCTCAGAAGACCGATTTATTAGCTTGAATCTCACGTTGCGACAGGTTGTACGCTTGCTG
The DNA here is from genome assembly GCF_020193585.1 of Bradyrhizobium sp. IC3195. NCBI lineage: Bacteria > Pseudomonadati > Pseudomonadota > Alphaproteobacteria > Hyphomicrobiales > Nitrobacteraceae > Bradyrhizobium > Bradyrhizobium sp. IC3195. Next base: position 65,931 of record NZ_JADYVG010000020.1, on the reverse strand, counting down.
ATGCGTTGACGGCGCAACGCAAATGGAGACCGAGAGGACGGCCTGCTGATTGCTAGTTTTCTCGTTTTGCGGGCGATGGCCAGGAAAGCCATTTCCGTGGTCACACGGGGCGCCGGGCCAGCCATTGCCCCTACACTGATCAGTTGGAGTCGCCAGATCGCAATGATGGAATGATGCAGGCAGCAGAATATGGTTGACCACAGCCGTAGGCGCTTTTAACGCAACAGCGAAAGCGCGCTGGCTAAACAGCCCGCGCTCGCAAGCAGATACTCCAACGGAATAGCCGGTCACTCCGGCCAGAGGATGACCCGCAGCACTGATGCCGCGCAGAACGCTGCGGTGAAAGCTCGGAAGGCCTTATGTCCTTTCAAACCACCCTCACGAGGGCGCTAGGCGAAATCGATTGCGCCGGCGACATCGTTAAATGCTCAACAGTGGTGGTCACGCGCAACAAGCAACTGCGCACCGTCGACCTTTCGATGTTCCGGAAAGGGGCGGCGGTTGAGTTTCAATCTAGATTTCTGCCGAGTTTCGAGGAAAGCATCCGCGTCGGAAGATCGTGGGCTACGCCACGACATGCAATGCGTTGAGCCGAAAGGCCGGAGGCCAGGCCGGCCAGGACGTTTGCCAGAGAATAGCTTCTCGAGTGTCGCATCTTGACGGCGTTCTGATTGGGAAGGTCGGAATTAGGGCCCCTTCCATATTTGTACCATCATTCGGTCGGCACACTCCAAAAGAGCGGAATGCCGCTGTGGAGCTATCAGAATCGTGCAACTCACGCAATCTGAAGCCGTGCGCGTGTGCTGAGGATAAGCGGTCCGAGCAGGTGAGGTAAACGACCATCTCTCGAAAGCAGAGTTCAACGGGCATGAAGCTGCGATGTTGAAGACGACTGTCCGTCGCAGCGACACTCTATGCGATGTGGTCGCCAAAGGAACTGAACAAAAAATCAGAAGGACTAGGTCTTGAGCCAGGCGGAGAATGACGTCGTCGAGCACATGCTCTCGTCATTGACGACCAGCGTGTTGCAGAATCGTATCGCACCCTCCGAGGAGCAGGTGATGCATCATTTTGGGGTAGCCTGCGAGAGAGTGGGGCTGATTGCGACCGAGGAGATAGCAATACGTATACTGAAACGAGTTTCATGCGAGATCAACAAGTCTCAGTTGATGCTCAAGTTCATTGATCGCGGCGCCGCTCGATTACACTGAGCTTGACATATAAACTCTGTCGCATCAGTGCAGATACAGCTGTCCGGTCATTCAGTCGAACGTGCACGGATCAAGAGCGTCTCATGGGCGCTTGCCTGTCGAGGTCTGCGACGGTAAGCCGAGGGGGATGGCCGGTTCACGTGGCCGATGTCAAAAACGCGAGGAACTCGTCATCGGAGAATTTAACGAGCCCGTGTTGTTAACATTTGAGTGCGCGCGGGTCTCGTAGCCAAGGGCGAGCGGCGTTAGGCGCGATGGGCTGCAAGCTTTTAAGCTCAGCTATAACACAAGCGTTTGAACGCGGGGAGAAGTGGGGCCGCCTCGCCGCAAGCGACAGCAAAGTTGCCGGCGCAAGCGCGCCGCTGCCGGCGTGCCGGCGCCCGGCATCAGTCGGCCCAGCTCGAATTCATTCGCCTGCGGGGCGCTGAGCCTAAGGTTGAGAAATTGATGGGGACCATTCGCCATTTTGTCGCTCCGCGGTCCGTCAGCTTATCGACAGCTAGCTCTCGTATCATGAACGTCGCTACTCGCTTGCAGGCCCGGCTCAATGGGCACAGATCTGGCAGGCGAGACCAGGGTGGACCTCAACATCAACCGATCCAGGAGGCGAGACTTCGCCCGGGTTCGCTGCACCGTCTGCAGTTCCTCGGTGGCACTCGCAGCAGCGTATTCGCGCCAGTCGTGCGTGACGGCCCCCCTCTGTGATCGCAGCTCATTGCGGTTAGCCGGTGGAGCGCCATCCATGGTTGGGGATTACCGGAAGATGCGCCGCCCCGGCGAGTTCGCTTAATTTTTGCTACCGAAAGGACGACATCGATGAATGCAGAACAGCTCGGCCCTGGTACTCCTTCCGCAACTTCCAATTCGGAAAGCTCCGAACTGGGCTCTGCGGGCGCATCGCAATGGGGAGAGGCCTTGACGGACGTGCAGGCGTCCGCTGCCGAGGCCACTGCCTGGCAGGAGGAGGTGTTGACGGATTGGGCTGCCGAAGACGGGCAGGGGCAAAATGAGGATCGGCAACAGGCGGTCAGTCGAACGAGGGCTTGGCGGCGCGCGGGTGATATCAACGAGCTGCTAGATCTGTCGTCACTGTCCCTGACCGCCTTGTCTGCGCCCATTCTGGCCGGGGTGCGCCGCCTGAATGTCGATGACAATCAGCTCAACAGCCTGCCCGAACGCCTACCAGCAACGCTTCAGGAGTTGGACGCCCGCGGTAACCGCCTGACCCAACTGCCCGGGCTTCCAGCAGGGCTCCAGCGTCTGAACGTCGAGTACAATCAGCTGACGGACCTGCCCGAACCTCTTCCCGCCGAGCTCGAATGGCTCAGCGCGAGCCACAACCGGCTGACCAGCCTGCCTGAGACGGTCCCGCCCCAGCTGATATGGCTCGGCGCCAGCAACAACTATCTGACCAACGTACCCGAGACCCTGCTGACGCAGCTAAGCAGTGACTCGAGCGTTGATCTGGAGAATAATCCGCTTGCCGAGCGGGTGCAGGCCGGCTTGGCAACGGCCATGCATGCCGAAGACTATGCCGGCCCTCAGGTTTTCTTCTCAACCGCGGATGGACCGGTGGAAGTTCAGCCGCGGTCCCTGCAAGAGGTTGCCGCGGACTGGCTCGAGGGCGAGCCCACGGCAATGGCCACTTGGCAGCACTTCGCCCATGAACCGGGGGCCGCGGACTATGCACGCTTCCTCGACAGGCTCCGGGGCACGGTGAACTATGGCAACGAGGCGTTCCGCCAAGCGGTCGCCGAAGATTTGCGGCAGGCAGCCGTCAGGCCGCATTTGCGCGAGGAGTATTTCGAGTTGGCTTCGGGAGCGAATGCGAGCTGCGAAGATCGCATTACTTTGGCCTGGAACGGCATGCAGACTGCACGCCTGAACGCTGATGTCGAGGACGGCGTCTATGATGGGCGACTGGGCGAACTGCTCCAGCACGGCCGCGTCATGTTTCGCTTGGAAGCTCTGGACGGAATCGCGCGCGAGAGGGTCAACTCGCTTCGTCGTGCCGATCCCGACGCGGAAGTCGATGAGATCGAGGTCTACCTTGCCTATCAGACCCAGCTGCGGGACGCGCTGGAGCTGCGGCACATCGCTCCCGACATGCGCTTCATGAACGTCTCTCAGGTGAGCGAGGACGATGTGGCCAGGGCCGAGGCATCGGTGCGGAACCAGGAAGCCGCGGAATTTCCGAACTATTTAGCAGCGCGCTGGCAACCATGGGAAAGCGTGGTGAGGCGCATCGCACCCGAAGACTATGCTGAAATGCAGGAGCGCCTCGTCGACGCGATGGGCGTACAGTTTCAAACCCGCTTGGATGAGCGACTGGCCGAGCATGGTCTGACAGGCGATGCCGATGCCGAGCGGGTGCTCGGCGCCCAGATACGCAACGAGATCGCCCGCGAGATCAAAAGCGCGGTCATGCACCAGGTGCTCGGGAAACTCGGCATTGAGCTAAGAGCGCCCTCCGACGCAAGGGCCCGTCGATCTGCCTAGTCGTCCGTTAAGAAGGCGAATTGAGCGCGGCGGGACGACCGAACGTGCGCCATAGCTGGAGCAGGATGAGGCACAAGAGTTCTCTGAGTCAGGCGAGGATGCGGCGGAAGTTGTGGCCCACGGCTGAGAGGATGACGTTAGCCGCATCGCCGGCGCGGCCTTTGAGGTAGCAGCGGCCGAGGTGACCATCGGCCTTCAGGTGTCCGATGATGGGTTCGACGGCGGAGCGGCGGCGCAGCTCGCGCTTGATGACACCGAAGACGCCGCGCTTCTGGCCGGAGATGAAGATCCGTCGGGGATTTTGTGCGTCGTGGCCGCGGTATCCCTTGTCGACATAGGCCCGCTCGATCGCGCAGCCGGTGAGTGTCTCGGTGCGGTCGATGACGTCCCGCAAGGTGTGACCGTCGTACGGGTTATCGGGTAGCGCCCCTGGCGTGCAGCACGAACAGGCCCCCGGGAGAACGGCGGTTGTTGGTGACGATGGAGGCTTTGACGCCGAACTCGTAAGGCGCGGCTGCTTTGCCCTTGCCGATGCACTCCACCTCCGGGGCGTGGAAGGAATAAAGCTTGAAGCCGCGCTGGCGCTGCTGCTGCGAGCGGATCTGCGAGGCCCGGCTGAGCGGGAGGGCGAACGTGTTCTCAAGCACAGCCTGACCTTCGATCTTGCGGCGGATATCGCGGATGATCCGGCCCAGTCGGCTGCGCAGGATGCGCAACTGCCGCTGATGCCGCTTGAATTGCTTGGCATGGCCGTAGCGTCCCGCAATCATCGCCGCGGTCTTGGCAATGCGAAGATAGGACTGCCGCAGCTTGACCCCGTGCTTCCTCGCCAGGCGGTTGAGCCCCTTGATTGCCGCGTGCAGCAGCTTGGCATCGGTCGGGAAGGTGATGGCCTTCGGCTGCACGGTGGTATCGACCGTGACCCGCTTGAGGTCCTGGCTGCGCAACGCGCCGGCCTCGTGTGCCACCCGCAAGCTCTCGGCCAGCAACAGCTCCAGCTTGTCGCCGAGCCGCTTGCGCCAGTGGCTCAGGTCCGAGCGCTCGTGCGGGAATGCGTGCTGGAAGAACTCTTCGCCGGTAAAGTACTGGAAATATGGGTCGTGGACCCAGCGCTCGCACACCCTCTCATCGGACAGCCCGTAAATGTGCTTGAGCAGCAACAGCCCGATCATGAAGCGGCTCGCGATCCCGGGCCGACCATTCTCGCTATAGAGCGGCGCGATCTCGCCGTCGATCCAGTCCCAATCGACCTTGCCGGCGAGCTGAACCAGCTCGTGCTTCATATTGATGATTTGGTCCAGCCTGGCCCGGAACAGATCGCACGATCCCGTCGTCCTGTGCTTCTTCGGTCGCATCGCCACCTCCGATGCGATGACGGAATCATGGTTGGCGATTCGACGGAATCCTGAAAATGAAATTGCAAGGTTCCGACGCCCGAAGCATCAAACCCCTGCAAACGCAAAACAGTCCACAACGACAAATGCGATTCTAGCTCAATCGCTTAGCCACTCTTCACGGACGACTGCCTAGCTGCTCACAAGGTCAAGACAGTCATCGATCCTTTCGAGGACGGGCGTGTCTACATGCGGCATCCGGCGAATGAGCTGACGTCAATTACCGGTCGCGCGGTCCGTGCGGGCGCGATCCAAGCGAAGAGTCGTATACCGCAATTCATGCGTTCGCGTTGCGAACGCCATTGAAGTCATTGGTCAACGACCACTCATAGGCCGGACGAATAGATGGCGAGCAGACCGAAATCTCAAGTGGTCCTTGTGAAACGTAGGCTATCGATATCCGTCCCCCGCGATCGATAGGACCCTCGCAGCATCACACTCAAGTCCAGATCGCGAAACATGCTGTAATTCCGTCGGATCCATTGATGCAGCTCGGTGGACCAGTCCTTCTCGTTGCGCAGATATCCCGTGAAGGAAAAGCCAAGACGGTCTATATATCTCTTGAGGAACAGCGGAAGTGCGGGAATCCGAATCACCCGCTCGCCATCCATCGGATCAGGTAATCCGCCGCGCAGCACGAATTCATTGTGGACGGTGACCAGCGACGCCGGCGGAATTCGCCGGCGCAGCATTTCATAACCGCGAAAGGAGATACGGTCTGCGCCCGCGACGTAGAGGATGATAGGGGCGACATAGCAGCGCGCCGTCTCCTTCATGAAGCCAATCTCCTCGCACATCTTGAAGAATTCGTCGAAGGCGTGAAATCCGAGATCAATCACCTTGGGTACCCGATCGTGGATGATAAGAGGGTCCATCAGCTGCATCTTGCCGTAAGTGTCGATCACATCCGCGGTTTCCGTGATGTTGGGGAGGTAGTCGAGCAACGATGGCTCTTTCAAGTTGACATCAAACGACAGCGCTGTGCCGTTTTTCAGCAGCAAGAACTCGCTCATCGCCCGAGCGATGAGGGTTTTACCGACCTGCGGGCTAGGAGAGCAGATAATGTAGATTGGGGTCGCTAACATAGCCAGCAGATCAATTTCGTTTCGTACGTGGGCCCGACCTGAGCTCGCCGAATATGCGATTACTTCTCGCCGGCACGGGTGGCGGACTTGGCGCCGGCCAATTCCGTCAAGTTGATGCGATCAAATTCGCTCCAGACATTTGCCAGCCAGTGCCGGACATAGCCGCGCAGCACGAAGGAGTTGTTCGCAGGTTCATCGTTCCGCCCCTTGTTTGCGACGAAGTCTATGAATGGGACGGATGCGACTTCCACCTGCTCATAGGCCATCTCGTTAAGCTTCGGTATGACCAACTCGGTCGCATGTTTGATGCGGTGAAAATAGGAATTGTATGTCGCTTGATCCCACTGGAAGAATTGAGTGTCGTTGATGAAGTTCTTGACTAGGTAGTACTTCGCGCCGCTCATAAAGGTCGCGGTTTCCGCGATCTCGTCTAGCGAGGCGATGGACGATCCCAGGATATGGAACACGGCGAATGTTATCTGGCCAGACCGCGCCGAGTCCAGAAATCCGATGTCGCGCAAGGAAGCCAGCGCAGAGGACAGTAAGCCTGCGCGAGCATCGATGACAGTGACGGACAGCCCTGAGTTCAGGGTATCGAAGATCTTCATCTGGTCCGCCGTCGTCGTCATGTCGACGATCTCGGTGATCTCGGGATAAAAGCGCTTCAGCGTTCCCCGCGGCGACTCCGTGTCAAATGCGCGTGTTTGCACGTTGTTGACGCTGAAGTAGTCCAGTAGCGTTCGTGATACGGTCGTCTTGCCGACACCTCCCTTGTCCGCACCGACCACAATTACAACTGGCTTCACCATGGAAATCTCCTGAGACACTCGCTATCGCGGCGCGCAAAGTACGCAACCGGCGCGTCTCTGCTTTGGGTGCGAACATGGCAGAAAGAAGGGGCAATGAACCTTCGATGCGAGAGCTCTGCAACCGATGAACGTTTTCAACATCAAGCGAGTGACGTCCTTGGATCGCAACGACGATGCAGGCCGAAAATGGAGAGTAAATCACTTGTACTGGTGATCTACGTGAGGTTTGTAAACGGCTGGAATGCGCGTCACCAAGTATCAACGGCTGCCTGTGGTGATCGTGGCGATTGCCATAGGCTATCTATCGCTGCTGCTATGATTGGCATGAAGCGGCCGAATCTTACGTAGCGTCAGATTGCGAGCTCGGTGGAAGCGCAATCGAGGCGGTGCTACGCGGTCCAACTATGACTTGGCAGATCATCAAAGGTATGCTGGATCAGATCGTCGTCTTGTCGGCAGACAGCGAAGTGGCTGGTCAATCACTGAGAGATGACCCTGAACGACCGAACTCTCACTCTGCTGAAGAATATCGAGATATGCGAGCGCTGATGCTGACGTAAACAGCAAGCATGCATCTGTTCGCGCCGAGGCGAGGTATCGTGTCATGGGAACAGGATCGAAGGGTGCACGGGGCTCGCCGGCCGATGGCGGTGACGAAGCGATATCGAGGACGCTCCGTCAAAAGAAAGTCGGCGTCGAGCGACCGGGACGATCTTTGTCTTGGGCACAGATTTCGCCGATGAGGCTACGTGCAGGTCGAGAAGAATCTGCAGGGAATGAACGATGGCCTGGCGCGTGCGCGCTCTCGCTGGGCCGCTTCCTTGGGTGCGGCAGACGGTGTACATTACACTTTTGAAGCGCCCACTCTGACCACCTTTTTGATTTGCTAGGCAAGCCCGCCGGTGCGAGATGCGCGTCCAGTTCTCGTTTCTTCTGGTCGGTCGCGCTTTAGATAATTGGTCTGCATATTCGGCCTGGGCGTAAAGCCACGTCATGCTCACCTTCATATCCTTCATGGGGCAACCACCGAAGCTTTGTTAGGCCCCTAGAGCTCTAGGCGGCATCGATCCCGCTGGCGCCACGGTACGCACGCCAGCCGACCAGGGTAACGCAACTCGAGCACAACTGAATGCGATCAAGGCGGATGCTTACTGCAACAATCGAGGGAGGGGTGGAAAACAGGAAGTATCGACCTCATTGCTGCCGCCGAAGGCCGCGGAAAGTAGCGATCCCCTGCCGCCGCGAAGAGCTCCGATCCGGCGATCGCTGGTCAGGCCGGAAATGAAAAGAAATTAAGAACAAGCTATTTGGTAAGCGGTTATCTCCACGTCTGTGCCATTCCTCCAATGGCACGACCACAGTGAAAGCTCTGCCTCAGCGTAGCCCCCGCCGAGGCCGTCTTGCTTGGTGATGGCTCTATTTTTGCATTTCGCTACGCTGAAGACTTCACGCCGGACTGCCGCCTTGTTTGGCAAAGCGATTGAGCAAAAGCGGCACTCGAACGGCCGCATGGTAACTGCCCGATGATCGAATATCTCCGCGAGCTAAAGGCGGGGGCTAGACACTCTGCGCGCAACAGGGAGGCGCTTGCAGATGATGGCGGCGGCGACAATGCGCACGACGCGTCAGGACAACTTGGCGTCAACTGATAGAATGGTAAACTTGCAGAAAAGGTGGATTGATCGGCGATGTGACGCCGGTGCAACTTTCGCCAGGCTCGCTGCACACATCTCGCTCTACACGATGAGTGGCTTGGCAATATTTCTCATGGTCGCGAGGCGGGAGTCGGCGAGCAGCTCCTTGGAGTAAACTGCGCCGAAATAGTCCAGCAGGAAGGTGCCAGAATAGCGTAGATTATCCGACGCGCGGAGTAGGTTATCGAGAATTGTGGCGGCTTGGTCGATGCGGTCGCGATAGCGTGCGCGGATAACGTTAACGGCGTTCATCGAGTGGACCGCCTCGTCGGCAATAACCTCCCGCAGCCAATGATGGAACGTGTTGTTCCCAAGGGCATCATAAAATGGCTTTTCTGCTGCATAGGCGCGGCAAGTGCACATCTCATCAAACGCGATTATAACCATTAAGGAGAATTCGTCCTTCAGGTGTTCAACGATCGCACCAAAATCATGCGTGCGGGCGTCCAATCTCGCCCGAAGATCCTTTTCCGACCCGTTAGCGACAAGTTCAATGATTCGGATGAATCCGTCGGTGTGGCGCTGTTCATCAATCGCCCAAGCGTTGAAGAATGCCGCAGCTTCATCGGAAGCAATAAGATTTCGCGCCACTAATTCTTGTTTCAGATACCGGGCGTCATCTTCTGTGTACAGATCTGGCCACAATTTGTCCCAACGTGCGCGGACAGCCGACGGCTCGGCGGCGAACATCGCTGGCGTAAGAGCATCGAATAATTCTTTTGGACTCCAGTTCCGTCGAAACGGCGTGATCATCAGAGTGCCCCTAATCGCGTACCGTGCGAGCGCTCCGGCGCAACATTTGTCATCTGTTGTCAGCCGTACGCTCGCACGGCATATGCTACAAACAAACAAGAGAGCCGTCGTCTCCTTGTTTTGGTAGGCTGATGGCCAGAGGCCTTTCGGCTGGCTGACGCCTCCGCTTGAATGGCGCAGTAGCCTTTCGTGATGCACACGGCCGCAAAAACCGGGGACACTCGTCATTGCTAGTCGCCGGTGCAACACGGCCTCACCTGACTCCGTCGGCGCCGCCATGCTGACAGGCACCATAGTTTCAGCAGATCCACGACGCCGCCTGTTGAGGGGGAGGACTGCGGCACGTTTTGAAGCACAATGAGCGGCACACGTGGCATCGGATGGGAGGCCGGGGCGTCAATCGGATGTGGACGAAGGGGTGGTTAGTCTACGTCCCAGGAGATCCCGGCCGTTAGCCTCGTTCGCATAGTCTTTCTTATTTTTCGGAACTTGCGGCGATACTACTTGAGATGAGCATCGATGAGTATCTCTGGCCTTCTTCGATTTCGCTTAATGAATCCCTGTGCACTCCCGCCGTGCAAGCGCACTGCTAGAGCGTTAGCCGATCAAGTTGCGAGTAGCCTGCGACGGCGAAGTAGTTTGTGGATTCTGCGGGCGTATAGGTATCGATGATGCGCCCAACAGAATCCCAGAGGCCGCCGACGGTGCGTTCGGCGGCCTCTCGCAAATTTGCTGTGAGCTTGGCGAAGGCATTTTCGATTGGGATTGAGGTCGGGACTGTACGGGCGGAAGAAAGAGAAGCGTAGCGCCGGCCGCCGCGAGCACCTCCCGTATGCGCGGCCCTTTGTGGCTGGAGAGGTTGATGGGGTGGACGCCCCCTCACGCCATCGCTGTGCCAAAGTGGTGTCGTTGACCATCACTTGAACGGAGGCGTCCATGTCGGAAGTTAGCATAATCGGGTTGGATCTGGCGAAGAATGTGTTCCAGATGCACGGCGCGGATGCATCGGGAACCGTACTTTTCCGCAAGAAGCTGCGCCGGGACCAGGTGCTCAAATTTCTTGCCGCGCAGCCGATTTGCACGGTCGCCATGGAAGCCTGCGCCAGCAGCCATTACTGGGCGCGCGAGATCGGAAAATTGGGGCATGCGGTGCGACTCATCGCGCCAGACTATGTAAAGCCTTTCGTGAAACGGCAGAAGAATGATGCCGCCGATGCGGAAGCGATCTGCGAAGCCGTCCAGCGGCCGACGATGCGTTTCGTGGCGGTGAAGAGCGAAGAGCAGCAGGCGGCGGCCGTTGTGTTTCGCGCCCGCGACCTCCTGGTGCGTCAGCGCACCCAAACCATCAATGCGACCCGCGGCCATCTGGCCGAATTTGGGATGGTGGTTGCGCAAGGCCCCTTTCATGTTGCCAAACCTATGTCCGCGATCGACGACCATGACACCGACATTCCTGAGTTGGCCAGAGCGATCCTGCGGCTACTCGCCGAGCAGTTGCGATCACTGGACGAGAGGGTGGCGCTGCTCGACCGATAGCTCGCCCGACGCGCCAAGGAGGATGTCGAAGCGAAGCGGCTGATGACAATCCCAGGAATCGGGCCGATCACGGCGACGGCGCTCTTTGCCCTGGCACCGACGGCGCAGGCCTTCAAGAGGGGACGCGACTTTGCGGCGTGGCTGGGGCTCACCCCGCTGCAGCGCTCCACCGGCGGAAAGCAGAAGCTCGGCGAGACATCCCGCATGGGCGAACGAACCCTGCGCCGACTACTGATCATTGGCGCGAGCGCGGCCGTGCGCTGGGCAATGCGCAAAGGCTCGACAGCAAATCCTTGGCTTGCGCGCATGCTTGCCCGCAAGCCGCCCATGCTGGTGATCGTCGCCCTCGCCAACAAGACCGCGCGCATCGTCTAGGCATTGTTGGCGAGAGGCGGAACTTATCGGGTTCCGGCTGCGGCGAAGTAGCTCCGCGGCAGGGACCGTGAGAGTGTGAGAAGGTCAACCGGAGAGTATGGCGCAACGGTTAACGAGACGGGATCGGGAAAACCAGATCATGGATACGCGCCTCGAGCACGCGAGGCTGAATTGGACCAGTTGGGCGTCTGGCGGAAGCTCGGGGATGAGCACCTTTTCGACATAGGTCTCAGAGGCATCGCGGTTGATCGGGCCATCGAGTACCCAGGGGGCGATGATGCCGCGGTTGGTAGAGCGGCTACGCAAGTTATTGTTTTCCAGTGGCCGTGAGGGACGCTGGCCCGCAGGCGTTCTCCGCGCGGGTCAGTCGGAGCGTTGCGGACGGCAAGGAGTTGACGGCAGAGGACGATTTTATCGTTGCGCCCGCCATTGGCGAGGAAGCCATAGTGGCGGATGCGATGGAAGCCGTCCGGCAGGGTGTGCAGGAGAAAGCGACGAATGAACTCACCGGCATTAAGGGTCATCACTTTGGCTTTACGATTCTGCCGATAGTCCTTCCAGGCAAAGCTCACCTTGTCGTCGGCAAGCGAGATCAGCCGACTGTTGGCGATGGCGACGCGATGCGTATAGCGGCTGAGACAAGCCAGCACCTGTTCGGGCCCGCCGAATGGCGGCTTGGCGTAGACGACCCAGTCGGTCCGTCGAAGTTGGGCGAGGCGCTCGGCGAATGCGGCGGGATCGGCGAGATGGACGAGATCGCCAAAGAAACCCAGCTGACCAGCCGCGAAATCAGCTTGCAGCTCTTGCAGAAACAGGCGGCGGAACAGCCGGGAGAGGACGCGCACCGGTAGGAAGAAGCCGGGCCGGCAAGCGACCCAGTGTGTGCCGTCGAGTGAAGGTCCACCACCAGGTACGACGCAGTGGATATGCGGATGGTGTTGCAGGGGCTGACCCCAAGTATGGAGGACGGCGGTCACACCGAGCTGAGCGCCGAGATGCTTGGGGTCGGCCGCGATGGTGGTGAGCGTCTCGGCCGCGCAGCGGAACAGAATGGCATAGACCACCGCCTTGTTCTGGAAAGCAATCTCTCTGGCCGGCGCCGGCAAGGTGAAGACGACGTGGAAGTATGGCACGGGAAGGAGTTCGGCTTGTCGCTCGGCAGGCCATTGCGCGCGCGCCGAGCCCTGGCACTTCGGGCAATGCCGATTGCGACAGGAGTTGTAGGCGATGCGGGTGGCACCGCAGTCGTCGCATTGCTCGACGTGGCCGCCAAGCACAGCCGTCCGGCATGCCGTGATCGCGCCCATGACGCGCCGCTCGACGCGGCCCAGATGCCCGGCACGGGCTTGCCGAAATTGCTTCGCCGTAGCGGCGGAAGATATCTGCCACTTCCAGAACCGGAGCCATCAGGTCCGCTCAGCCGGGCGGCACGACCTCCAGGCGGAGCCGGTCAAGTGGACTTGGGGTATTGCTGATGGTCTTTGTGGCGACTTGGGTATAGCGCGCCGTGCTGGCCAGACTGGCATGGCCGAGCAGCACCTGGATGATGCGTACGTCGGCCCCGTTCTCCAGCAGATGGGTCGCGAATGTGTGCCGAAGCGTATGCACTGTCACCGACTTGCTCAAGCCGGCCGCAGCACAGGCTGAGCGGCAGGCGGCGTGCAGCACATTTGGGACGAGCGGACGCTCGTCGTCGCGGCGGGGAAATAGCCATCGTTTTGGCCGAGTGAGCCGCCAATATGTCCGCAGAATCCTCAAAAGCTGCGGCGAGAACATTACGTAACGGTCCTTGCCGCCCTTGCCGTGCTCGACCCGGATCAACATCCGTTGGCTGTCAATGTCGACAACCTTCAAGAGGACCACTTCCGATACGCGCAAGCCTGCGGCATAGACAGTGGTCAACGCGGTACGGCTCTTGAGGCTCGGGATTGCTTCCAGGAAGCGGACGACCTCGTCGGCGCTCAGCACGACCGGCAGTTTGCGCGGTTTACGCGCATAGGCGATGCGCTCCGGAACGGTGTCATGACCAAGCGTCACAGCGTAGAAGAACCGCAGTGCGCAGACGATCTGGTTCAGCGCCGGCCAAGACATCCCCGTCGCAACCAGATGAACCTGGAAGGCGCGGATATCCTCCAGGTCGAGGCGGTCGGGAGAACGACCGAAATACCGGCTCAACTTCGCTACGGCGTTGAGGTAGGATTGCTGCGTCGCCGGCGACAGATTGCGGACCGTCAGTCCTCGATCATGCGGCGGCGAAGCGGGCTGATCTCAGCCATCGGAAAACCTCCTGTCTAAAGGGTTGGGCTTCGAAAACCCGCAATCCTCTCAGACAGGAGGCAATCCTTGCTATGCCTCCCTACATGCCGCGCCAGCGGCTTCGTTCAATCCCCGACGATTCAGTCAGATGGCCTAACGCTCTAAATCAAGTAAACTGAGCCGCGGAAGGTTATGCGATTACCTACACGACCTGGTAGATCGCCTAGGGTTGCGAGATTAAGAGGATCTGTCTCTAAGCAGTATTTCGGTTGTCGACCGGCGAGGTAAACAACTGCTCAGTCTCGCTAGCGTCGATGAGACGGAGGAAGTCACAGTTGCGTGCCGTTTGCTGTTGATGGAGGCAAAGGGATGCTGACAAAGCATCGGCCCTCTTCGTCCTTCAAATCACCAATAAACGGATTACTCATTACTTCTGAGGATTCGAAAGACAGGCCAGATCACAGTCATCTGATTGAGATTGCAAGCCGAAACGTGCTTCGTTGCCGTTAGCTATTTCTACATTCCGCTATCCAACCAATAAACTGAGACAACGGGGTGCAGAAGCGCCGGATGGAGCACTGCCGAGCCGGGTGGATGTGCGCCTTGTGGAAGACGTTCATTATCGGTCCCCCTCATGCCGACAAGATTCTGCCAACCATTCACGCCTTCCACTCCGACCGCTAACGGATCGAAAACGGTTTTCGAGCAAGTTCTTGCCCGGGATAGCAGGGGAGGAGATCCACACATGACCGGACTGGCCGTTATGGAAAACGTGCGCCGCTATCGCGCGATAGCTTCGTTGTGCCGTCAGTCCGCCGCATTTCGGCCAATCCAACGGGACTCATTACTAGTGCAAGCTGTGGAATGGGAGGAACGCGCGATCGCGGAGCTCGAGAGATACTTTAGTTCCTCGGCCGCATGTTTTCGTTAACGGCAGCGGGCGCTTCGCAGATTTACGATCGAACAATAAGTAAGGTTCACGAGGGAGAACGGTGGCCAGGTGATCCGGTTGCGCAAGCCAGCCGTCGTGAAATCATGTCGGCGTTGGCGCTACTGTCTTCAGCTGCGGCAAAGATACAAGCTGCCTGCTGGCGCATTTGGCATCTTTGTTTCTTGTTCCACTTGTTGCCCTGCTTGGCGGGATCAAGCGCCATCATCGAGTCGCTTACCTCAGCAAAACCAAACGCTGCTGCGCGAGCTTTCGCTGGGCGATTGGATGAGGACGAGCGGTTCGTCGCCATTGAGCCGGAGCTGACGTTCCAGGAGGATATCGCCTGGGTTGTTGGCCAGCGGTGAGTGACGCTGAGATCTATCGTCGAGGTGCTTTCATCTCATGCAGCAAACTGAAGACTTTGAGATATCAACCACTGGCGGCTTGGAAATGAGCGAGTACGGCGGGGTTGCCATCGAAGATCGACCCGGAGGAAGAATTCGATAGCGCCGAATTCTTAGTAGAGACTATGTCCTGGAAACGTTTGGCCATCAGTTCAGTACGAGCCATTGCTCGTGAGTCATCTCATTCATCCGTCGCGGATACACTTGGCGTGTGGTTGGGTTACTGATCCTGGTTTACATGTCGGTTTCATTGTACGAAATGATGTCGCTTCGCAGGATATTTACGTCTTGAGCCTCCACGGCGGCTGATAATCGGCTAGCTATCGGTAAGCTGACAGACAGGCACCGAGCAGCTGCGATCCGCTCTTGTTCGTTGACTACCTCTAACGGTACGGTGCGTGCCGGCCATCCGCTTGCAGTTGTGGGCCGTTCTGCGTCGTCCCTTCAAGGGCGAGCGACAGCTTGAGATTGTTGCTCAACATCGGATTTTCTGGGTCAATTGCCAGAGCTTGGCGGTATAGCGTTTGCGCCTCGTGATGGCGGCCCTCGTGATCGAGCACAACACCTTTGGCATTCAGTGCGCGCAGGTCGCCGGGTGCTGCAAGCAACATGTTGTCGAGCACCTCAAGCGCCTCATCAGGGCTTTCACGCATCAGCAGGCCCCGCGCAAGAGGAATTGCCGCATCGACATTGTCCGGTCGTTGCTTCAGCGCATCGCGCAAAGCCTTCTCGTCAGCATCCCGACCGAGGGCGTGTGAGATGCGCTCGCGCATAGCTGGATCGACCTCCTTGGCCCCAACCAGCTCTGCCGTAGACGTCGGCTGCTGTGAAAGTCCCGACGTGTGCGAGTTAGCGCAACCCGCGAGCAGCACAATAGCAAGCATGGGGAGAAAGGCCGAGCACGAATGGCGACGAAAGTTACGCCAGCGCCGCAGAACATTAATCTTACATGAATTCATAAGCGACCTCACGACCCCACACCTGTGCTCGTCAGCCGGCCGCAGGCAGGAGGTCACGATGCCCGCCTGTAGGAGTCTTGTCCTTGCCAGGCGCAAGTTTGACGGAGCCAATCGGCTGGACGGTGAAATCCGAGGCGAGATCCTGATACGAGAGAACAGGTAGGTCTATTCCATTGCGGGTGAGAAATCCGCGGACGAAGCGGCGGATATCCATCGAGCCCAGAATAACTGGCTGGTTCTGACTGCGCGCGATGCTCGAATGAATCTGGCGAAATTGTGCAAGTAGCATCTCGCTTTGCCGATCCTCCAAAACGAGGTAGGGACCCACAGCGGTCTCGCGCACCGCACCTCGCACGATATCCTCGGTCTCACGCTCGACGATAAAGGCCGCCACAACACGATGGGCGTTGGCATAGCGGTGACAGATCTGCCGCTTCAGAACGGAGCGCACATATTCGGTGAGCAATACGGCACTTTGCTCCCGTTCGCTCCATTCTGCAAGCGCCTCCAGAACCAAACGGGTGTTCCGGATCGGGATGCCCTCGTCCAGCAAGCGACGTAGCACATCCGCGATGCGAGGGATCGGTGTCGTGCGCAGCACCTCCTTCACCAGATCGGCATATTCCTGCTCCATCCGGCTAAGCAACTGACGCGTTTCCTGAATGCCCACCAGGCGCTGAGCATAGCGTGTCAACGTCGACTGGACGCGCAAGGCGATGATTTCGCTCGGACGGTGGTGCCCTATTCCGGCAGCTTTGAGAGCGGGCGCGTGGCCTTGTTCGATCCAGATCCGATTCGTGTCTGGATCCTGCCAAAAGGGGATCCCGCTCAGTTCAATGTTCGCCACGTCGTCGTTAAGTAAGAGTTGTGTCGGGTCAATGGCGCCCTCTTCCACCGGCACTCCTTCGACATCCACCCGGAATTGCGATTGGGCGAGGTGCTGTGCGCTTTGGGCGGGAATGCGTGGAATTGTGATGCCAAGATCAGCTGAAACCAGTGCCGAAACCCGTGCGACGCACTGCTCGAGTTCCCCTACGTCGATTGCCTGCATCAGGCTCGGCGCTAGCAACAGCGTAATCGGAAGTGCCTCCGCGGGCACGGTTTGCTTCTGACCTTGTGCGGAAGCGGCGGCCGAACCGGTGGGACCGGCGCCGGCCTTGGGAGCGGTCTTGCCCTCTTGCACGCCAACCTTGAGAAAGCTGGCGGCGGAGAACAGCGCGGCCAGTATGACAAAGGGCGGCAAAGGGAAGCCAGGAACGAACCCCATCACAAGCAAGACACAGGAGGCCAAGCGTAGCGCTTGTGTGCTGGCCGTAAGTTGCTTGACGATATCGGCGCCGAGATTGAGTCTAGAAGGACCGTTGACACGAGTGACAATGGTTGCGGCTGTAATTGACAGCAGCAGGGCCGGAATCTGCGAAATGAGCGCATCACCGATCGTCAGGATGGTATAATGATGCATCGCCTCCTCGAGGGACATGCCCTTGGAGAGCGATCCGATCGTGATGCCACCCAGCATGTTGATGCAGATGACTATTAGTCCGGCTATGGCATCGCCCTTCACGAATTTCATTGCGCCATCCATCGCGCCGTGCAGTTGGCTTTCTCGCTCCAGCGCGCCGCGCCGACTGCGGGCTTCGTGCTGATCGATATGGCCGTTGCGCAGCTCCGCGTCGATCGCCATCTGCTTGCCCGGCAGCGCATCGAGCGTGAAGCGCGCCGATACCTCCGCCACCCGTTCGGCGCCCTTGGCGAGAACCATGAACTGCACCATGGTCACGATCAGGAATATGACAATGCCGACGGCGATGTTGCCGGATATGACGAAATCGCCGAACGTATGAATGATGCTGCCGGCATCGCCCTCGGCTAGGATCAGTCGCGTCGTTGCAACGGTAAGAGCGAGACGAAAGACGGTGGAGATCAGGATGACGCCCGGCAGGGACGAAAAGTCGAGCGGCGTGTTGAGATACAGGGCTACCATCAACAGCAATATGGCAAACCCCAGATTGAAGCCGATCAGCATATCGATCACGACGATCGGGATCGGCATGATCATCATTCCGATCGCCAGAAGAAGCATCAACGCGACCATCAAATCCGGGTGAGCCGGCGCGCGCGTGATGAGATTTCGTAGAAGGTTGGCCATGAGAAGCCTTATTGTTGTTTGACTGCAGCTGTGCTGCCCCGCAACAAAACATAGCGTTTGAAGGCGGCTTGCGCTTCGGTCATGCGGCCAGCGTGGCGCAGGGCGTGGCTGCGCATCAGCATCAAGGGCGGACACGAAGACGGCTCGTCATCCAGTTTGTCAAGCCTGTCCAATACCGACAGTGCTTCGTCACCGCGACGCTCCGAGATGAGAGCGTAGGCCAGGATGCGGAGCAGGCCGATGTCTTGAGACTGTTCGTGAGCGACCAGCCGCAACAGAGCCAGGCTCTTGGCGCTCTGTCCGCACGCAAGGTAGACATAAGAAAGCACGCAGAGCAAATCTCGCTCCGGCCCGGAGATCAGCTCGATAGCGCCGGGTTCGGAAACGATCGGCGGCTGTGTAGATGTGAAGTGTTGCACTTTGTCTGGCCCGACCATTGCTAGCCTTTGATCAAGCCGTTGTGACTCTGCCGGAGCAGGATTAAACGTTGCAGCTCCAGTTGGAGAAGGGCGGCCCCTTCACGTGGCACCAAATCCTCTGGCGCGGCTGATAGCGTATCAGCCAAACGCTCCAGAAGAAGGCCGTGTTGCTCTGGACGCAGAACATGCGAATGACGTAAGCGCGGCGTCACGAAGGAGAGCAGACTGTGCGCGAGATTGGGCTCGTTAAGCCAAGCGAGTTCCGAGCTTGGCTCGATCTGACCTGGCGGGGCGCGCGCCTCGTCTAGATTGATGCGCGAAACTGCATCGATCGAACTGAGCTCGAGCGCGCTCTCGATCGTGGCGTCCACCAACCGATCCAGCACGTCACTATGGCGAGAAATTGAGGTGTGGCTCTTGTGATCATTGCCGCGCGTCCGGTCGATCCCGATGGACTTGGCTCGAGAATTGACCCGCGTGATGGCAGATGCATGATGATCAACGTTTGGCTCCTGAAAAGAGGTGGCGGGCTCGACGGGATTGGGGGGCAGCCTAGTCATGGCACTTTGCTTCCTTACCTGCGGCCTAAAACGCTAATAGGGTAGAGTGGCAAGCCGGCCATCCCGGCTCAGCAGAACACGCCCTTCCTCAATCGCGTAGACGGTCCATCCATTGCTCAAGAGCGCGCCGACGAAATACTTTTGACCAGCAATGACAATATAGGGGTCGCTCCCGCGCCAAACAGCTTGGACCCCAATTGCGGGAGGCGTCTTCTCATCCTTGATAGCCACCGCATTGACGAGCGTATAAGCGCCATTGCTATTGTGATCAAACCGCTGCTGGACGTCTCGCCATGTGGCGAGCGAGGCGGGCGTAACTGAGCCATCGGCGGTGACAACGCCCGCCCCAGAGCCGACCTTGATGCCGACAAGTCCCGCTCTGTCAACTTCCTTTTGCAACCGTTCGGCAGCTGCATCGGTGGCCAGAGCATCAGGAGCGCTGAGCGCCAGCTTGGGCGCAATGTCCGGAGCAGGGGACGACGGACTTGACGCCACGGTGGTATCGGTCTGGACAAAACTGGATGAGACTGCGCCAACCGCGGCAGAGCTGATCAGGACCAAAGCGAGAAAGGCGAGCGATATATGCCGGCGGTCGATGGAGCCAGCTTGTTTGTAGTCCTCGATCGTCCAGCGAATGGACATCGCCCCGGCATGCAAAACGACAGGAAGAGGGACAACAATGGATTCGTTCGGTAAAACAGTCTCGTGCCCCTCGATCCTAACGTCCCTCGCAAGGGCCTCGATCTCGATTGAATTGGAATGAGGGGTGACACGAAGATGGTGCGGTTCGAGGCCTTGTTCGACGAAGATTAAGTCAGCATCGAGGCTGCTGCCAATCAGACACGATCCGACCCCCACTTTACTTGTCAGCCCGGAGTAACACCCCGACAACACTTCGAAATGCGGGCAATTTGGTTCATTCACGATCGGTTTCCTGAACAGCGAACGGAACCGTACGGCAAAACCGTACGGCCCGTGCGACTTCACAGACTAAGCAGCCGGGGAAAGTGGGGCGGCGACGTCGCCCCATCTCATCCCTTACTGCACCCGCTCATCGGCCGCTTTCTTGACGGTCGAGAGCTCGGTCGAGACGACGCGAAGTTCAACATCCCTCTCAGCAGCCTTTGTGCTGGTCAAGGTCAGAGCGGCGATTTGCCGTTGGAATGCCGCCTCTCCAGCAACTTCAGCAGCCGTGGAACCGGCTGCAGCAGTAGCGGTGCCGGCTGCCCCACCTGCAGTCGAGGTATGAGACGCACCAACGTTTTTAGACATACTATTCTCCTGTGTGCTCGAATTTCGCCGCGACGTGCGGCTCCTATTTCCTAACGTCGCAATATGCGACGTCAGGAATCCTCCTCTGTCTCGGCCATGACATCGTCGAAATGGCTCATTGCACTATTCGCAAATTGGAGAGCAACGGCTCCCAAAGCGACGCTGAACGCTTGCTGCATAGCGGCTTCTTGCGAGTTGCCGCCCATGGACGCGCCGCCATTTACGGGAATGTTTGCATCAGGCGATCCGGCATGATCGTCGCGCTCGCCAGGCTTGTGAGATCCTTTTTTGCCGCCGCTTTTGCCGCCAGCCGCATGGAGGTCAGCATCAACGTGCCCAGCGGCGCTAGAGCTCGTAACGCGCATCGGGTTCTCCTATGTCAATTCGATCGTGCCAATGGAGGCAGTTTCCGCCCTCCACTATGCAAGTATTAGCTTTCGACAAGCTGACGAGTCGTAGAAAATGTAATGAGCCGATGGTCGATCATCATTATATGTCTTCACCAGCCGACCGTATTTGAACAAGTTGCCCGCGAAAGCTGGAGATCAGATGGTTAAGACAAACAATCGTTTGTGGAGCTTGATCGGGTGAGCACGTTGCTCATCGTTTCGAAAGCTTCAATAGCGAAATATCAAAGCCACCACTAACAAAAGCGTTTTGAGGCCGACGTGCTGCAATCTCGAACTCACGTCCCTTGCGATGCCTCCGAGCTCTTTCGACAATTTGCTTGGAGTCAGGCGAAGCGGCATGGAGCTTGACCTGGTCGGAGCGAGGCGGAAAGCCAGAGTGACGGCCGATTCAGCGGCCAAGAGCGGTCTCTCGGTCCTGGCGGGCCCATAGCAGATCCGTCAATCGCGACTTACTTTCAGGGAGACCGAGCAGAAGCCCGCCACTCGAGAAAGAGCCCTTCGGACTTCTACCCGCTCTGGACGAATGTGCTCTCGATCCTTGCGCAACCGGCAGGCTCCGCGGCTGCGGCCGGTCTGTCGCGTAGTGTTAATGCATCGCGGTCTTGACAGGCGGCGTATGCAGTCGATGTGAACTTCACAGCGGCAGACTGGAGTTGAGGTCGGATTCGAACGATCGAGTGCGGCCAACATAGTTTGTACGCAGTGAAGAAGCCGAAATAAGTTCCTCGGATTCGGAGGCGGTCTCAAGTATGCTAGTAGAGCTTGCGCGACCTACTGCTCGGCAGAGAGGCCCAACCGCGCGGAGGCCGCGCAAGCTCGATTAGCGTTTCCAGCGTGATCCTGAGAAGATAGCGTCGCTCCGCCTAGGCGTTAGCGCCTGCAGCTTGCAAGCGCTCGGATTCGATGCGAGCCTTCAGGTTATTCAGATAATCCTCCGCGTAGGACTGGGCCACCGAAACCGGCAGGTTGACGCCGGCCGTCGCGGCTTCTTGAATTGCCTGCTTCACCAAGCCTTCTCGCATTGCTAATTTGACTTCAGGTCCGGCGATGCAGCCCACCGCCTGTGCCGCAAGGCTCAGCCCGGCTTCTTCCAGCGCTTGCTTTATGTTGCCGCCACTGATGGCAGTGTGAAGAAGATTTGCAGCTTGCGCCTCGGCTTCGAGCACCATTGACGCCAGATCGGCCAATTCACCCAAGCCTGGAATGAAGCCAAGTACACCGACTGCTGTCGCGGCCCAGTCGAATACCTTAGAGCCAACTTTGAGCACGTCATTAAGTGCGTGCATGAAGGCGCCACCGTTCTTTTTGGGAGACTTGATGTCGGGCTGGTCTGCCACTCCCATCGTCATGTCCGCGACCGCGTCCTGCTCGGCAGGCGTTCGGACGGCATGCGTCTTCACTTGGTGAACGGTGCGGTTCGCACCCGACATGTTGTTGAAGAACTGGTTGAAGTCGGTGTTGCTGATGTTGCCGGAATCGACCGTATGGCCGCCGCCGAAGTCGAAGAACTTATGGTGGGTTTTGTAGCCCGTAATCGCGTTGTTCATCAACCCGAACAACACAGGATCGGAGAGCAGCTGGGAGGCCGCCTTTCGCACCTCGGGCGCGAGGCTCTTGTCATCCACCATGCTCGCCAGCTTTTCCCGGGTCAGATCACCCTTCCCGAAGAAAGCGTCTTGGTTCTTGCTGATCGTATTGAGCGTATCGAGCTCGGCTTGCGTGAGATTCATCGATGATGAAGCAACCTGCAGGAAGTCCTCTTTGTGGACCTTGTCTATCGAGCCTCCGTACAAGTGCTTCCATTCATCCGGGTGGTCGAGGAAGTATTGAGCGGCCGCGAGGACCTGTGGCGGGCATTTGCCGGTCTTAGCTTCGCCGTCGACGATCCGCTTGAAATCCGCAAGGCTCAGGTTCTTAGGCAGGTTGTCGGAATACCGATAGAGCTCGCGCAATGCATCGGTCTGGGTCATCACCGATGGCTCGCCATTCCGGGTGCCGTCGGAAGGGATGTAGTTTTGCGTATAGCTCTTTGCCCGCTGCTCCTGGAAAGCAGAAACCTGAGGGTGGTGATCGGAGAAGCCGGAGAGATCACCTGCTTTGATCTTCCCGCCGCAGCGGCCGTCACCTTGCGAGCCTATCGCATAGAAGAGCTCTGGGTCCTGTTGCAGAGCCTCGATCGCCGCCTTTAGATCCGGCGGTGTGGAGGGATCGTTGGCCAAATCTCCAAGAGATTTCCAATCCAGCGGGCATTTGTCTTTGTGTCGGTTCAGCACCGACACAATCTGCAGCTCGGCATCAGTCAGCGTGCCGCTGTTCCACGTGATCCTGGAGCTTTGTACGGGTGCCTCTGCAATCTTCGGGGCGCTCGCAGCGGAGGAGGACTCCGCGGAGGATGGCTCTGGGGCCTGCTGACATGCGTCCAGTGCAGCCTTGATCTCCGGCGGGAGGATGTTCCGCACCTCCTGCGTGAGTTCCTCCGTCAGCTGCTTGGCTGAGTCTGCAGCCGGCGGATCCTGTGCAGTCGAACGGTCATCGGCATTGTCTTTCAACGAGAAACTAGCCAGCATCGCCTCGAAGTTTGAAAGATCCCGCGCCGATGAGGGTCCGGGGGCCAGCCCGGACAAGCTCGAGTTGGCGGTTAGTGACAGGTTGTTGACTGACATTATACGTCCTCTGATTTGAGATCGCACCACAAGCCGGTCATGTGGCGCAGCCCGAGAATCGCGACGAACAACGAGCAAGAAATGTCGATGGGCTTCGATGGCTCCTACCACTTGCTTCCGATTGCTCAGTGCGCCCCCAGCGCTCAGTTCCGCTACAATCTATAGGCACATCGCCGTCTAGATATTCACGCCACATGGTAGGTTCGATTAGCTTTCCAAAAGCTGACGGCGCTCAGAGGTTTCACAACGAGACGCGCAATGATGGTGTGAGAGGCGGTGATGGGTTCTCGATATCGGAATTGCCTTGCTTGTTATGCTCGATCGCTCGCCTCCGGGCCCACTAGCTCAAATTACAGAGGCCGAGTCTGCCGCTCTGCGGATGGTCACGTGCGATGATTCGTGAAACAAGGTCGCAGGTCTCCGCAGCATCTTATGGTGGAAATCACCCACGCGTAGCGACCTCGCGCCTGCGCCCCACCAGTTGGCGCTTGCGTAGATGCTCGAAGAGTCCGACGGTATTGTGCGGCCCCTATTGCCCCGAGCGGATCGAAGCTCAGCTGCACTCGGCATTCTTCATGTCATCATGCTTAGCCGCTTGGCGAGTGTTCGCTCGAACCCACAGGCCAAAGGGAAGGGTCCAGCGACGGTATGAGACGAATAAAACCTTCTTCTCGCCACCACACCCAGGATGGTGAACGTTGTTGTCCGGACACCCCTGGTAGGTATGAGATCGCGGCTTCTTAGCATTTCGATCTGAGCGGGCGTAGCTGTTTGGCCAGTGAAGACCCAGTCGTCCTTGGCGCGACGACCGTTCGCCATGGCGAAATCTCCAATTTCCGGCGGAGCAACCCCTGCGTGCAACGCGGGCCCAGCTTGAGACGGTCCAGCGTGAGGTGACCCGGCCCGCATGAGCCAAGGCTCAAGATCTTGCCAAACAAGGTCGTTGCCGAAATCGGAGGCGTCCGCGCGGTGTTGAGCGATCGGCTGTTGGGAATTGGACCGCTCGCCGCCGCTCAATGATGGCTCGACACGCGATGATCTGCCTCCGAGTTCCTGCCAAATTAGGTCCTGGCTGTATTCGGGTATTTCATGCAATGCCATTAGTTCACGCTCAAACTCCCTTGGACCGGCGGGCGATGAGGAGGAGTGGGACGCTGGGCTGTTGTCCGCCCGGCTTAGCGCGTTGAAGTCCATCCTGTTCCTCCTTTTGGACAGCGGAGTGGCTTTCATTCTTATGCGACGAAGCTCGTTTGCATGACGGACTTCGTGGAGTTGTTCAAAAGCTCGCATGAGGCGCTAAAGTGGAAAAGCACGCTCACCGATGCTGCTGGCATATTGCGCCACCCTGCGGCATCGGCCATCTACACATCCGCGCTCTGACAATGGCAGCAGTAGCTTTCGAAAAGCTGACAGAGGGCATAAGCAGACGCATTGCATCTCTTCGAGGCCATCTGTTGTCATCAAGTCATTTCTTACCTGCATCGGGTGTGTGGACCACGCCGTCTTGATGTGGTGCCTCCGGCGAAGGAGCGTCATTCGGTCGTCCTTCGCGAATGACCACGCTGGACGATCCGCGAAACAGCATCAAAACCGACTCGTGCGGCGGCTTTTCGGCACCGCTCGGGTTTCGCCGTGCCTGTGCCTCCGCCGCAAGTCCTTTTACTGTTTGCTCCACAAGCGCGACAAAGCGGGGTGGACCAGAGGCGAAGACGAGGCCATCTCCCGGTACGGGTCTCACGATGTAACGCTCGTCGGAGATGTCGAGCGCATCGAGTGCCGCCTTGAACGCATCAAAGCTGATTGGACTCAAGACCAAAAGGCGGCTTTGCGCCTCATGCGCATCGGATACGTAGAGCACCAGCCCATCGTAGTACCATTGAAGATTGTAGAGATTAATCAGCCTTTCGAGGAACTCTCGCGGTGGTAGATCCGGCATTCGCCCCCGAATCCGACCCTTCACCCCGGTGCTGATATTGACTCTGATATTTAGGTTGTTGCCGAATTCCTGCAGTGCGGCCGCGAGGTCCTGATCCAGAACTGTGTAACTATAAGGCGTCGATGGCAGCGCCAGGGGAGCGCCGAGCGCCTCGACGACGCCAAAGCAAATGAAAACACCAGCATAGAGAACTTTCTTCAAGATGTGCAGCCTTGTGGATGGGATGAGCATTCCTGCTATTTTTACACTTGAGAACAAGCACCGGAATTTGTCCCAAAATTTGGAAGCCGATGCTTCGTCCCAAATTGGAAGCTAACCGTGATCATTAGATGACAGATGCTCGTCAGTTTTTGGTCAGCTTGCTTCTCTAAGGTGCGGCCCATTCGTGTGAACGAACGGCTCATCTCACCACGTGACAGAAATGATTTCCTCCATGTTGTTTGGCGTTACGTCGATCCCTGCCAACTCCGTAGAGTGTGCCTCTAACGGCTGTTCGCCGGCGCACACTCAGTTTGGCGAGAGTCTTGCGCAGGTGGCCTCGAACCAAGGTGTCGTCTCTTCTGTGACCGAGCACGCGCCAGCTCCATCGCTGCCGGAAGTGCAGCGCGCAGTAGCGCCGGCGAGCCCGCTAGGCGATCGCGTCCTTCAGAGCATTTCTGCTATCCACCAGGGCAAACCATTTCCGTCGGGTGCAGTTTCGCCGACGCTCGTCGGCGAGCCTAATCCTACCAAGAGTCTGCAGCTTGGGCCGGCCGCACAACCGGTCTTGCGTGTGCAGCAAGTGGAGGTGCATCCAGTGGGAAAACCGGAGGGTGCGGATCATTTCGACTCGGCGCTGGCGAATCTGCGGGACGTTTACAGCGGCGTCATCCAGGTTTCGCTCATCTCCAAGGGGACAGGTGCTGTCAGTTCGTCTCTGAATAAGCTTCTATCGGCGGGCTGAGCGGGCCGTTGGCTGTCTTGACGAAAGACAAGATCGGTAATGGCCGGCCCGCAAGAAAGCGGCTTGATGCTCTCGTCCTGTTGCTGCTTTTGCTGACCCTCGCCGGTTGCAAAGCTGATCTGTATACCAAAGTTCAGGAGCGTGAAGCCAACGAGATGCTTGGGCTGCTCCTGAGCAAGGGCGTCGATGCCATCCGTGTGGTCGGTAAGGATGGGACCAGCACGATTCAGGTGGAAGAAAGGCAGCTCGCCTACTCAATCGAGCTGCTGAATGACCATGGCTTGCCGCGCCAATCCTTCAAGAGTCTTGGTGAGGTGTTCAAGGGGGCGGGCCTCGTTGCCTCTCCGGTTGAGGAGCGAGCCCGCTACGTCTATGCTCTCAGTGAAGAATTGTCGCGCACGATCAACGATATCGATGGGGTTCTCTCCGCCCGTGTTCATGTCGTTCTGCCGAAGAATGATCTTTTGCGACAGGATGCAACCCCGTCCTCGGCGTCGGTCTTCATTCGACACGCCTCGAACGCGAAGCTCTCAGCCTTGCTGCCGCAGATCAAGATGCTCGTCGCCAACAGCATCGAAGGTCTATCGTACGACAAGGTGGCGGTCGTGTTCGTGCCGGTTGAGCGAGCTCAGCATGAGGTCTCCGTTGTGCCGGCGGCAGCTTCCGCCGAACCAACCAAATTCATCGCAACTCACATTGCGATCGGTGCAGGAGGTGCGCTCGCCGCGTTGGGCATTCTATCTTACGTGCTGCTGAGCACACGTGGGCGACAGCTTCGTCAATCCTGGCGCAAAGTGACAAATCTCGGCAGAGGTGCCAGCAAGCGAGCGGTCCAGTCCGCCGGCAAAAAACCGTCCTCCGATTCGAAATAGGCGGCAAGCAGGTCCGTATCGATGGCATCCACTGACCCAAATCATTCACTCAACCCGCATCCCGATCGCCTGCGCGAGCTTGCCGCTTTGATTCATCCCGGCCGGTTTGCCGGCCATCTTGATGAGCTCCTGTCGGCCGCCACAGTGCTGCAGCTGCAGAAGACTCCGAGACTGCAGCAAAGACTGGTCGAATTGCTAGTGGGCAGTGAGCTGGTCTCGAACGGAACCGACTGGGGTAGGGACGTTCTGCTCGGGCATGATCCGCGTCGGGCGGCCCTGCTCGCCGGCAGTATCTGGCATGCCCGTTCGGTGCTCAAGCTTGTGTCAAAGCACGATGTAGCGATTCTGATCGAAAATATTGGTGCGGAAGCTCATGCTTTCGCAATCCGACACTCATCCATCGCCGTCGCAACCACATCGATTGACGATCCGCAGAAGCTCGCGAGCCAGATTGAACATGACGGATGTGCCTGCCTTGGTGCTTGGCTCAAGGACGCATCAGAGCTTGACCGTGTGCGCGTTCTTTTCCGCTTACCTGTGGGGACCACCGCCGAATCCCCAACAGCCGAACACCACAATTCAGCGGGTCAGTTACTGTCTTTGGTGGTGGCCCACTTGGCCACGGAGGAGCCAGCGGCATGACGGCCAACGAAACAGACTTGCCAGATAGCCCGCGGATACGGCCGCTTGGTCCGCTGATACCATGCGCGGAACTTGGTATCTGGTACGATGCGGTGCAGACGCTCGCGCTAGCCGAGCGATATCTGCGGCAGGTTCGCAGTTGGGCAAGGAGAGCCTATCAGCAGGAGCGGGAGCGCGGCCATTGCGAAGGTCTTAGGTCAGGCTCGGACGAAATGGCACAGCTGGTCGCCCGAGCTGCTTCCGATGTGGCCCGGCGAAAAGCCGTTCTGCAACAGGAGTTGCCACAGCTCGTGATTGAGATATTGACCGGTTTGTTGGGCTCCTTTGATCCGGGTGAGATGTTGGTAAGGACCGTTCGTCACGCCATCGAGCAAAGGTATGGCAGCGCAGAAGTATGCCTTCACGTGTCTCCTGTGAATGCTGATGCACTAAGGCGTGAATTCGTGGCGTTCGACGGAACGGATAGTCGGCCGAAAGTCAGAATTGATCCGGACCCGGCCGTGGGGCCTGACCAGTGCGTCCTGTGGAGTGAGTTCGGCAGTGTCGATTTAGGACTTGCCGCGCAGCTCCGCACATTGCGTCTCAGCCTTAATCCATCTTCTCAGGAAAGCGATCCGTGACGACGCAACGATCAGGCCATGATCAATCGGCCGGAGAAGGAGATGTGCATGCGGCGATAGCATCTCTAAGATTCGCAGCAAAGGATGTCGATACGCGTGCCGTGCGGGGACGGATCACGCGTGCGATCGGCACCTTGCTCCATGCCGTGTTGCCGGGGGCCCGTGTTGGAGAACTTTGCCTGTTGCAGGATCACGCTTCCGGATGGTCACTTCAAGCGGAAGTCATCGGTTTGCTGCCGGACGGGGTATTGCTGACGCCCATTGGCGATCTGGTAGGCTTGTCCCACCGCGCGGAAGTGCTCCCGACCGGGCGCATGCAGGAGGTGTCAGTCGGGCCCGACCTGCTCGGCCGCGTAATCGATAGCTTCGGCCGTCCACTCGATGGCAAGGGGCCGATAAAGACGATCCACACGCGTCCGCTCCGCGGCAAGGCGCCCAACCCGATGAGGCGGCGTGGCATCGAGCAGCCGTTTCCGCTCGGCGTTCGCGTGCTGGATGGACTTCTGACGTGTGGCGAAGGGCAGCGGATCGGAATCTATGGAGATGCCGGTTGCGGTAAGTCGACGCTGATGTCGCAAATCGTAAAAGGCGCGGCCGCAGATATCACCGTGGTTGCGCTCATAGGAGAGCGTGGACGCGAGGTACGCGAATTCATCGAACGTCATATTGGAGATGCCCTAGCTCGCACGATCGTTGTCGTTGAGACATCCGATCGATCGGCAATGGAGCGGGCGCAATGCGCTCATATGGCGACCGCACTCGCCGAGTATTTTCGTGATCAAGGGCTGCAGGTCGTTCTGATGATGGATTCGCTGACGCGCTTTAGCCGTGCGATGCGCGAAATCGGCCTTGCCGCAGGAGAACCTCCTACCCGGCGCGGCTTTCCTCCTTCCGTCTTTGCGCTGCTGCCTGGTCTGTTGGAGCGTGCCGGTATGGGCGAGCGGGGCTCGATCACGGCATTCTATACCGTGCTTGTCGAAGGTGACGGCACGGGCGATCCGATCGCCGAAGAGTCGCGCGGCATTCTCGATGGTCATATCATTCTTTCGCGCGCGCTGGCCTCGCGAGAGCATTTTCCCGCCATCGATGTGCTGTCGAGCCGAAGTCGTGTCATGGATGCGGTCGCCTCTGGTCCACATCGCAAGGCGGCATCCGTCTTCCGCGATCTGCTCTCGCGCTACAATGAGGCTGAGTTCCTGATCAAGGTCGGTGAATACAAGTCGGGCAGCGATCCACTGACCGATCGGGCAATCGATTCGATCGAGGAACTGCGCGCATTCTTGCGCCAAGGACAGGACGAGCCGTCTAGCTTTGAGGAGACCGTTTCATGGATGTCGCGTCTGACGGCCTAAATCTCGTGCAAGCGTCGAAATTGCGGCTGGTGAAAGACATGAGAGAGCGAAGCGCGCTTCGTGAATTGTCGAACATGGAAGCCAGGCGCCGAATTGCGGTCGAAGCGCTGCAGCGAGCGTCTGAGAATCTTGAAGGCGCGGAGAATCGTCGCGCCAAGGTCGAAGCTGAACTTTATCAGGAGCTGGCGTCGCTCAAGACGATGTCCGTGACCGAGCTCGATCGTCGCTGTCAACTCGTCCTTGGGCGACTGGCAGCACAGATCGAATCGGCACGCCAGGCGCGTGAGCAGGCGCGCGTCGCGCATGAGCAGGCTCAGCGGTCAGTGAATGAGGCGCGGACCATATGGGCCAAGCGTTCGGCGGCGAGCCAGAAATGGGAGGAGATTGAGGGCGATGTCCAGCGCACCACCGTTGTGCGTTCGGAGTGTGCAGCCGAAATCGATGCCGACGACGAGGTTTTGCTCCGATATCAGGGTGGTTCGCGCAGCCAAGCGGTCGGTGGCTCGAACTGATGGCTCGTTCTCTTATGACGTCGCGAGCTGCCGTGGAACCTGTCGGTAAATGCCGTGGGTGAACCCGCATTATTTCAGCCAGCGGTAAAGTTGTCGCATGGCGTGGTCTCGTGGCTCAACGAGGTCGCCGCACCACGCACGGTTCTGCAGAGCCGCCTTGGCGATAAGCCGCTATCGATCCGTATAAGCCGGCTTGTTTGGCAGGCCGAGCCATATGCCATGTCGATGCTCGACTGCGTATTTTGCGCCGGAGGCGAGACCGCTGTCTTGTCCTTGCCCCGCCTTCTCGTCGAGGCGCTGATTTCAATGGTCCAGTATGGCCTTACTTTACCTTCCGACCCAACCCGCTCGCTGCTTCTAGAACTTGCTCTGGAACCTTGGCTCGCTCGATTAGAGATCATGCTCGCGCGGAATTTGCAGCTGATCCGCATCGAAGACGCGACGGCCAAAGACCCCTATTTGGAGTTCGACGTTACTTTCGGACCGCTGGCGGCAAAGGCCCGCCTGTTCTTGTTCGCGCCACTTGACGGTCTGGTTCCGTCTGCGTTTCGTGTGTTAGGCGAGTTGATCGGCCAATTACCGCGAGACTTAGGCAAGATTTCTTCGGAATTGCCGGTCGTGATTGCGAGAGAGATCGGCTCGCTGCGGGCGCCCGTCAGGCTTCTTCGTCAAGCACAGGCCGGCGACGCACTGCTGCCCGACGTCATTCCATTTGCCCATGGCCAGCTCATCCTCGCTGCGGACAAGTTGTGGGCGCCGGCGCACGTCGCGGGCGACAGACTTATCCTTCGGGGACCATTCCGCCTGCAGTCCCATCCTCTAAGGTATGCAAATATGACGATACGACCCCAAGCGGAGCAAGCAATCCCGCCATCGGAAGCCGACATCGACAGTGTTGAGATCACGCTTGTGTTCGAATGCGGCCGCTGGCCCATCCCGCTGGGTACGTTGAGAAGCATCAGCGAGGGGCACGTGTTCGAGCTTGGCCGGCAGCTGGACGGTCCGGTCGACATTGTCGCCAACGGTCAATTGATCGGCCGCGGCGACATCGTACGTGTCGGTGAAGCGTTGGGCATCCGGTTACGTAGCAGGTTGGCGGTCAATGGTTGACATTCAACCGAGCATCCTTGCGCTTGTTGCGACGACCGTCGGCCTTGGCCTGTTGACGTTCGCAGTCGTCACAACGACGGCGTTCATCAAGGTTTCCGTTGTTCTCTTCCTGATCCGCAACGCGCTCGGCACTCAGTCCATACCACCGAACATCGTTCTGTATGGCGCTGCATTGATCCTCACCGTGTTCATAGACGCCCCGGTATTCGAGCAAACATACAACCGCGTGACCGATATGCAACTTCGTTACCAAACCGCCGACGACTGGTTGACCGCCGCCAAGGAGGGCAGCGAGCCGCTGCGCGCCCATCTCAAGAAGTTCACCACTGAGGAGCAGCGCACGTTCTTCCTGTCGTCGACGGAACATATCTGGTCGGAGGAGATGCGCGGCAACGCAACAGCCGATGATTTTGCGATCCTCGTGCCGTCCTTTTTGATCTCGGAGCTTAAGCGCGCGTTTGAAATCGGTTTCCTTCTCTATCTTCCGTTCATCACAATTGACCTGATTGTGACGACAATTCTGATGGCCATGGGCATGTCAATGGTGTCACCAACAATGATATCCGTTCCTTTCAAGCTTTTTCTGTTCGTCACAATCGACGGCTGGTCACGGCTCATGCACGGATTGGTCTTAAGCTACGCATCTGCGGGGAGTTGAGATGCACGAGGCCAGCATCCTCACCCACCTGAGCCGATCACTGGTCCTGTTCATGATCTGGGTTCTACCGCCGCTCCTGGCAGCCCTCGTGGCGGGATTGGGTATCGGCATCGTGCAGGCAGCAACCCAGCTCCAGGATCAAACCTTGCCGCTTACCGTGAAGCTCCTCGTCGTCGTCGCCGTGCTCGTTCTGTTTGCTCCGGTGCTGAGCGCGCCGCTGATCGAGCAAGCCCAGCAGATCTTCACTGAGTTCCCCGCGCTCACAGCGAGGTATTAGGGCGCGGAACGCACGGCTGTCTAAGTTTTAGCTATAGCGCGCGTTTGTCGGCCTTGATCGTGAACCACAAAAGGGCGAGTTCGTCAGCTTATCGAAAGCTCGCCTCACTAGCATGCGACGGATAGATATCCGAACTGTCCTGTTCGGCTCCGTGAGCCTGCCGTATTCGGAGGAAGAATGACCCTATTTGGAAGTTCTATCCATTCGATTTGGGTTTTGCTTACGACGTGACGGAATTACCTGCTGAGACCTGGTCCTCGATGCATTGCCTAGCGAGTTGTCGACGCAGTGAACGGGCGAACCGCTTTGATTGCAAGCGGCCCCACGATTCTGGCGTTCTGGTGAATGAGCCTGCGAATGAAGGTGCCGCTCGAGCCGATCTCCATAGACTGCGAAATTGATGGAAGCTTTGAGGCCCTCAGATCTCCAAACCGCGCTGCGGCCGGTGAGAGCAGAAGAAGCGTGGCTTGTAGGCGCGCAGCGGCGCGATTTCGCCGGTGCTCTCATCGAATGGTCATACCTCTGCGCCGGATGGCTGTAGTCATATGGATGGTTGAAGCCGAAGTCATCTGCCTTGTGGGAGACCTGTCGCTCTGCAACCGCTCGGACACGAGATCTGCAGAGTTCTTGACGTCTCACATCATGGCGACGTGAGTGCGACGGTTGCATTGGCTGAAGGAACGCCGAGCTGAGCTCAAATGGATGCCTTGTCACCTACCGAGACGCAAACTCTGATTCAGACTGCTGTCGAGTTCGTCGTTGCGGCCGGACTTGGCGGGGCCCGGGCCCTCGGCATTATGCTGGTTCTTCCGGTATTCACGCGACCGCACATTAGCGGGATTATCCGCGCAAGCGCGACGGTTGTGATTGGATTGCCTTGCTTGATGCAGATCAGGAACGGCTTGCAGACACTAGATCCGGGTACCCGTATGGTTGCGATCTCGCTCCTCGGCTTGAAGGAGATATTTATCGGCCTGCTGTTCGGTTTTCTGCTTAGTATACCACTCTGGAGCATCCAGGCCGTTGGTGACATCATTGATACCCAGCGCGGCATCTCCAACCAGGTGGACGATCCTGCCACACGCAGTCAAGCCGCCCCGATGGGGCTCTTTCTCGGGACTGCCGCGGTTACGATCTTCGTTGTATCAGGAGGTCTGCAGACCATGGTCAGATGCCTCTATGGAAGTTATCTGATCTGGCCCGTATATCGGCTGCTACCGCCCCTGACCCACCACGGGGCAATGGAGTTTATCGGGCTTCTCGACCATATCATGCATACGACCCTCGTGGTCGCCGGGCCCGTGCTGGCTCTGCTGCTTCTGATCGACGTATCCCTCATGCTGCTCGGGCGCTTTGCGCCGCAAATCAAGCTGAACGATCTCTCTCCGACCATCAAGAATGCCGCCTTTGGCATCATTATGGCCAGCTACGCCGTCTTCCTGATCGAATATATGGGAGCAGAGATCATTCGGTTCAACGGCGTGCTGGAGTGGCTCGAGAAGTTCTTGAAATGAACGACACGAGCGAAGAGAAAAACCTTCCACCAAGTCACAAGAAGCTGAGGGACGCGCGGAAGAAAGGGCAGAGCCCGCGCAGCGCCGACTTTGTTACCGCGGCAAGCCTTTGCGCTGGTTTCGGCTGCCTGTGCTTCAGGGCGAGCCCGATCGAAGACGGATGGCGCGAAGCCGTGCGGCTCACCGACAAGCTGCAGGAACAGCCCTTCAACAGTGCGGCCCGGCAGGCGTTGGTCGGATTGATGGACCTTTCTATAACAGCCGCGGCTCCCATCCTAGGTGCGGCGGTTGCTGCGGCGATTGTGGCCGGTGTCTTGGCCGGCGGCGGGCTGACGATTTCGGTTGAGCCGCTTAAACCCAGCTTTGAGAAATTGGACCCCGTCAAAGGGCTGAAGCGGATTGTCTCCCAGCGGTCGGTTGTCGAGCTTGGAAAGTCTATCGTCAAAGTTTTGGTTCTTGGCGCTACGTTCGTTTTCACTGTGCTCGCAAGTTGGAGGGCACTGGTATACTTGCCCGTGTGCGATTTGAGCTGCTTTGGTTTTGTCTTTAAAGAGCTCAAAGTGCTGATCGCGATTGCTGCCGGCGCTCTTCTGATTGGCGGCTTGGCCGATCTGCTCATTCAGCGTTGGTTGTTCTTGCGCGACATGCGCATGACGCAGAGCGAAGCCAAGCGCGAGTCCAAGGAACAGGATGGTAATCCGCAGATCAAGGGTGAACACCGCAGGCTCCGCCGGGAGTCGGCGAACGAGTCTCCGCTCGGCATTCATCGGGCGACAGTGATACTGACCGGGCGAGCGACATTGATTGGACTGCGCTACGTTCGGGGCGAGACCGGCGTCCCGGTATTGGTGTGCCGCGGCGAGGGCGAAACGGCTTCACAGTTACTGGCGGAGGCGCGCGCCCAACGTCTGAGCATTGTCGAGGATCATGTGTTGGCGCGTCAGCTGATCCGGAAGGGTGCGATGGGCAAGGCCGTTCCGATGGAGTGTTTCGAGAGGGTTGCAAAGGCAGTCTTTGCCGCCGGCCTAGTTTAGCGTCGCGCAAAACAGCGATGCGCTCAAATCTCTGGTCAACGACCCAACTGTCCCAGAACCTGATCGGCAAGCTGCACGATCCCAAGAAAAGGACCGGGCAAAAATTGGATTCCAGGAGGCTCGTCGGCCGATTCCAAGACCGATATGGACAAGAATGGCCAACCGATGTTCATGCTGCTCGGGTCTTACGAGCCGCTTATTGGATTTCTGGCGCAACCCTGCTATGCGTTTCATTCTCCAAATTGCTCCTGTTGCCCGCCGACGTGGCCCCACGTGCGGTGAAGGGAAGCACTGCACGATCACCACTGGTCGGCATGACAGCGCCATTGCCTAACAAGTCGCCAGGTTCATTGACCATGACCGCAAGGTTATTCCGGACTGAGCAGCCAAGGGTTGGATTGAACGAATTGTCGTTCACTGTAGGAGCGACGATGGAGAGCGAGGGGCAGACCGGAGGATGGGCTTCGAAAGTGATCGCTTCGATCCTCACCCCGGAACGAGCCGGCAAATCCACACGAGAAGCGGACAGGTGGATGTTGTAGGTGGCAACGCCCATGGCGCGAGCCTCGTGGGCCACCTGTGCAATGAGTCTGGGTGGGCCGATGACACCCACATGGAGGGCATCCCGCCGGCCGCGACTGGTCGCTGCAATAAAGCTTCGCAGCCGATGCCGTTCGGGGCCACGAAGGCTCTGCAGGAACAGCACGCTACTCTTCTGCTCGACCCGGATCTCTTGGTCAGCCGGCGCGGGCTGGATCGAGGCAGTATTTGCGCAGCCCCCCAATGTTGCTCCAATAACGATCGGGTAGCACAGATGTCGCAAAGTCATTTGGCGATCCTCATTCGATAATAAAGCCGGCGCTGCCGGTCAATCCTGGTGTGCTGGCGCGAGGCGCATCGCGATCTCGCGGCGGCCGGGCCACCGTGTTTGTCAAAATCCGCCCCGCATCTGAGGGCGGTGCGATGCGGTCGCTTGGCGCACTCATCTTGTTCGGGTTCGATGCGGGCCGTACGATGTAGGGCGTGACAATAATGACCAGCTCGGTTTCACGTTTTTGAAACGATGAGGAGCGAAAAAGCGCGCCCAGGATCGGCACATCGCCGAGCCAGGGAAACTCGCCGATATCAGTGTTGAAGTTGCGCCTGATGAGGCCGCCGATTGCAAAGCTCTGACCGCTGGCGAGCTCGACCACGGTGCTGGCCCGCCGAGTCGAGAGGGCAGGGACCGCCATGCCATTGATTTTGACCTCGCCTTCGCTCGACAATTCGCTGACTTCGGGCTTCACACGGACAATGATCTGATTATTGTTGAGAACCGTCGGAACGAACTCGAGGCTCACGCCGAACTGGCGAAATTGGACGGACACCTGCCGGTTGTCCTGCATCACCGGAATGGGGAATTCGCCGCCGGCGAGGAAGCTTGCGGCTTCGCCGGACATGGCCGTTAGATTCGGCTCAGCCAGGATTGAGGCGAGGTGCTCGCTCGCGAGAGCGTCGAGAACAGCGCTCAGGTTGGTATTGCCGGCGCTAAACCCAATCCCGATCGTGCCGCCGCCGCCGGCCGCGCCGGACCCGCCCCCTTTGCCGGTCACAAGGAAAGCGCCGTTTGGGCTCGAGGCCGTGAAGTTGATGTTGAGATCCTTGACGGCGCTGCGGGAGACTTCTGCCACCCGTACGCTGAGATTCACTTGCAATGAGCCGGCGACCTGGATCTTGTTGACAACCAGCGCGCCCGCACCAAGAAACTGCTCGGTGACCTTCCTGGCGGTCTCGACGACATCGGCACTAGGCGCCGTACCGCTAAGGATCGCGCCGCGCGGGGTATAGCTGACCTGAATTGGATAGTCGCCGACCTCGGCCTTAAGCGCGGCCCGCAGATCCTCGATCGGTTGGGTAACGACAACACGCAGCTCGGCGAGAGCCTCTCCGTTGTCGTTCAGGGCAAACAGGCTCGTCCGTCCGGCCTTTTTGCCAAACACGAAAATCGTGGTGTTCGATGGCGCCTGATAATCCGCAATCGCCGGGTCGGCTATAAAAATGCTCGCAGCCGGTCCGGTCAGATGAACTGTTTTACCCTGTGAGGAGGTTAGGTTGAGCGTGCCGGTGGTGCTGCCTGGCGCCGCGCGTGGCGGTTCTCCCTTGCCATCCCGCTTTGTCTGAGCTGTGACTGCAAGCGGAAATAGCAGAGCGACTGCGCACAGCACGTAGCAGAGGCGGGGAAAAGCGGCACACTGCAACCCGCTGGCGACCATCGACGGCTCATCAGTGCCGGCGGCATTGTTAATGACGTTCAAGGGAGTGTAGCTTTCAAGTTGGATCGGCTTAGGCAGCCGATGCTGCGCCAATGAGTTCAAGAGTGTAACCGACACCGCGCGCGGTCTTGATCCTTAGCGTTGCACCGGCCTGGCTCAAATGCGTGCGTAAGCGATAAATCCCGACTTCCAGCGCATTGGTCGAGACCTCGTCGTCAAATGCATACAAGCTATCTTCGAGCGATGCGCGCGGCACGGTACGGCCGGCGCGGTTGAGCAGATGTTCAAGAATGCACACTTCGCGGCGCGCAATTCTCAGTATTCGACCACCGACCGAGACCTGTCGCGCGATCGGATCGAAATGCAGATTCCCGAATGTCACTACCGGCGCCATCATCTGCGTTGACCGTCGCAAAATGGCCCGCATGCGAGCAATGAGTTCGTCGATAGACACGGGCTTGGGCAGAAAATCATCCGCGCCCGCATTGAAAATTGCAATCCGCCGTCCGAGATCATTGAGACTGCTCATCATCACCGCCGGCATTGACCGTCCCTCGCGCCGCAGCTGCTTCAGCCAGTCCAATCCGTCTCCATCGGGCAAATCCGTTTCGACCAGGACCATGTGGTAGTTCGCGCAATCGAGCGCGGCCGCCGCCTCATCCAGCGTGCGTGTCACGTCGACGGCGAAGCCGCAATTTAAGAGCGCTTCCTTCACGGCGCGGGCAAAGTCCGCATGATGATCAACCAGGAGAATTCGCATTTCATCGCCTCTCGTCCATCCACGTCAAGACCTGAGCGCGTCACGATTGACCATGGGCTCGATGGAACTGAGAGGCGGCTGGATTGGTGTGAATTTGAACAGCCCGAAACGAGAGGGCGGAACATGTTGACAGTCGATCCGTCTCTGCCGGTCCATTGTCGTCAGATGGACCACGGACCCCTCGGGGCTGCTTACGACCTCGGCGCCGCTCAACATGCCGCTCATGCGAGCAAGAGAGCTGATTCTGTTTGAACCGCGGCAGCTCGCTGACGCGTTCGCAGGCCGATCACAGCCGTTCTTGCGTGCACTGAGCCAACGCCTGCAGTGCGAATAGCGCCAGGCCGCGCAATCGTAACCAAAGCGCGGGAGACGATCGGATTTGTGACTGAACAGATGAGCGAAACCGACATTTGGAAACTTCCCCAATTCGTCTTGGTCTGCGGTCAGTCTTGCTGGGCTGTTGAGCCTGTCGTGTCGTGAAGTCACGACAATGCAAGTCTTTCCGCATTCGAAGACACATCACGCGACGCACCTGGCCAATGGCTTCACAGGCTGAGATGCTCGACGAAACGATCAATGCCCCTCCCGGTTTGAAGAACACCCTCTCGCAGCCGACTCTTTGCACGCAAGACGTCGACCGCCCTGAAGTTCCGTCGCGCCCGAGGTCCCCTCGTCCGCCGCAGCCCAGCGGAAGCTGCGAACGATCCAATCGAGCTCCTCGTGGTTGTCATCGCGCATAGATCCAGGTGACTACACCAGCACCATTTCGTCTTTCGGGGTGCACGGCGCCAGAATGTTCGGGTCTCGCCCAGTAAGGGCCAGATGGCGACCGCCAGCGTTCCGGAGAGGAGCAGTCCAGCAGCGTGAGGGACGGAGCGGCTTAGCATTGTGCTTTTGAGACGTTCGCAATTCTTGCTACCTGTCAGGAAGGGTACACGCGAGCTGGTTCTGTGTCGCGGGGCTGTCGGAAATCCTACAATCTGACGCTAGGTGAGATTCAAGTGCTTTGACCGCTGGTCGTAGCAGTGCTCTCGACCTCGCAAGCATTCTGAAACGATGGCGACCTCTGAAGCCAGACTATCGACCTGCGGAACGCTCGGCCCTCTCGCCAGGGTCATGAGCGTTTCGTCGGTCCAATAAGGCGTAGCTTGAGCCAAAGCCGATGACAGTGTGTGAAGGCAGTCGTCTTTGCTAGGCCTTAAGGCGTGACCTCACGGTCGTCAGAGATCTCATGCGTGTCAATCTAGCAAGGAGACGGTGGCGAGATGCCTCTATGTGACGCACAGGGACAGCTAACTTCTGGGATGCAGACGCCGGAGCGCGCAAGCCGATTTGACCGGAAAGGGACTGAAGAAGGAATCGATTGCCAAGGGACATCCTTGAATGCTGCCTCCATACATCACGAGAGATTATGGGGCTTTAGGCGCGATCGACAAAATCGATTGTTTTGATGGAACGCATCCAGGTAGCGAATAGCTTTGGAATGAGTCGAATAGATTCTGTCAACGACGCGAACGGTCAGCTGGACGGAAGCCGCGCGAAGCGACGGATCATAATAGGGTGCTACCTTGTGCCTTCCGACATTGGTGTTCGATCAGGCCGAGATCGGGTCCCCTGATTGAGCTTTTTCGGACCGCCGCGTCAGGTTCGCTCCACCACCTCATTGCGGACGCGTCATCTAGGGAGACGGTGCACAGCAAGGCGGACGAACTGGCGCTTGCGGCTGGTCGAATTTCTTTCCTGGATCGTCTCCTTATGCAGATGTGAGAACAGCATTCTCTCGCCCGTTAGGACTGCGACGGACAAGCGCAACCGGCTGCCGTTTTGTGGTTTCCAAGCGGAGGAGACGCTGCATCAAATCGTTCAAGTCGGCGCGCGAAGCTAAGTCACTCCAGCAAACCTGACCTACGAGGTTGTGATGTCGGAATAGCCATCACGGCGACTTGCGCCTCGTTGCGACAGGCTGCTTTTGTACCGGCGCGAGCGCGCGTGTGTCTGGAAGCAGACAAACGGCTTGCGAGCACGACGTCCTTAAAAGCGCAATCTGCGGTACTTATCGAGGGAGAAGAGCATATGAAGTTTACTGGCCGAGCACTACCGATCCTATTGTCCTTGCTTTCGGCCGCGAGCGTGAGCGCGCCGGCGAGAGCCGATGAGCCCTCGCCGAAATACACTGAGGTGCTCAGTGCCCTCCAGGCGGGGAAGAATGTAAAGCTCATACTGGACATGAGCCGCTGTACCACAGCGGAGGGTGGCAAGCCTGCGTCCGCGACGCAAGCCGGTCTGGTCATCACTGCCTTCAGGGTGACCGTCCATAATGGCATCAGCTTCGCCAATGCTCATCAAACGGTCGACAGCTCCGGGCATGCCGTGACCGAGTACATCCGCCATAGCCTTAGCCGCGAAGGCAAGCTGACGGTGCGAGCCTCGAA
Source organism: Bradyrhizobium sp. IC3195 (assembly GCF_020193585.1). NCBI lineage: Bacteria > Pseudomonadati > Pseudomonadota > Alphaproteobacteria > Hyphomicrobiales > Nitrobacteraceae > Bradyrhizobium > Bradyrhizobium sp. IC3195. Next base: position 25,638 of record NZ_JADYVG010000020.1, on the reverse strand, counting down.
ACTTGTCGTCGGGACCACCGAACTCGTGAACCAGGGAGAATTCATCTGCGAACTGCCGGATGGCGCAAAGTTCATCTGGTAACGAAGAGCACAGAGCAGGGGGCGCTTCGAAGACTTAATCCTTTCGTGCGGACACCTTCGCACGGATACCAATCCTTTCGATCGTCAGGAAAGATCAGAGTGTTTCTGACGGTCGTTTCGTCGGACGAGGATCAAGTTGTACGAACTTGCTGCTCAGGTAACTCATGAGGGCCGCCGATCTCCATTCCATCTCAGGGATTGGAAGGTCGGCGGTTCAGGTAGTCGTCTTATGGGCGGACCCAAGGCTCTCAGTTGAACGCTTCAGATGAGTTCGAAGGACGTCCTCACGCTGCGGTTATCGTAAGAACATTATTCCCAAGTCGCTCCAGCCGCGGGCCCGCAATGATGACGACCTTAGGCCCGGGTGCGCTCTTATCTTTCATCCGCCTCTTTTTGGGATCCTTTCACCTGAAATCGCAGTACTGCCGAATGCAGCCACAAGGTGAATGAACGATCCCGCTTAAGATCATCTGGGCTGGCTGCTATGGGTTTGCTCACCGCTCGTAAACTGCGTTCGGGCGCAGATCTAAGCTCTCTGAGCAAACGATCCGTGGTTTCGAAAGCTTGAGCATCCGCCCGAGGTGCCGACGAGCACCTCGTTCAGCCAAATTGCGGCCAACGGAAGAGAAGAGCGCGGCCGTCGGTTGGGCTGATTTCGTTGTATCGATCCATGCTGCGGTCGGCGGGCATGACTACCTCGTTCTATCGCTACTCATGTTAGCTTCGCAAAACCTGACCTGGCCAGACGGAAAGCTAAAGTGAATAATGATCGGCACGGGCCCTTCCAACCCGAGGATAAGTGGGCGAACTTTAGAGACCATACAGGTTTGGGCTGAAACTCTCATTCCAAGCGCGGAACGCGGCCGGTCGCCCGCGCTGGCCAGTTGGACCGGAGTATTATTGGTAGCGCGAAACGCTGCGTTCGATGTTTCCGAGCGCCGGAAAAGGCAAATCACCCTTTCCGTAGCCTGTACCACTCAGCCTTTTGTTCCTGACTTTCTATATGGATTAGATGCGCTAGCGGTCCGATAGTCGTCCAGGTTTCCGCCCAGAAATAGTACCTCACGCTCCTCAGTCGGGGTATCAGTCATCCATGCCAGAGCGGGTTCATCATTCTCAGTCCCGTCCTAGAGAATACTGACGATCTCTTCCGCCGTCCAAGTTGTGACCCTCGGCACCGTGTAGGTGTGCAACTCATTCGCGTTTTCCGCGATGACTTTGGCGCCATACTCGTTGTCATCGTCCGGCGAAAGGAGCAGTTGTGAGGCCTCCTCTGACAGCGACACAAAAGGCGAACAACTGGTATCGCCCCTCACGTGCTCTGCCGCTGCGCGACCCAGATCAAGTCGTTGGCCTCCCCAGATATTCCAAGGGGCGGCGTCGTAACGCAAAGCCGCCATGGAACGCAAATGGGCCATCGCGCTTAGACGGTCCAACGCATGTGGTTTGCAATGACTGGCGTGGTTTTGAAAGCGCTGCAGCTCCGGGTATGACGATGCCATCACGTCGTCGTAAACGCGGCCACTATCGACGCGGTCGACTGACGATCCACTCACTCGTGACCATTTTGCTGATCTTTGCGCAGCGAGTTCGATTTCTCTTCTGAGTTCCGCAATGTTCGCGCACGTCAGCGTTGCGGCAAGTTGAGCGCGCGTTCTGACAAAGGATGGAGCCGTGCACCGTTCATTCTCCAGTATAGCTTGCGCTCTCTTGTTACCATCCGTTACCGTCCGGTTCGATCCAGCCACGGGTGAAGCCGATGCTGCGAGGATTGGCTGAGACTCTTTAAGCCGCTGCTCAAAGTCTGCTTGCGCTGTCTCTTCCTGTCGCGGCTCGAGGTGATGCATCCGAGCCTCGGATCGGTTGACGTCCTCAAATGGGTCCATACCCTTCTCCCTTTGGTAGCCTTGTCAATATCATTCGTACGAAGTTGATCCGATAAGGATCAGAAACCGAGACCCGCGCAATGTCGATAAAACACACCGAGGCTGTTCTCGAGCGGATCGGTGTGTTGAGGGCGTGCGGGCTGGACTGACCGGGGATCCAAGTCATTCTTCTGTTCCAGAGTTTGGGCCATCAAGTCGGCCTCCTGTCCGGACAAAGTCTTGCCATGCTAGAAGGGTTAGCTGTCGAACACCTGGCCAGCCTCATTGAAGAAATTCGGGGCCCTTCCGAGTATGCCAGCGAGCCTGTTGTTCATTGCAGAGCGGAGTTTGGGAGATGGGGCCATCGTCGGTATCCGCTCCACGGCAGCGCCGTGTGAAGGTCCGGGAGAAGCAGCGCGGCGGAAGCGCGGCTATCGGTGGGCTTGAGCGGCGTGGAGAAGTATGCCTGGGCCAGCTTGCATCGGCTCCCAGTGGAGCTCCTTTAAATGCTCGTCAAGATGCTAGCTGTGGTCCGAACAGCTTAGTCTGGCCGCAGCCGTCGGGCTCGTGTCCGGGCTGGGGTGGCTGAAGCTCATTGTCCTCTGTCGGGACCGCTGATGCAGGGCCTTGCGTCGGTGCGCGGGGCGCTGGCCGTAAAACAAGAGCCGGGCGTGCGGCTCCGATCCAGGCATCCGCAACACACGGTTAATGGCTTAACTCGCAACGTTAACAGGCTGGGCGGCCGCGAGACGTTGAACTGCCAACCAGACGTGGCTGGGGCCACAAACGATTCGGGTGTATAAAGAACGTGGCGGCAAGGACTGGCGCTCGGGCGCCTCAGTTCGGAAAAGAAAAATGGGCCGTTGAGGCTTGCAGCCGATGCGCCACACAATGCACCACAACGTTAGTCGCGCCTTATAAACATCTCGCCGCGCAAGCCGTTGGTGTGACCTGCAGGCGCAGCTGAACAAAAAGACCTAGGGCAATCTCCGCGGTCGGTCGTATCGGCCCCTCCTTCCTCCGAGCCCGGCGCGTTTCCGGTCAAAGTAGCGATAGATACCAGGCACCGACGCATGAAAATTTGACAAGCATCAGTCTTCCTGGGTTGATCCAAAGCCGGGACGGCCGAAGGAAGCGGCTCTTGGCGCTCGCGGGTTGCACTCCTGTTGCTAATGGCAGGACGGTGATGGCTTAGGTCAGAACGCCGGGGCTGCGGTCGTCCACCATGCTGGCGCGCAGCGTGTCCTCCGTGATCTTTCTCGCCGGAGATGGCCGCAGACCTCGAGGCTAGCCAGAACGGTTCGAGCTGGCATTGATGAAGCTGATAACCCGCGATTCATCATCGCGAGAGGCGCGCCCGGCCTCATCTGCCGGTAAGTGACGCAGATACCCAACTGAGTGTCGTGAACGTTGATGCTCCCGATGTTTGACGCTCCAAGGCGTTTGTCTTCAAAAAGCAACTGGGCCTCGAGGACGGGCATTCTTGCAAAGTCGCGGTCGGTCATCATACCGATAGAAAAAGCGAGAACATGCGGCGCCTGCAAGACAATCAAGCGAAGATCCGCAGCATCCTTGAATGCAGCAGGCGCCACGGTGGTGCAGAAGAAAGCTCAGCGTCCAAGCATTGCCTTAACGAGGCATCTATAATCCAGAATTTTTCATCGCATTATTAGATGTGTTGTCTTGGCGCGGCATTATTGATCGGATGTCGCTTTGCAACGGGGCAGCATGCGGTTGATCAACAATGTCTCCCAAATCTGTCGTGTGTTCTCGAGCGCACCAATTCATGTTCCTCGCTTTGAGCCGGCGCAGCGACTTTAATTTGGCGATCACGCAGCGCGTGTTCGGGAACCTGATCAGAGACCATTTGGGCTAAGCGATGGACAGATAGACGTCGCAATAGAAGGGGATGCCGACAGACAATAGTAGATTGAAATACTCAACTATTGCGTTTGTGTGGTTTCGACCTCTAAAGATCCTCTATCGATCCTTGCTCGCTCGGTCGCGAGTCCAAACGTTCCGATCGCGAATGGGCATCAGAACTTCTTCCTGAGAAGCAGCTGGCTTGTTGATGAATTCTGGAGCGCCGATGTGAGTGTACTCGTGTGGGATCAACTAGCCGCTGGAAATTGGCTGTCACGACGGCGTCAATCGGCAACCACCGCGGTCGAAGCTCTTTTGGGCTGCGCCCGCGCGCAGAACGTCACAGCACGTAGCGGAATCTTGTTCGGTGAGAGTCCTCTAACATCAGCCGACGGCTTGTTATCCATGCTCAAATCGGCTGCCCGGCGCACATTCAGCGTGGGCTTGCGCGAAAGGGCAGGGTGGTCGCCGACATTGACTTGTCCTCAAGGCCCACCAAGTGGCTCAGAGGGCGCCGCATTAGGGGTTGTGATGTCTTCGGTTAACTCCATGCTTCATCTTGGTCTAAATCTTCATGGCGCTGGTGGCCATTCCGCCGCGTGGCGCTGGCCGGGTACAAATCCAAGCGCCTTTTTCGATATCGAGCACTACGTCCGGGCTGCGAAGGTTGCGGAGCGTGGTCTGCTGGATGCTGTATTCCTCGCCGATACTCCCGCGATAAACTTCGACATTACGCACCAGCCACCGCTGAATGGGCTCGAACCTACCCTCGTTCTTGCGGTGATTGCACGCGAAACGCAGCGGATTGGCCTGATCGCGACAGCGTCGACGACCTACAATGAACCATACAATCTCGCTCGGCGTTTCCAATCGCTCGATGTTATCAGCCGTGGCCGCGTTGCGTGGAACGCAGTCACGACGTCGAGCCCGGCGACGGTAGCAAACTTCGGCGGTCGAGAAGTCGGGCGAGCGGATCGCTACAGACGGGCCGAGGACTTCGTTGAAACCGTCCGTGCTCTCTGGCTGAGCTGGAGCGACGAGATGATCATCGCCGATCAGGCCGCGGGAGTTTACGCAGATCAGAGTCAATTCCGCCTGCTCGATCCCGATACCAATAGTTTCGGCATCCCAGGCCACTGACGCATCCCGCTTCGCCCCAAGGTCACCCAGTCATCGTTCAGGCGGGCGGTTCGGATCCCGGACTACGGCTTGGTGCCCGCAGTGCAGATGTCGTGTTTGCGGCAGCCGGGGACTTGACGACGGCTCTGCGGGAGGCAGAGCGCCTGCGTGCGCTCTCTCGGCAATTCGGCCGCCCTGCGGCTCCGCTCATCCTGCCGGGCCTTGTCACCTGTATCGGGGGCACCGAGGAAGAAGCGGCTCGTCGCAAAGAAAAGCTTGATGGACTGATCGATCTGGAGCGCGCCATCGGCGCCCTTGCACGAAGCATGGGTGTGGCGGTCGAGAAGCTCAGCCTCGAGCGGCCAATTCCGGAGGAGATTTTGCCTGATGCAGATCATGTTCCGTTTTCTGTCGGTCACCATCGCACGATTGAAGCTCTGGCGCGTCAAGGTCGGACGGTTCGCGAGATCATCAGCAGCGTTCAAGCTTTTGGCCACCGCTTGCTTGTGGGTGCACCCGAGCAGATCGCGGATTCGATTGAGACATGGTTCCGCGCCGGCGCGGTCGATGGTTTCAACATCATTCCGGATGTTCTGACCGATGGCACTTCAGCGTTTGTCGACAATGTGGTTCCCATCCTGCAGAAGCGCGGGCTGTTTCGCAAAGAATATTTGGGACAGACACTGAGAGAGCATTTCGGCACTTCTATTCCTTTCGAGGCGGCACGAGCCACAGCTAGCTCACCGCTCTGACGCATCCTCAACACCAAATCTCGGGAGCCCGGATATGCATTTATCGAATGCGCGGTCAGCGAGGCGCTTCACTGGCAAATCCAACCGTCAAGCAAGAACAGTGGCGGCTATCCTTGTCGTGCTCTTGGGCCTGTCGCAATTGTCGCCCAGCGTTCATGCTCAGGAAGGGGTAGCCGGCAGCGTAAAGCGAGGATGCGTCATTCGTTACGGGCATTTTCAAGAGCCTGCCTGCCTGTTCGGAGGATGGGTCCAACAATGGTATCTGCAACGCCAGTACAGCGATAATCTGGTTGCGCGCAACGAGGACGGCAAGATTTTGCCATGGCTGGCCGAGTCTTGGACCATCTCCGAGGACAAAAAGGTGTACACATTCGAGATAAAGCCGAATGTGAAGTTCACCGACGGGACTGCCCTCGACGCGCAGGCCATCGCTGACAATATCAACGGATGGCTCAGCAATGACCCCGATCGTCGCAATCCGACTGCTGCTCCTTATCTCGGCGATAGCTTCGAATCGGCAAGGGCAATCGCTCCTCTGAGCTTGCAGGTAAACTTGAAGGTGCCGTTCCAGCCCTTGCTGAACGTCTTCGCCCAATCCTCACAAGGCATTCTCTCGCCATCGGCACTCAAACGTGGCCTTGCGGTGAATTGCGAGAACCCTGTCGGCTCAGGTCCATTCATTGTCGACAAGTGGCGCCATGGGCGGGAAGTCACCTTCCGCCGCAATCCCGACTACAATTCGGCGCCGGCCACCGCGAAACATCAAGGGCCGGCTTACGTTGAGGGGATCAGCTGGAAGTTTCTGCCAGATCAGACTGTCCGATACGGCTCCCGATGCTATATACGATGTCTCGGCCATCGCATGGAAGGACGCCAATTCCCGCTTTCCAGTATTGCGACACGTTACCGGCGGCACCCCTCTGCGCCTGGCGTTGTATACGGCTCGGCCCCCATTTGACGACATGCTCGTCCGCAAGGCCTTTGCCTAACCTACTGACCGAAAGGCCGCGGTCGACACATCCTTCCTCGGCTCTTTGCCATTTGAAGGCAACGATGCGCTAAGTCAGAGTTCGCCGGAATACCTGCGTGAGCTCGGGCAGTCCTATGCGTACGATATTCGGAAAGCCGATCAGCTGCTTGATCAGGCGGGTTGGACCGAGCGCAACCTTAACGGCGTTCGTGTCAAGAACGGCAATTTGCTCGTCGTGCGCATTTCCTATTCGTACGCGTTTCTGAAGCTCGATGGCGAGCAAGCCTTGCAAGTTATCCAGCAGCAGGCAAGAGCAGCCGGTTTTGACGTACGTCTTCAACCCACCAATCCTGCTGATTTCTTCGCCGGAAAAAACCTAGGGCCCAACGATTATGAGATCGTGCTTCTTTATTGGGTTGCACCCGGCGCTGAGATATTCCGAATTTCCTGGAAGCCGGACCAGAATGGCGAGCCCAATCGCTTCAATCCATCGCGCTTCCAGGATCCGACACTTTGGGAGCTGATCCAAAAGGCGGAGCAGGATTTCAATAGCGCTGAACGTACCGGCCTCTATCAGCAGGCGGAACGGAAGATCGTGGATGAGGCTCCTGTGATAGGCCTTACGGTGCTGGACGTGACTTTGGCCACCACCCCGCGCCTGAAAGACGTGTGGCTGGACCACGGGTCAGTGGGCGAGCCCGTCTTCTATGACGCTCATTTCGACGAGAAGAAATGACACCGTGAAGGTCGTATCCCACAACCTGCTTGTTTGGTTCGCGCGCCGTATTTTATCCGGTGTGGCCGTCGTGTGGGCTGCAGCAACATTTACGTTCCTAGTTCAGTGCTTGATGCCCGGCGATCGCGCGCAGATCGTCATCAATGTGAGGAGTGGCGACGTCGGGCCGGCACCTGCGGCCGAGCTCGCAACGATCAATGCGAAATATGGCTTTGATCAACCGCTCGCCGTTCAATACGGCAAATACATATTACGAATCCTGCATGGAGATCTTGGTGAATCATACCAGCAGCATCGACCCGTCGCGGCGATCATCGCAGAACAGATTGGCCCCACCATTGTTCTGGCGATCGCCGCGCTGCTGATGGCTTGGGTTATTGCGATCTTGACTACTCTGTTGATCGCCGGCAGAGACAACATATGGTCGAAGCTGCTCAAGCGGCGCGCAAATCTTCTTGGCAACCGCGCCGCCTTACTGGCTAGCTACAACTATGCTCGTCGTGTTCGCGGTAAACTTGCGCATTTTTCCAGTTGTCGGAGAAAGCTCGCCGATGGGACTCGTTCTCCCGACATTTGCTCTGGCTCTCGAACTGTCCGGCTTTTTCGGACAAGTCGTTCTGAACGAGTTCACGCGCGTGCTCGAGCAGCCCTTCGTTACGTCCGCGCGGACCCGAGGTATGAGTGATTTCGGCGTCAGGCTTCACCATCAAACAACCCCCCAAGACAATCGGAACGTGGCGCAAGCTCATGTGCTGGCACTGCTCGAGGAGACCAAAAAACGGGGCAAGGCTCTGATCCTGATCAGTCATGATCTGGCAGTGGTCTCCCGCGTGGCGGATGAGATCCTCGTCATGCAACGAGGCGAGGTCATAAGTTATCTCTTTATCTCGCATGATCTTAGTTGTTGTTCGTCATATCAGCGATCGCGTCATAGTTATGCGCCGGGGGAGAATCGTCGATAGTGGCCCCACTGAAGAGATATTTCGTAATCCACTGTCTGAATATACCAAGAGCCTTGTCGCCGCCATGCCGCGTCTTGTGCGCGAGCAAGAGATAGGTCAGTTATCTACGATCCTCGAAGAAGGCATCGCGTGAATGCCTTCGAATTCGATCCTCTATCATAAAAATGTCTATCTCCGATCGCGGGCATTCGCCTTGCGCGCCGATTTGGTGACGATTGCGCGCTCGATCATCGCTCGACCAGGACAGCTGTGGCCCGGGCTCCCATTTAGATGGACCGGCGGGCGCGCGGAGCAGGACTAGCCGAGTTCGAACACTCGCTAACCGTGAGGTCGGCGATCCGCAAGTGTTGGATTGCAAGTGATCGATGGGTGCCCGCAAGGATTACGGCTCTTGCTCTCTGGCAAAAGAGCTCGGAATTGTCGCGTTCACGATAGCCTTGCGATGATGGTGCGGTCTCTGACAATGAGACCGTGTTTGTCAGGTTCTAAACATTCGGCGTCAATATCGATTTCATGACGCCTACTCAGCCATTAATACGACTGATGCGGCTGGCACGGTCATTGCTATCAAATTGATGTAATGCCGAGGAAAGGCTGAGAGCAGCGCTGTGAATGGTCACGTTTCCGCCGGCAAGCCGTGGGTCCATTTCTGAAAAAGAAGCAAGACCTTGAATTCTTCGCATTCGGTTTGATGGAGAGCGATGTGGATTTGCCTATAAGAGCTGACGAGCCAAATCGCAACTTCTGGACATATCGGCACTGTCAAACGACCGTTGCGCTGCCAGCGTTGCCGGTCTCGATAAACAATGGCAGCGAGCGGCAGTGGGGACGCATGACGAGAATTCGGCTGACGTGCTCAAGCGTGCCGGCTGCGGAGGCCACCGACACAATAGGTGTCTCATCGACGCATCTTGTCGCCATTTCGCCGACGAGTTCGCCACAAATCGCATAGCGTAACTCCAAGGACTACCAAAAAGAGGTCAATAACAGGCCCCCTCGTAAACCGGGCAATACGGAATCGTCGACATGTCGCAAACAATCGGCGCTGATAGCGAGTGCACCACAAATGAAGGGGCAGAGCACTGGTCAGAGTCGAAAAACAAACTTTCATCAGATGGCGAGTTTGTTCGGTACTGGAGCCGAGCTGCCGATCGGCTGCGCGCAGTGGCCGCTGTCGGGAGGCGAACCGAGGAGGCGATCAGCAGGACTGGGATTGGTTTGCAGCTATCCTCCGAGAACTTTAACGGTCACGACCTGTCAGATTTCCCGTTGCGACGCTGTACCCTCAATCGTGCGCAGCTCTACGGAGCAAAGTTGGATCGGGCAGACCTTTCTGGGGCAAACCTTATCTGCCCAGGGCTAGAGAGGGCAAGTTTCCGCGGGGCCAAGCTCGATTTTGCGTATATGCACGCGATTGCAGCGCAGGTCTGCAATTTCGATGATGCCAGTCTGCGCAGTGTAATTGATGCAACCGGCAGTCTGTTTCACGGTTGCAGCATGAAAAGGACACGCTTTGACAACGCGATGCTAAGCGGACTTCTCATTTACCAGTGCGACGCGAGTGATGCTGTATTTGATGGCGCGGAATTACAGGGTTCGACCATTAATGAATGCTTCCTTCCTTCCGCTTCCTTCCGCTTTGCCAAGCTGAGCCAAGTCACGATCACGAAAGCGCACCTGGCGGCTTGCTCGTTCTTCCAGTCAAAGGGGGACTGTTTATCGATCTTGCGTCCCACCTCGGTCGACGGTCTCGCCCTAGAAGGCGCTCATCTTCCGTATCTGAGACTCTCAAAGGTGAGCGGCCGCATTGCGGCGAGGGCCCTGAGCGCTCCCTTCGCTGATGTTCACCTGTCAAATCTTTCAAGTGCGGAGCTTGAGCAGGCAGACTTGACCAAGGCGCGGCTTCTGTCCGTAAGCTTGTCCAACGCGAACCTAATCGGTGCTGTGTTGGACGGTGCCTCTATTCATTCCTGTCAGCTCGATGGAGCGGACCTGTCTCGGGCATCAGGCGAAAGCATTTCAATTACAGAGAGCACAATGCGAGCCTCCAAATTGACGGGCTTTCGTGGCCGCTGTGCCTTTGTGCGCGACTGCGATCTTGAATATGCAGACTTATCCCAGGCTTACCTCTACAGGTCGATGATGACCGGTGATCCCCCGCAATCAATGGCATTGGATCACGCAAATCTCGAAGGATCCAATCTCGTTCAGGCATATCTCGCCGCGGGAATGACCGACACCAACCTGGAGGCAACGCGCGTCGCATACGTTCGCATGAACCAATCGTCCTTGCGCGACGCGAATCTGAGTGGGATATCGCCGTTCCAGGCCAGCTTCGTAAAGGTCGACTTTTCGGGCGCTAAGATAACCACATTCGAGCCACCGTTTTTTGCCGACCGATGTCCGGGACTGCAGACCGCTTTGAAGGCTGATCAGCCGCGCGAGCCATCAAGCTATCTGGCTGAATTCTCATCGTTGATCAGACGTGGTCGAGAAGGCTCGACCTGACGGCTTTGGAAATCGCAAAATAGAATGGCGTACAATGTCGGTGAGCTTAGAGCAGCTTGGTGCGGTGGTCCGAGCTGTGAGCGGGCGTTAAAGCTCTTTGGGGCTCGGTGGCGTGCGCGGCCAATACGACACCCAGGGCCTACCTTCTGCGATCCGACCGATCAGACCACTCTTTCGGCGTCTAAAAGAACTGGAGTAAGAAAATGCATCTGGGATGTCTTTCCGCAGGCAAAGCGTTCATCCGGGAGGTGGCGAGAACAGGTCAGAGTATTGGGACGGTACACACCCTAGGCGCCCTGCATCATGGGCATGCAGAACTGATCAGAAGAGCGGCATCGGAGAATGACGTCGCGATTGTCACAGTCTACCCGAACAAGACTCAGCTTAGACCAGGTGGGAGCTACGATTTCGATTTGGACGCTGATATTGGACTTGCCCTACGTGCGGGAGCAACTGCCGTGATTTCCTCGAACGACACCGAAATGTTCCCGCCTGGCTATCGAACGTTCGTATCGCAAGGCGACTATCATTTGCGTTTAGATGGGCCTGAGGCGTACTTGAAGGAAGCCGTTACGGGGGCAATCCGCTGGATTTGTTATGCGCGACCAACTCGCAGCTACTTCGGTCTCAAGGATATCGGTCAGGCGATCCTGGTGAAGCGCGCTGTCGCAGACTTGCTTCTTGATTGTGAGATACGATTTGTGCCGACCGTGAGATACAGGAACGGAGTGCCCATTTCGTCGCGCTTGCGAAGATTTAGCCGATCCGAGCTTGATGAGCTTTCGTGCCTCTTCACGGCCCTCAACCATTCGAGGAAAGAGATCGCCCAAGGGGCGTCGAGCGTCAAGGATCTTGTCGCGTCGGCTACAACTCAAATAGCGTTCCGACAGTTTAAACTCGATTTTGTTCGCATTGTTGGCGCTGATAGCTTCGAAGACCTGGAGCAGGTCAAGCTCCCCTTCATAATTGTTGCAGCGGCAACGGCTCATGGCCTCAGGGTCTTCGATAATATCTACGTTCCGGATCAGGATACACTCCTGAATGGCGCTCCGGATATCTGGATCGATCTACCTGAAAAGTCCTAGCCAGACGATTATGAATGTCGTGATTTTGACAAGAGTAGCCACCCGGCCGCGCCTGAACGCAGCGCCTACGTTATGACTGTGCATTCCGCTTTGCGCTGCCCAAGCGCACAGCCATCGTCCCACCAGCGGTGAAGCTCTCACGATCCACTGAGTAGATCGACTTGAAAAAGTCAATCCAAACCGAACTGCCCAATATGGTAGGGTCGGCTAGCCGCACGTTGAGATAGTCTGCTCGAGCGGCCCGTCGCAGCCAAACGTCACGGCAGCTCGAAAACGGTGAATCGCGACCTTTGGATCCGTAAGCTCTCGAGAGCAGAATCTGCGGAGATGATATGGAAAGGCGATTGGAAGATTATAGAGCTGACGACGCTTGTGTTATCCCGCTAAGAAATCTGGATGTAAGCGAGGCCAAGCGCTTTCAAGACGACAGCATATGGGGGTGCTTCGAGCGGTTGCGAAGGGAAGATCCCGTTCACTACTGTCAAGACAGCCCTCATGGCCCATATTGGTCCCTGACGAAATACCGGGATATCGTAGCGGTAGACACAAACCACAAAGCATTCTCGTCAGAGCAAGGTGTCACTATTGTCGACGTGCCTGCCGAGCACTGGACCCAGAGTTTCATCAAGATGGGACCTCCTCAGCACGCCGAGCAGCGTTATACCGTGAGTCCGATAGTCGGACCGGAAAGCTTGGCGAAACTCGAAATCTTGATCCGCTCTCGGGTCAGGGCGATTCTAGACGGCTTGCCGCGCAATGATGCCTTCAATTGGGTGGAGATGGTCTCCATCGAGTTGACGACGCAGATGCTCGCCACGTTGTTCGACTTTCCATTTGAGGATCGGCGACTCCTGACCTATTGGTCAGACGTAGCTGTTGGAACTCCGAAAGCAGGGCATGCGATCGACAGCTGGGATAAGCGAAGCACAATCTTGTCCGAGTGCCTGGATTATTTCACACGGCTTTGGAACGAGCGCATCAATGCCGAGCCGCGCCTCGATCTGATTTCCTTGATGGCGCATTCGCCCGCCACACGCCATATGGAGCCGAATGAGTTTCTCGGGAATCTGATTCTGCTGATCGTTGGGGGGAATGACACCACGCGCAACTCGATTACCGGCGGCCTCCTGTTCATGAGTCAGCACCCCTCCGAACTGAGAAAACTAACCGACAATCCCAAGCTGGTCTCGAGCGCCGTGTCCGAGATTATTCGATACCAGACGCCGATCGCACATATGCGCCGCACCGCCGCGACCGATAGCATCGTAGGCGGGAAGCAGATCAGGAAGGGCGACAAGGTCGTCATGTGGTACATCTCCGGCAACCGGGACCAAGAGATCATTGAGAACGCCAACAGTTTCGTCATCGACCGCAAGAATGTACGGCAGCATCTCTCGTTCGGATTTGGTATCCATCGCTGTCTTGGTCGACATCTTGCGGAACTGCAGTTGAGAGTCCTCTGGGAAGAGATTTTGGGTGCGGGACTGGAGGTCAAGGTTGTCGGCGAACCCGAGCGAATTGCGTCCAACTTCGTGCACGGCTATTCCGCTCTCCCCGTGCGGATTGCAGCCTAGGCCCTGATCGCTCCGGTCTGGCAGCCGGCACGCGGTGGGGTGGGCCGTCCTGAACCATCTTCGCTTCTGCAAGCAGCGAAGATGGTTTGGTCGGCGCGAAACAATGGCTGCATGTAGGAATCTATATCAGCCGGGCAGATGTTCGAAGTACACGTGAAGAGCGATAGTGTAGCGCGCGGACGACTTGCAAAGCGCCTGACGCCGAAAAGCCAACCGCCACGGTAACTCCGATGCCGCGTCTCCGGGCTGCCTTGGGTAGCCGGGACCGCAGACGCTGATGAATTTGATGTTGAAGATTGTAGCGGTGGCAGCGATTTTCCTTGGAGAAGCGCTTTCGATATTCGCCGAGCTGATTGCCTCACGGCAATTTGGAAAGGCCGGCGGTGATCTGGCAATGCTGTTGCCGATGTTTCTCCTGATATCGTTCGGCGGCATCCTCCTCGTGTTCGGATACGCGCTGGGCTACATGCATCTGAAGAATATCTGGATCATTGTCGCGATATCGATGGGAGCGATTCTGGTAGTGGAACCGATGCTTACCCTCCTGCTCTTTAGAGACGTGCCGACAGCCGGTTCGTTGATAGGGTTGATGTTCGGTACGATTGGTACGCTCGCTGCCATATTTCTATGAGTGTGATTTAACCGGCCTCGGCGCGGCCCGGCTTTGGCGAGATGTAGTTTGAAGGCTGCGCAACGTCGATTCTGCTCAGTTCGGACCTGGAGAATGTTGTTGCTGATGGCCTCCGGCGTCTCGCCACGCCCGTGTATGGCTGGTGACTTGGTAAGCTCTTCGGTCGAAGTCTGTTTGCTGGATAGCGGGACGCGTGTTGCGAGCGCAGGTCTGCCGATAGACATACGCTAGCCATTCCTGCTTGGCCAAAATTGCCGTCCAGGAGGCGGTTGGGGATGACTTGGCCCAGTTCGCGTGCACCGAGGCACCGCATTTGGGCGGGACTATCTCGCGGGCAGGGCAGGTCGGGCCCCGGTCACGTCCCAGCTGATCACACCGGCACTGATGCGGCTAGTTCAGCAACACGAGGAGCTGCGATGGAAGTCGAACACAAGGCGAGATCTTCTTTCTTGTGCATCCAGATGAATGCTCTTGGTCAGCTAGTCGTCAGCTGGGGGGCCTATCCAGACAGGCTGCGCACTCTCGACTATTCGGAGATGAAGTATGAAAGGTATTGGCCGAGCTGATTCATCACAGGGTGAGGCGGCGGGAGCCGACAGCGCCGGGGAATTGAGCCGTTCGAGCCTGGAGCCTGGTCTCTTCCCTGGGGAACGCGGTCAATCCTTCGATGCCGTCCTGGAGCGGATGCGCTCCGGGCCTCAAGACAGAACTGCGGCTTCAGATATGGCGGCGCCAACGCGCAACGAGATCAAGGCGGCAAAGCGAAATTTGGACAGCCTGCTTGAGAAGTTTGAAGCTTGCCGTCGAGCGGCCACGCAACGCTGCAACTTGGAAAAGGCGCAAGAGCTGATCGATCGAGTGGTCGAAGCAGGCTCAACAGTTCTGGAGTATTACGCGAATCTGCCGTCCCATTTGGCGCGTCGTATCCTGCCCGACGATCAGGCTCGCCGACTCCGCGACGACACGCTGGATGCGGGCAACCAATGTAACGAAGTAGCCACCCAGATTCTGTACCCACTTGAGCACAGGAGAAAGAAAGCAGAAGCCCTGCTCGACCATGTCAAAGACACCGCTCCGCCCGAGCAGCTGAGCCGCGTCGTTGCGGGCGTCGCCAACCAATATGCTGCCTGCATGGAGTGGTGGGGAAAGAAGGCGCTGCGCTTCGAGCGGATGCAGTCAGTCTGTGCGGCTACTGCCCACTTGCCAAGCAGCACGCCCGAGATGCGCAAGGCCGAAGAGGCGGAACTCAGGCTCAATACGGGCTGGGCGCTCACTACCAAGTGTATGTATCTGCAATCGCGGATCGCTCTCGCGCAGCTCTTGATTGAGTCGCAAGCGAGCACGTTAGCACCAGAGGCGCGAGCCGCCCTCATGGACGAGAGCGGGAGGGTGCGTCTGCTCGGGACTTTTGTTGGAGATGTTTTTCCGGCATTTGTTTCGACGGGCGACGCCGTTCGCGGAGGAGCGGTGCTCGACGCCGAGCACCGCGCCGTTCTGGAAGGAGTGATGGAACGGCTTTCGGAATTTGCATCCCAACTGAGGGGCATGCTTGCCCCCCTGAGGGAGGCTGGAACGCAAGCTGACCTTCCTTTGCAGTTGCTTGGCGAGATCGTGGACGGTGCGTGGGTGACGGCGAACGACGTCATGCGGCTGCTGGCATTGCAGCCAAAGACGGAAGTGACGATTGAACCGCCGGCTTGGGCTGCGCTGCCAGAAAACACTGCCCTGGTGGGTGAAGGCACTCCAGTGCGCAGAAAGGGCAAAGCAAGGCGCGGAGCAGCCGCAGGCGAGGGGAGTTCGACGGCCAGCCCGCCTGCGGCGCAACTCGCCAGGCCCGATGTCACGACGGCCCCCACGGGCAAGGTCATCGTGCTCTCGGATCTCGGTACAAAGAAACTCGCCACGCCGGAGGAGGCAGCTGCGTCATCCTCTGCGACCGATCACCTCCAGATGTGGCAGGCTCCGCCCTCCAGGAAGGCACTGCCGGGATTACTTGAGCGATTGGACGAGCTGCTGCAGTTCGATCTGCGGGCTCAGCAAAGCGCCGTCTCGCAAGCGCGCCAGATGAAGCCCGAGGACGCCGAACATGTCCTGAATCGCGTGATCAAGCGCTTGCAGACGCAGTCCTCCGAGATTGAGGCCTGTGTAGTCGCGCTGGAGGAGCCTCGCCGACGGGGCATGCTCACGGCTGCGCAGGTGCCCGAAGTGCACGAAAAGATAGTCCGGCTTCAAAGGATGGGGTCCGAGGTTCAGGGGCAGGCAAAGTCATTGAGCGCGCGAAAGGCAGCAATCACGAGCGATTGCATGAAGACCTATGCGTTTCCATCGCAGAAATACCTTGCACAGTTGCGGGCAGCGGGGGAACTGGCGTCAGTGGATCCACCTCGCGCCTTGAAGGGAGAGCCAGGGACGCTGTTCGAAATCAAGCTACAGCCCATGGCGCTGAGCAATGGCGGGACGCCAAGGCCGATGTGGGTACACATCCATACCAAGCGGCCGGTACATGCCTGGCAATTGGCAACGCTGGGCGATCGCGAATTCGCCGCTTGCCACGTGAAGTCTGACGAACAGCGCGGCTACAATCAGCACTGGCAGAACGCTCGAGCCGCCGAGGGGCACGAGAACGTCGTGATCCACCGCGGCAAGCTTACTCCTGCGTTCTGTAGGTCCTTGTTGAGCACCGCCGCTGGCCAGCCGTGGCAGCCCCTTCCCGACCCGGAGCACGCTTCAGCTCAGATGGCTCGACTGGGGATCTAGTGAGCTGGTTGTCTTGCGGCGGTGAGCCGTCGGCGTGAGTTCATGCCTTTCGGACCGGCTCGGCGGATTGCCTGAGCTGCGCTGAGCGTCGTCGGGCTCCAGCTCACAGAAGGCTGGAGCCTGGGAGAGAACACTGCTTACGGAGGGGTATCGGCTGGCGATCCGGAGGATGGTCGGTCGTCGTACAAGCAAGCTGCCATTCTCTGCTGTGGCGAACATCGGCGATCGGACGAGAAGCTGGGCCGCTGACTATTGCAGGCGGGAGATATACCAGATGCTGGCGGCGATACGCCCGGTGTCACAGTGCTTTCACCAGCCTCCCCGCGGCGAACTGGCGCGCAAACTCTTCGGGCGAGCTTCAACGGATCGCGGATGGTCCGGATGTACGGGAGCTGAGCGTCCCGGCCGCTTTGACGAATCAAGCCGGGCGGTGCACAATAACGCCGCCTGTTTGCTACTCTAGCATCAGCCTACGACGGCCCCAGCATCACGCCTCCTTGGCCCCCCAAAAGGATGCTGGGCTTGTCGTTCTTCGTTGAGGGTCTCAATCCGAGTAAGTCGGAGCTTCTTCGTTTCAACTGCAATGGCGCCGGGCGCCGCGGAGACAATTTCAGTACACCGGCGTATGGTCAGTCATTTCCCTGCTTTTTTCACTCGCCGCCACGAGTGAGCAACGGTGGCACCGTCGGAAGAGCAGGCTGCGCCGCACGATCAGCTTGGTGGGACTGTTCATCGAGTCATGGCGCGAGCTCGCGACAGCAATCCGTAAGACGGGCCTGGCCGAGCTTTTACAGCTGGATGCCGTGCTCCCTAAGCACCCGGTGCATCATCTCGCTTTTGATCTCGCAGGCGATCTCGTTGACGATTTAACCTCGGCATCGTCCGTCAGACCCGCTTCGGCCAGCCGTTGCTTCAGCCAAATTTGAAACTCGTCGCCCATCGCATCGATGAGCCGATCGTCGATTGCTGCGTACTTATCCATTCGGTCAATAGATCTGATCAAGAAAATCAATTTTACCGCTTGCAGCGTGGTCATATAGACCCTCGAGGGCGGCTGGGGCTAACCTAGGGAAGCTATATCTCGAATGAAAAAGTCTGTGTTAGTGACCGCGAGCGCCCTCGCGCTTGCAACGGCGGTAATGCCTCCTTTTGCTGCAAACGTTGCCGCGCAGCCGGTTGCGGCGAGTGCGCCGGTAGCCGATACATCATATCCTGAGTGCGTGGATGACCCGTTGAATGGTATCTGCGATCTGTTTTTTTGCTTGACGGATCCCTCGTGCGTCCAGCACTGACAGCGGGAAACATATCAAGCAGAGATGAGGATTGACCCTCGTGCGGCCGCTGCTCCGACAGCGGCCGCATCCTCATGCCGTACTTGCGCTAGTAGATAGTACAAGCCGCGCCTTCTTGTTCTCTAAACGACGATCAGAGTGACGGCTCACTTACAGCCTTTCGGTGACATCCGCCGATCGTGCAACTGCCGCATCGGCCAAGATAGGGTAAATGGGGAAAAGTCATTTCAGACGGAGACGCTGCGCTCCGACAGGAGCTCCTGCTCGATGTAAAGCTGCTCGAATTTTCAGGATAGATTGCTTTTACGTGGTGGCCCCATACCCGTCCTCCGGGTCGATGTTTCGCATTTCGGACATCATAGATGTCATCCTTACCTGTTCGGGCATGACTAGGGCAGCGGTCGCGGCGTTACGGCCATTCGTCTATGGTCGGGCACATAATTGAGTGGCGCCGTCTCCGGCATCATAAGCATGGCACAAAGCGCGGCCGCGCCCGCGAAGAGCATGTACCAGGCGGGCACGAGTGCACTCCCGGTAAGGTGGATGAGCCAGGTGACGATCGGTTGAGCTGTGCCTCCAAAAATCGCTATCGCAAAAGCGTAGATCGTCGCGAACGCGCGACCACGAATGTACTTGGGCAAACCTTCGGCCATGCTCACGTAGAAGGCGCTATACGGAATCGTTCCGATCAGGGTGAGGACGCCGAGACCTCCTAGAAGTGCCAAGGCACTGCGGCTCTCTGCAATCCACAAGAATACCGGATAGGTCATCAGTAATGCAGTGACCTGCGGCCATATCATGATACGCCGACGGCCTACGCGGTCGGCGAGCAGGCCGCCCAGCAGTGCTGCAGAAATTCCGACCGTGTTGCTGATGAGCGTAGTAGCAAAGGCGAGAGGCGTGGAAACGCGGAGGGTGTTCAACGCGTAGGTCGTCATGTATCCCGTAACATAAGTCGTGATCGTGCAGCTGGCCAAGATGACAAATCCCAAGCTCATGATGCGGCGATCGGTAGGTGGTCGCCCCTCGGGCTGGGTGACAAGAACCGGCGCCTCGGGGCGGTGCAGCGTTTCGGGCAGGACGCTCCGCAACCAAAGTCCAAACGGCAACGTAGCCGCGCCGAGCAACAGCGCGACCCGCCATCCGTACGCATTGAGCGCTTCGCTTGTCATGGTGAGCGAGAGTATTTCTCCAACCAACGCTCCGGCCGTCGCAGCTACCTGTTGGCTCGCGGGCTGAAAGGAGACCGCAAGACCGCGGGCTTTGGTGGGGGCGGCTTCCATCAAGTAGGCTGTCGTTGGACCGACTTCACCTCCGAGAGCAAAGCCCTGCAGCAAGCGTGCGAAAATGGCTAGCAACGGAGCGGCAAGTCCTATTGTCTCGTACGATGGCGTGATAGCCAATAACAGGACCGCGGCGCTCATCATGGCAAAGCTGGCGGTCATCGCGGGTCGGCGGCCGGCCCGATCCGAATACGAGCCGAGCACGATGGCTCCGATCGGCCTGGTCACAAAACCTGCGCCGAAGGTTCCGAGTGACAGCATGAGGCTGACGAACTGGTCAGTTGCCGGGAAGAACGCCTGACCGATCTGTATTGCGAAAAAGCTATAGGTCCCGAAGTCGTAGAATTCGATAATGTTGCCGATGGTTGCGCCCAACACCGCGCGGCGTGTCAAGCGTTCGTCTGCCGGACCGAGGACCGGCTCCAGCCCCTCTGGAGTAAATTGCCTCGCCATCCTCGACCTGATCTGGAGCGCGATCCATGGCCCGAACATTTCGACCAGACAGGTCGCGCAAAGTTGCATTCCACTTGCCCGAGCTCGTCCTCACGGCCATCGCCTGTTCACATGTAGGCTGAAGCGTGTCACGACGAACCTCACGGTAAGCTCTGCAATAAAAATGCCCGCCTTTCGTGGCCCATTTTACCCTTGATCTGATCGCTGGCCTTCCCGGCAAGACAAATATGAGACCTGCTATAGTTGTCGGGCACCCAGACATCGCGCTGCTTTGGCGAGTTTGGGACAAATTGGCGGGCGCCGAACACGATTGGCGATGTCTCGCGCCCTTTCAGCCTCGGCCAGGTTGCGTCCGCTCCTTAAGGAGTCAGCGTGCCACGCCCTTCGTCGCCAAGGCGCTTGCCGCCGCTCAGCGCTCCTGCCGCTCTCTCTCGCGCGGCGGACAAGATCCACCAATCATCAGTGCTCCACCTTTGCGTCCCGGCCGGGTCGCCGGCGAGTGGGCGAACGCCTGCTCGCGGGACGCTCGCGTCTGGCGACCATCAAGACCTAGGTCGTCCAGTCATAACGTGCGTTCGGCGCCGCTCGCCCGCGCATCTTGGCTATCTCCTGCGCGAGGGCATCAGCCGGGACGGGGAGAAGGCCCGGCTATTCGGCCCCGACGCCGACGAGGCCGATCTCAAGTCGTTCGGGGAGCGCTGCCAAAGGTTCAGGGGGCGTACATCTTGGTCAACCACTTAGAGAGCTGTTAAGGCAAACCAGTGACGCATCCCCAGGAGCTACTGTTCGTGCGCCCGCAACGGGCGAGCACGAATGTGGCCTACGGTTCTTCGCCAACGGACGCTTGGAGGAAGCGGACATTTCAGCGGCGACCTCGCCACCGCGCGCACGAATTACGACGATTTTCCTTATTCAGGACACCAGTGAATTCTCTTTCCAACGCCCTGACACGAGTGCCATCTGCATGACGCAGAGCGTCGATAGCAGCCGGGACAAAGTTGGCGGTTCGTATTGCCTCACCTGAGGACGTAGCGTTCCGCTTGACCGATGTAGCTCCGGCTGTCACTCGGATGTTGTATCATGGCGCGCAGGGTTCGAGGCACTGGGGACTTCGCGGACTACCCACTACACGCAGCGGCGGCCGCAGTCCCCGGATCACCGGCACCGCCGCACCTTTAGCCGTGCTCGGGATGATCGTCTCGGCTGGTTTGCGTCTCAGCGATTTCGTTATCTCAGGTGAACACTTCGCTCCGCGCTTGCCGGACTCTCACGTAGGTCTCGCTCTCGTCTGTTCTCGCGCTCGCGCGACTATCGTGGCCATTCTGGTTAGCGGCCCCGAGCATAGGCTCGAAGCGTCAGCCAGAACGACGGGTCGAGGGCAGAGGTCGAAATGCACATGTTCGGTGCAAGACTGAGTCTGGTCGCGGTCCGCATCACCTGGACCTCCTAACCAGCTTTACGCTCAGGTGAACGCAATGCACGACGCAGACCCGCGCGCCGACTGCGAGGCCAGGCGGAATGAGACTTGGCCCGGAGATGATCGCATCAGAGGGGGCAGATGCGGCCGCGGGTTTGTCTCCTTTTTCGACCTTTGTCAGCTTCTCGAAAGCCAGCCTCTTTAACATTCGAACTTGGCCTCTCGATGACGAAGCCACCCATCTCTGAATTCGTGACGAACTTCAGCTCATTCCCTGGGGGCAGATCTTCAAGAGGCCTTTGTTCTTATAACAGAAAGGAGAGCTTTATGGATCCGAACCCGATCGATAATGCCCGTTCACCGGAATCGCCAACGGCGCACATCTGGACACAGGAAGATCATGATTTGTTCAGTCAGATCATGAATGAAGCTGGACCATCATCACCTGCCGCACCTGAGGAAGCGGTAGATGTCTCATTCGCCGCTCCACAGAGATTTTCACACGGTTCGCAAATCGCCCCTGACGCCATGGTTGAGAGGCTATTCCACCACGGTCTCTTGCCGGACTCGGACCAGCCGACGATGACCTATGAAATCCAAGGTCACCGCTACACGGCCGGTTTGGATGAGTCCAATCGCGTTCGTCTTGTTCATAACCCCGCGGAGGACCAAGTGGTTGGGGCCGGCCGGGCGGGAGTACCGGACTTCGGAGCCTTCTTTGCGGAGAAATGGCGCTACGGAATGCCGCTAGGACAGCAATGGGCCACACCTGCCCTAATGGACAAGCTGCGCGAAGAAGGTTTCATGCCGACCGCAGATAACCCCGCCACAATCCTACTTAACAATCGGGCCTACAAAGCCGAATTAGTGGAAGGAGGGTTCGTTAGGCTTACAAGGGTATGAGACGCAACCCGACGGTGAAGCGATCGCGCCGGACTGGAGGCCTGCGATCACTTCGGTTGTCCTTACCTGGAGAGACATTCGCCGCTTAACAGTGGACTGTTCGCGCCGCCAGTGGGTACGCATCATTGGACCCCCTGGCAGCCCACGAGATGCACGGTCATCCTTGCCATTTCATCTGCGTGGTGCCGGCCTGTCATCCGGCCTGCCATATTGCGCCCGTATTGCCTCCCCTGCCGGTGTGACTTTCGCTTAAACGATGTAGCTCCCGCTGTGGGCCAGTCCGAGATTCCACGATGGCGCGCAGAATCGGAGGGACTGGAGACGTCGCGGAATGCCCATTACACGCGGCCAGCGTCGCAGCTTTGCGCCGTGCGGGATGATCGTTTCGGCTGATTTGCGTCGGAGCCATCCCAACAAGCGCTGCACGATGGTGTGCTGCGGGCCGAACTGTTTGGGGCGTTGCTCAGCGAGGCGACCGAGAATTGCCAGCGCCCTCAGACGGGGCTCGGCCGCCAACCAGCGCTCGACGTCGGCTGGATTCGCGCAAATTGGGCAGCGAAACCGGTGACCGTGGAGGGCTTACTCGGAAACGGCGTAGGCCCTGCCTGTGCGAGCGTCAATAACTTGCGGACGCGGAGGTATTCTCAAGGAGCTGGCAGCAAAGGTCGCGTAACCGAGAACGACGGTCGCAAGTGGCTTTGCGTGGCAGTGCAATCGCGTGAGCGTATTTATCGGATGGAAATCCTATCAGTTGGCACTACCAGATCTGGGCGTTTTGCAAGCAGCACCTGAACCGTAGGATTACGACACAGATCGCATGCAGCTTCGAAACGCGGAAAAGAACGCCATGGCGAACATCAATCTTAATTCCGAATCTCTTGCAGGTGCACGCGCCGGACAGCGGGCCATCACCGCCCTAAAAGTCATTGAACGGAGAGCGCTGGCCCCGAGACGCCGAGGTTTCCAGATGATACGCGGAATGAACCCGATGGCGCGGATGGTCGCAGCAACGAGGCGCGCACTCGCCATGTACGATCTCGACCGGTGCTGCGCAATCTGGTGGCTCTATTGTCTCCATTTCGGATTCACCGGCGACGTGATGTTGGGGCTCGCCGCGGTCTCGGTTGCCCACGAGAGATCCCGCTGCGGAATTTAGAAATCGTGCATCGAGCGCATCCCAGCCCGATGGCGCGCGCAATCGACTTTGAATCGAGTTCGTCCGGAGCAGGCAGCGGCGTCAGCAAGCCCGTCTTTGCTCATTCTCGGCGGACGATGGTATCTCCCCGGGGATGAATCTGAGCGATCAGCTACGCCCTCAGTCTACCCTATCAGTCCAAGGCCGATTTCTCGTTAATACCCACCAGGCATTTCGTGTGAACAGCCCTCAAGGCAAAGCCGGTGCGTTAGCCTCTCGATCTCCTGGCTAACTTCATTGGCAGTGCGGATGCGGATAGGGAGGACATCGAGTAAGAAATCCGACACCGGCTGTGACGGTTCGGTGAAGAGCGGCGGTCTGGCGGCAGCCCCACCCACCGGCGCTGACTGAGCATCGTCTCGCATCTGCTGCGGTGTGTACGGCAGATCAACGAAAGAGTTGAGTGCTCGTCGAGGCGAACGCTGCGCTAGGCGTCTCCCCTGAACAGGTGGGTGGGGCTGCCGCCAGACCGCCGCGGTTCACCGGACCATCGGACGCGCCATCCTGCCAATCCTCGTCGAGTCGGTATCCGATGTCCTCAAGCTCCTGGAGTACGCCCGACCGCCCGACGAAGAACGCGGGTTTACCGGCGGGGCTGAGCACCGGCGCTGACTGAGCATCGTCTTGCATCTGCTGCGGTGTGTACGGCAGATCAACGAAAGAGTTGAGACCGCGGTAGATGTCTGATGACTGAGCTGGCGCGTCTGATGGTTCGGTGAAGAGCGGCGGTCTGGCGGCAGCCCCACCCACCGGCGCTGACTGAGCATCGGAGCTGATCCTATTATGGATAGGCTTTCCAGAAGCTGACGAGGCCGTCGCTCGTGAGGCAATGCATCGCGACATCTGCAGAACGAAACGGCCCTGCGGCTCTCGATCGTCGTGGGGCTTCATGGGTTTCAGGACCCGCCTTCCTCCCGGCCGATGAAGTCTTGCGGCGGCATGGGAGCCGACGACTGGTCATTGCTCGGGTTGCAAAACGGCATACCGGCGGCGCCGCAGGTGCACGCACGGGTGCCAAGCCACGGTTGATCCGAATCGTTCTCGCAAATCCGCCTTCCGCGATTCGTTCCTCGTTCATTCGCTCTCTCATCGGCTATTCACCAAGGAGAGGGTAATCCTTTTCGCCGAAGGGGCTCATGGCGCGAGCTTGTATTCACCCCCGACTTTCATGGCGAGTTTGATCTGAGCTATTTGGAGTTAAAATGACGAGGTCCAGATCGATTATTTCCGCCGCGGCTCAGGCCGCGGCGGAATTTTTGGCCTGAAACCGATACAGGAAGTCCGCCGCCCGCTGGACGAAGTTTGAAGATCGCGCGTTTGTCGTTCTTCAGCACCTTGATCTAAGAGGGCATATAGGAGGCGTGCCCCTCCCTCACCTCCGGTATCAGGCCCAATCGGCGGACAGAAAGGCCGCGCCAAGCTCTGCGACCAACTTTTCCATGGCATAGCCTTCATCGCCGAAGCGCTTGCGGCCGAACTCGCGATTCAGGCGGCTCTCGTGGCGGTATGTAGTGTCCAACGCCACTCATTGCGCGCGTCGCGGCAGAATGGAAGTACGTGGCCCTCACCTTTTCAGGTGATGTACCGACCTTCGCCAGAGTACCCGCGAAGCTTGTCGGAGATAGCAGCGGGATTGGTCGGGGCAAGATGTAGAAACAGTGCGGGCGCGGCTCGGTGCTAACCGACCCGGGGGCTGAAGCCAGGCCAACTAGTCCCTACCACATCCGCACTGCCGTTGAGACTAGCGGAAAAGTGACTCGGCGCCGATCGATCTGGAGCGATAACGCTGTCCCTGTCACATCCCGTTAATCCCAAGGGCTCTGTATCTGTCATAGCTTACCGCAAGCTGACAGGCCTTTTGCGCAGTCGGTCAATAATAATGGGCTATCAACACCCCTCAATCCGCCACGGAAATTCCTGCAACCACTCAGACGTGCTCTCTGTGCTGTCAGTCGTCACGACTTCAGGATCACCCGGACGGTTTAGGCTGCTGATCAGTGAGACATTGTCGGTTGAGGACCACACCATCGTAGATTGTCGGGCGACATGGGAAATTGCCCCCCATATTGCCTCGCTAAAAATGTTACCGGACAACTTCCCTGTCGTGTCTGGGGCGGAGCTGCCGAATCAGATCGGTGGCGGCTATGGCAGGGAAGATCAGCATGCGCGCAAAGCGCGAGATCACATCAGCG